>CALKJA010000126.1 GCA_937995865.1 uncultured Paracoccaceae bacterium | reverse complement strand
ACTTTGATTTGTATTTGTAAACGTCATTGAACTGATCCCATGCTGCCGACATACATCAGCAGTTTTCCGTCCAGCTTCCTGCTCCTTGATCATCGCTATGATATGTTCATTCGCAATTCGTGCCTTCATTTGTCCGTCCTTTTGTTGGGCAGACTCAACACAAATTTGGAGGAGTTTTTTGGGCACAGGTCACGCTTTATATTCTCGGGCCACTGATCGGGCAGATGGGTTTGTCAAAAACCTATGCAGGGGCAGTTGTGACCCTTTTGGCCATCCTTGGTGTTTGGTGGACCGTGCGGCGCATCAGGCTGTTTATGGAAAGCAAACCCGCAGCCCAGTAGACGGCAAAAAGGCCCGCCGATTGGGCGGGCCCTTTTGGAAGGACATGTGGATCTTTTGGGCTTACCGCCCGCGAATGCGCGGATCCAAGGCGTCGCGCAGACCGTCACCAAGGTAATTGACGCAAAGCACAGTCAGCGAGATCAAAAGGCCGGGCCAGACCACCCTTTCAGGATACAGCACCATCCGGTCAACGCTGTCATTCAACAGACGCCCCCATGTGGGGAAATCGGGTGGGAAGCCGAACCCAAGAAAGCTGAGCGCAGATTCAGTAATGATCGCTGTGGCGATGCCAAGGGTCGCCGACACCATGATAGGTGACATCACATTGGGCAGAACATGTTTGCGGATCAGCTTACCGGGCTGTGTGCCCACGGATTTTGCTGCCAACACGAATTCCCGCTCCTTAAGAGCCAAAACATCGCCGCGCACGATGCGTGCCGTTTGCATCCAGCTGGTGATCCCGATCAGGCTAACAATAAGAACGAAGGTGCCGCCCTCAATGCCAAACACGGCCGCGAGCGGCTCTCTAAACAAGAGCGACCCGACAAGGATTAGCGGAAGCAATGGCAGCGCAAGGAAAAGGTCGGTCAAGCGCATAAGCGGTGCATCAAGGCGGCGGAAGTACCCAGCCACGACACCGATGAATGCACCCAGTACAATAGACAGCGCCATCGCAAGAAGGCCCACGGCGATGGAGACCCGACCGCCATACATCAGGCGGGCCAGATTATCGCGCGCCAGATTGTCTGTGCCCAGCGGGTTGGCCCATGTTGTTTTTGCGGAGCCGTCCCAAAGGGTAACATAAACAGGCCGCGCATCGCGCTGCTTGATCATATCCACAACCGAAGGGATCGCCTGTGGATCGGCGCGCCAGATGAACGGCCCAAGGAACACGCCAAGCACAATGACAGCAAGGATAAACAAAGAAATCATCGCGCCGCGGTGGTGGGTGAATTGGCTCCATACGTCAGCCCATTGGCTTTTGGGTGGGGCCACAGGGATTGGGTCAGACAAGGGCGTGCGTCCTGTCAAACCTTCTGCTGCTCCATCCATCGCGGTGGCGGTGTCTGGGGCTTTCGGGGTGTTGGTGTCGTAATCACTCATGGCGGTCACTCATACCTAATCCGGGGATCAAGGATGCCATACAGAACATCCGCGATCAGGTTGAACAGTACGATCAGCACCGCAAAAATAAATGTTAGCGTTTGAACCATCGGCAGGTCATTTGCCTCGATCGCAGTGATCAAGAGCTGGCCGATCCCATTCACCTTGAACACTTGCTCAGTGATGATCGCCCCGCCAAAGATTTGCGGCACGCTCAGCGCCATCACGGTGACCACCGGGATCATCGAGTTGCGGACCACGTGAACCATCACAACCGTCCGCTCCTTAAGACCCTTAGCGCGTGCGGTGCGCACATAGTCCTGATTGAGATTGTCGAGCATAGACGAGCGCATAAAGCGGCTGATTTGGCTGGTGATTTGAAGCGCCAGCACCATGACCGGCAGGAACATTTGATTGATTTGCTTAACGAAGGTTTCCCAAGAATTGACGACCAGCGTCGTATCGTAAATCGACGGGAACCAGCCAAGCTGAACAGAGAAGATCACAATCACCAAAACCCCCGAGAAAAACGGTGGAACGGAGAAGCCAACCATCGTAACGAATGTGCCTGCGTTGTCGAACAGGGAGTATTGGCGGTATGCTGAATAGATCCCAACCGGGATCGCAATCGCAAACCCAACCACATAGGCCGTGCCGACCACCCAGAGTGTCTGGGGCAAGCGTTGCACGACGATGTCCATCACGGGGGAACGGGTCTGCCAAGAGATCGCTCGGAAATCGCCCTCTGAGAACGACGTGCCAAAGTAGTGATCAAAGAGCACTTGGGGCTCAATCACAAAAAACTGGTAGAGCCATTTGGGAAAGCTGATCCAAATTGGCTGTCCAACGCCGAGCGCCTCGCGCATCTGTTCTTTAACTTCGGCAGGGACGGTGAGCGGCACCTGCGCCATAGGATCGCCCGGAGCCAGCTCCAACAGCAGAAAAATCACCAGAGAGATGAAGAATAGCGTGGGCACAGCGAGGACAAGGCGTCTGATCGTGTAGGTCAGCATGAGCGTCTCGACATATGAGAATGGGAGGAAGGGAGGAGGGCTGCCTTCCCCCGCGCGCGGACAGTGCCGCAACGGGGGGAAGGCGAGGATGCGTTGACCGCATCAATCAAAGGCGTTTAGCCGTCGATGCGGTGCCAATCGGCCACATTCCACAGTTCGCTGTCCCAAACGTTCAGGATAACGCCACCCAGCGAATTCGCGTGCGCCGAGAGACGGCCACGGTGCACCAGTGGGATCATCGCGCCATTCTCAACGGCCATATCGTTCAGAGCTTTACCGATTTCGGCGCGCTCAGCGATGCCAGCAGTCGATTGCAGCTGCGCGTGCAGCTCATCGAAGCTTGCCATGCAGAAGCGCGAGATGTTCTCACCCTGCCACTGGCTGTCTGGACGTGGAGCTTTGTCGCAAAGCGCGTTGCCTAGATAAGACTGTGGGTCCGTTCCGTTGAACGTGTTGGCGTACATTTGTACGTCAGCATAGAACTTTTGGAACGTGTCTGGGGACCCAGCGTCACCACCAAAGAACACAGACGCGTTAAGGTTACGAAGTTCCGTTTCGATCCCGATCTCAGCCCACCACGATTTGATCAGAGCTTGGAAATCCTGACGCACAGCGTTTGTGGAAGTCTGATACAGCATCGACATCGGAACGCCATCTGCTTCGCGGATCCCGTCACCATCAGTATCAAGGTAACCAGCTTCGTCGAGCATCGCGTTTGCGCCCGCGATGTCCTGTGGTGTACAGCTCAAAGATGTAGAGTTGAATGCATCAGGTGCAGGCACCCAGTTACATGTCACTTTACCAGCTTGACCATAGCCCACTTCAACCAGAAGCTCGCGGTCGATCGCCATGGAAAGCGCTTTGTAAACCGCAGGATCGCCAAGGAACGGGTGCTCAGATGGGCCAGCTGGATCGTCTTTGACCGAGCGAAGCTCACCACGTGCCGCATCTGGGTTTGCGTTGTTGAGCATGATCCGCTCAACCAATGGACCAAAGCCCGCAACCGGTGTCCCTTTGCCACCTTCTTGCATTTGCGCAATCACGTCGGGCGCAAGCTGCAGGTTCCAGCCATAGTCATATTCGCCCGTTTCCATAACGGCACGGCCAGCAGCCGTTGCATCACCACCACCTTTGAACGTGACTTTTGCAAAGGCAGGCTTTGCTGGGTCGCGGTAGTTGGAGTTGGCCGACATGACGATCACGTCATTTGGTTTGAAATCATCCACAACGAATGGGCCGGTGCCGATTGGGTTAAAGTTCTCTTCGGTACATGTTGAGGCCGCAGCACCCACACAGTCCGCGAATTGTGCGGCTTGCAGGATCGGGCTCTCACCACCAACGAAGGGGCCGTAAGGGTTCGGCGTTGGACCAGCGAAGTTGACTGTCACAGTCAAATCGTCAGGTGTGTCTACGCTTTCAACGCCTTCGAATTTTGTAACCTGAGCACAGCCACCATCAGGCGCCGTGCAATATTCATAGGTAAACTTCACATCCGCGGATGTGAAAGGTGATCCATCGGACCATGTAAGGCCTGGCGTGATTTTCCATGTGATGGATGTCAGATCAGCGGCGACACCACCGTTATCGACAGTTGGTACTTCGTCCACGAGCCAAGGAACCAGCTCGCCTTTTTCGTTGTAGCGCGCCAGTGGCTCAACGATCATAGACGCAGATTCAACGTCCTTTGTACCGCCAGAAAGGAATGGGTTTAGAATCGATGGAGCCTGCCAATAGATAATGCGGACTTCACCGTCTGCACCGCGCTCGGCGAATGCAGCAGGGGCCAGCGCAACAGCGGCGGCCGCGCCCAATAGGGCTGATTTGAAGGTCATAAAACTCTCCCGGTTTGTTTTGTTTCATGATGCTGACTAAGAGTCGCCACTTGAACTACTAGCCTCAACCTATTGTTAAAGCACATTTTAACCGAGCAGGAGCAACATTTGATTTCCATCACATGCGTTCCGGCCACAGCCGTAGTTCGATTGGTCCCCCAGACGCTCATGCATCTATGACAAACAGGTTTTTCGGCTAATGCAAGCCTTGCGTTAGGGCGTGCAGGCGAAAATTTGACCGAACGCTCAAAAATTTAGCGTCAAGTCCGCGGAATGTGGGTGTGGAGGTTTGACACCTGCGCGCGGGGCGGCCTAGCGTGAGTTGCGGGCCATTTTCGGCGCGCTCACACAGCTTATGAGGCGCACATGCTGGACCACACACCCGTTGCCGATATCAAAAACTTGCGAGTCGAATTCGAAACCAAAGGCGGGACCATCGTTGGCGTTAAGGATGTGTCATTCCATATCAATCCGGGAGAGACTGTCTGTGTGGTCGGCGAGTCCGGATCGGGCAAGTCGGTTTCATCGCTGTCCTTGATGCGCTTGGTTGAATACGGCGGTGGCAAGATCGCGGGTGGCGAGCTGCTCTTTGATCGCGGGAATGGTGACGGCCCTGAAGATGTCGCCAAGCGCAGCATGAATTCCATGCGGGGTTTGCGAGGCAATGAGATCGGGATGATCTTTCAGGAGCCGATGACATCTCTCAACCCGGTGTTCACCATCGAACGCCAGCTGACAGAAGGTTTGATCATCCACAAAAACATGACCAAGACCGAAGCTAAGGCCCGTGCCTTGGAGTTGATGCAACAAGTGCGTATCCCGGAGCCAGAGCGCCGTCTTACTCAATACCCGCACGAATTGTCCGGCGGGATGCGGCAGCGGGTTGTGATTGCTATGGCGCTGGCTTGTGAACCCAAGCTTTTGATTGCCGATGAGCCAACAACCGCGCTCGACGTGACAATCCAAGCTGAAATTCTTGCGTTGATAGACCGGCTCAAGCGCGAAACCGGAACAGCCGTGATGTTCATCACGCATGATATGAGCGTCGTGGCGCAAATGGCGGACCGGGTTGTTGTGATGTTCCGTGGAGAAAAGGTGGAAGAGGGCCCGGTTGAACAAATTTTCAACGCCCCAAAACACCCGTATACCCAAGCATTGCTGGCTGCCGTGCCCCGGCTTGGCGAAATGAACGGCACGGATTTGCCCGAACCGATGAAGCTCATGGGCGCCGAAGATACGGAGCCAACACCGATCACTGGTAAGGAAGAGGTCCTGCTGGAGATCAAAAACTTGACCACACGCTTTCCTGTCAAAGGCGGTTTCTTTCGCCGCACGGTGGCGCAGGTGCACGCGGTTGAAGATGTGAGCTTTTCGATCAAATCAGGTCAAACGCTTAGCCTCGTGGGGGAATCTGGTTGCGGTAAATCATCTTGTGGGCGGTCCTTGTTGCGTCTTACGGAGCCTGTAAGCGGCTCCGTGATGCTTGGTGGTATGGATGTGATGGCGCTCAGCGAATCCGAGCTTCGCGATGCCCGGCGCGAGATGCAGATGATCTTTCAGGATCCCTTTGCCAGCTTAAACCCTCAGATGCAGTTGTCCGAGCAAGTCGCTGAACCAATTGAAAATTATGGTTTACTCAAAGGGCAGGCCAAGGCGGATCGCGTGGCTGAGCTTTTTGACCGTGTTGAGCTGCCGCGCAGCTTTATGCAACGCTTTCCGCATGAGCTGTCTGGCGGACAACGCCAAAGAATTGCGATAGCGCGCGCACTGGCGCTGAACCCCAAACTGATTGTTGCGGATGAGGCCGTTTCGGCGCTTGATGTTTCCGTTCAGGCGCAGGTTCTGAACCTGCTCATGGAGCTTCAGGCAGAGCTTGGTATTTCAATGCTCTTCATTTCGCATGACATGGCGGTGGTTGAACGCGTGTCGCACCACGTGGGCGTTATGTATCTGGGCCGAATCGTTGAGATGGGGCCGCGCCGCGCGATTTTTGAAAACCCACAGCATGAATATACGCGGTCATTGCTCAAGGCTGTGCCCGTTGCAGACCCGACTAAGCGCAAATCTGAAAAAGAGCTGAATTTTCGGCCGATCCCATCACCCATACATCCTTTGGAATATTCTCCGGCACCGAGTGTATACGATACCGTTGGCCCAGATCATCTTGTGCTTCAGGGCGAGTGGGCCGGGTACAAGCGAGCGACCTGATGGACCTGACATCTCGTGAAATGCTGGAACGCCTTATTGCGTTCCAGACGGTCAGCCGCGACAGCAATCTGCCGCTTATTGATTTTGTAGAAGAGTATCTCAATTCCCACGGGGTCACCTGCCTGCGTGACTATGATGAGACAGGGCAAAAGGCCAATCTTTATGCTCATATTGGCCCACAGATCGAGGGCGGCGTTATCCTTTCGGGGCACACAGATGTTGTGCCTGTAGATGGGCAGGATTGGGTCACGAACCCTTGGGAAGTTGTTGAGAAAGACGGCAAGCTCTTTGGCCGTGGCACGACGGATATGAAGGGATTTGTTGCGCTGGCTTTGGCGGCAGTCCCGCGTATGACCAATCTCAAGCGCCCGATCCAGATCGCGTTATCTTATGACGAAGAGGTTGGGCTGTTGGGTGCGCGCCCGTTGGTTGAGGCCATGAAACGTGATTTACCCCGCGCAGATGCGGTCATTGTCGGGGAGCCAACCGGCATGCAGGTTGTTGGTGGCCACAAAAGCTGTGACGCCTGTTTTGTGGATGTGCGCGGGTTTGAGGTGCATTCGTCAAAGATGCATGACGGCATCAGCGCAACAATGGTTGCTGCCCGCCTTATCGAATGGCTGCGACTGCGGTCCGAAGCAAACCGGGGCGCGCCCGTGGCCGCCGAAGACGCGGCCTTTGATCCGCCCTACACGACGTTGCATGTTGGCATGCTCAATGGCGGCACTGCTCACAACATTACGGCCAAGGATTGTTCGTTTTCGGTGGATGTGCGCAATGTGCCGTCCGAAATGGATGGCCGCCATTTCTTTGCGTTTCAAAAGTTCTGTGAGAGCGTTGACGCTGAGTTGAAAGCGCAACACCCAGATGCCGGTGTGACCTGCCGCATTCTGGCACCCGGGCCAGGAGTGTCACCCGATCCTGGTGGTCCAGCAGATCTTTTGGCGCGCAGGTTAACCGGCGATAACGGCGATCATACTGTCCCGTATGGAACCGATGGCGGCTGGTTTCAGCATGGCGGCTATAGCACGGTGATTTGCGGGCCCGGCGATATCGCCCTTGCGCATCAACCTAACGAGTTCATAACGGTGCAGCAGTTTGAAGCAGGTGAAGTGTTTTTGGATCGGCTGGTTTCGGACTGCCAATGACATCAGTCTTTGCTGTTCCTCAACAATTCGCACATGCTGCAGGTAACGGCATACAAGATCAGGCGCGATGTTCTGTGCTCGCCTCCCTGTTTTGCGTGCTATGGCAGCATTGAGACAGCGCAGACACGCGCCATATAGAGTTTTAATTCACCGATACATGCGCGTTTATGCGCTCTAACATTGACCTGAAGGACCCCCACATGCCCGTAAAGAACCGCTTTGCAGAGCTTTTGCCAGAAATATCGGAATGGCGCCGTGACTTGCATGAGCATCCCGAGATCTTGTTTGAGACGCATCGCACCAGTGCCACGGTTGCTGAAAAGCTCCGCGCTTTTGGCTGTGACGAAGTGGTTGAAGGGCTTGGGCGCACTGGGGTTGTCGGCTTGATCAAGGGCAAAGCCAAGGGCACAACGATCGGCTTGCGCGCGGATATGGACGCGCTTCCAATCCACGAGGCAACGGGCCTTGAGTATGCGTCTAAGACGCCCGGCGCGATGCATGCTTGCGGGCATGATGGCCATACAGCGATGTTGTTGGGTGCGGCCAAGTATTTGGCCGAGACACGCCAATTCGCGGGGGATGTCCTTGTAATCTTTCAACCTGCCGAAGAGGGCGGCGGTGGCGGTGACGAAATGGTCAAAGACGGGATTCTGGAGCGCTGGAACGTGTCAGAGGTCTATGGCATGCACAATTGGCCGGGGTTGGAATTGGGCAAATTCGCGATCCGCCCGGGGCCTTTCTTTGCTGCGGCGGATCAATTCACGATCACGCTCACTGGCAAGGGCGCGCATGCGGCAAAACCGCATGATGGGATCGATACAACCGTTATGGCGTCTCATGTGGTGATCGCGTTGCAATCTATTGTGGCGCGCAATCTTGACCCGGTGAAACAGGCGGTTCTTTCTGTCACCTCGTTTGAGACCTCATCCAAGGCCCATAACGTGATCCCCCAGAGTGTGACCTTATTGGGCACCGTCCGCACCTTGGATCCGGAGGTTCAGGATATGGTGCAAGAGCGGCTGACACAGGTCGCACAGACGACGGCACAGGCCTTTGGTGGTGTGGCTGACGTGCATTATCACCGTGGGTATCCGGTGATGGTGAACAGTGATGAACAGACTGAATTCGCCGCGGATGTCGCGAAATCCGTCTCTGGCCAATGTGATGACGCGCCGCTGGTGATGGGGGGCGAAGATTTTGCCTATTTCCTGAACGCGCGGCCCGGCGCGTACATCCTTGTGGGGAATGGCGAAGGCGCCAGCGTTCACCACCCTGAGTACAACTTCAACGATGATGCCATCCCCGCGGGTTGTAGCTGGTGGACCGGCATTGTGGAGCAGCGCCTCCCGCTTGCGGGCTAAGCCGCGGTTGTCCCCGACACTCACCATTCTGCGGGGCTACCATCCGCTCAAGGATGCCGTTTTCGGAGGGGTCGCCGAGGTTGCGCGCGCGCAGTTTGGTGCCCAATCCCAAACGATCCAAGCGATTGGCGTGCAAATGCGGGGCTATTCCGAAACGCGCGCGCGCGCTGACGTTGCCATGATGCGCGCAAAGCGCCGTGCGCGGGGATTGGTCAAACCTATGAAGCGCGCCTTGATTGCTGGGCAATATAACTGGGCGCGCGCGCAGTTTGCGCCCGGCGATCTTGCGTTGTGTTGGAATGGGCTGACCGGATCGCGCATGGCCTTTATGCAAGGTGCGCGTGATGCTGGAGCCGCCCGGCTTTTCGCTGAGTTGGCCCCTTTCAAAGGATACGTGACCCTTGATCCCGAAGGATTAAATGCTGAAAGCAGCGTGCCGCGCCAGAAATCTGCGTTGGGCGATCAACCGCTTTCACCGGCGCGCGCAAAAGATTTGGCCAATGCCCTGACCGCACGCGCCGGGCGCGTTGGGCAAGAGGCGGGTGTGCTCCCGGACGCACCCTTTCTTTTTTGTCCGCTGCAAGTCCCGAATGACAGCCAGATCACGGTTTTCGCTGGCTGGGCCCAAAGCGTTCAAAACTTTATTGTCGCGGTGACACAGTCGGCACAATCCCTTCCCGAAGGCTGGCATATACGGCTCAAGGAACATCCGTCTTCGAAAGTGTCCCTAACGGCGCTTTTGCGTTGGGCCGAGGCAATCGCCCCCGGACGGATCATCTTGGACAACAGAACTGACACATTTGCCCAGATCCGCGCGTCAAAAGGTGTGATCACCATCAATTCTTCACTGGCGCTTGAGAGTTTCTTACTGGACCGCCCCGTCATCGTGACAGGAGATGCCTATTTCGCCCAACCCGGTCTTGTGACACCCGCGCGCTCGCAAGAAGAATTGACCCATTTTTGCGCGGCGCCGGACGCGCTTGCTTTTGATCAACAGCACCGAATGGCATTGCTTGGCTATCTATTGGATGATTACTTTGTTCCGATGGATGGCACCAAACTTGACCAATCGCGGACGAAAGCAAAGCTGAAAGAGGCATGGGGATGTTAGGTCTGTTTCGCTCTCGCACCGTGTCTAAGCTTCAAGTCTCGCCGCCCGTTGCCCACGCGGATCGAAGCGGACTGGCCATTGCGGTCATTCTGCGAGGCGAAGCCAAACATATCGCGGAATGGGCAAAATTTCATGTTCTGGCAGGCGTGTCCCATTTCATCGCGTATGATAACGGGCCGGGCGATGGCACGGTAGACGCGCTTATCGCGGCTGTCGGGCATGATCAAGTCACAGTGATCCCATGGGACCAGCGGCTTACCGATGCGCGCAGCGGGGCCGAATTACACAACCAAGCGCTCAGCTTTGCACATGCAATTCGTAATTTCGGCGGGCGATTCCGATGGTTGGCCTTTATCGATCCGGATGAATTTATCATTCCGCGGATGGATGACACCGTGCCGGAGGTTTTGAACGGCTTAGGCGATTTTGGGTGCCTATCATTGCCTTGGGCGATGTTTGGACGCTGCGGGCATGACACGCCACCACAGGGCGGGATGCTGCCCAATTATCTGCTTCGCAATCGAGACCCGCTGACCACGCCGCGCGTTTTGAAGTTTAAGTGCATTGTTGATGCGTGCCGTGTGACAGCGGTTCAGGTGCATGAATTTGAAATCGACGGATCGGGCGAAGGCTTCAACGACCAAGGGCAATTGGCCCGGCACACCGCACGCGCAACCGCGCAATTTGTCAGCTCATCCGCGTTACAGCTCAATCACTACTATACGCGCAGCGACGCAGAGCTGCGCGCAAAGATTGCGCGCGGATCAAACAAGACAGTTGAGCAGGCCAAACATGCAGCGCGCGTTTGGCGCAATGTTGAGATGATCGAAACGGATGTGATCGAAGATCGCACGGCGTTGGATTTTTTGAGCCGGCGTGGCCTTACGTCTTTGTAAAACCGGCCTTGGCCAAGGCGGCAAGCGTCGCTGACGGAGGCCGTGGCGCCAACGGGGCTGGTCTTGGCATTTCGAGGCAAGCGAGAACGTCCTGCGCGAGGGTGGCTGGTGTCGTGATCCGATGTGGGATCTCAGCATAGCCCGGCGCATGGTTGGCGATGCCGGAACCCGTAAGAATGTGCGTGCCATAACGTGCGGCTTCGTAAGGAGAATGTCCGCCCACATCCACAAAAGATCCACCCAAAAATGTGACGGCGGTCATTTCATGAAACACAGGCAATTCGCCCATCGTATCAACAACATGCACGGGTGCGACTGTTGGGTTATCTTCGACGCTTTGGCGGGACGCCGGCAGGCCAAATTGCGCTTTGGCCAAAGCGCAAAGCGCTTCAGCGCGCCCGGGGTGACGGGGCGCAAGGATGAGCAGGGCATTGGGGTGAGTCTTGCGAAGCTTTTGGTGGGCGGCAAGGATTGCTGCGTCTTCGCCCTCGTGGGTAGAGGCTGCAATCCAAGCCGGGCGCTTTGCAATCGGGGCCCATTTGGCGCGCAGGTTCGGTGCGATCGGGATCGTCGGTGCGCTCGCTTTAAGATCTTCCACGGCATTGACCCGAAGCCCCAAACCAGCCAGTTCTTGGGCCACCTCATCACTTGCCGCCGTCATGACTTGGCAGGTGCCAAGCAAGCGCGCAGCTGTGCGTGGAACCCGCGCGCGCGTTTTAGACGGGCGCGCTGCGACCAACGCCAAAGGCACGCGGCGTGCCGCAAGTGCCCGGATCAACCGCGGTGGCATTTCTGCTTCAACAAACACGGCGCGGTTGGGTGCCCAGGTGTTTAAGAACGTGGTGACCGCGCGCGGGCTGTCTATAGGTGTAAATTGATGCCGGCACCCAGCATCTTCGGCGATGGCTGCGGCTGTGTGCGTGTGTGTTGTGACCAGACAATTTCCAAGGTCTGGCAGAAGCGGCAAGACTGCCTGCAATTCACCGACGCTGGCGGCGTTGACCCATGTCATGCCACGCTCAACCGGGCCAGTCGGCTTTCCTAACCGCTCTGCGTGGCGCGCGGTTGGCAGATCGCGCACCGCACGCCGCAGGACCATCGGGGCCGCATACCGTGAGGCGATCAAATAGAGCGCGAGGGCAGGCGTCACTCTAGCCGCCTGTGTGGCTCATATGGCGGGTCATCTGCCCGTCTGAGACACCGCGCGAGTAATCAAAGTCATGACCTTTGGGCTTAAGCCCGATGGCTGCGCGAATAGCGCCCTGCAATAGTTCGTCGTCGGTTGACGCCCGCAAAGGCGCGCGCAGGTCTGATTTTCCCTCCTGGCCAAGGCACGTATAAATCTCACCGGTGCAGGTCACCCGGACGCGGTTGCAGCTTTCGCAGAAATTATGCGTGAGCGGGGTGATGAAACCCACGCTTTGCCCGGTCTCATTCACCCGAACATAGCGCGCCGGTCCGCCTGTGCGGCGGCTTAGGTCCGTTAGGGTAAAGCGTTCTTCCAAACGGGCGCGCAGATCCGACAAAGGCCAATATTGATCAAGCCGATTTTCATTGCCCAAATCGCCCATTGGCATCACTTCGATAAACGTGATCTCCATCCCGCGCTCATGGCAAAACGCAAGCAGCGAAAACAGCTCATCCTCATTAAATCCTTTAAGAGCAACGGCATTCAACTTGATCTTTAGTCCGGCGGCCTGTGCGGCATCGAGCCCTTTAAGCACTTGCGCCAACCGGCCCCAGCGGGTGATTTCGGCAAATTTCGCTTCGTCCAGCGTATCAATGCTCACATTGATCCGGCGCACACCGGCATCATAAAGCGGCTGCGCAAACCGTGCGAGTTGCGAGCCGTTTGTCGTGACACAAAGCTCTTCAAGCGCACCGCTCTCAAGATGGCGGCCCATCGCATTAAAGAATGTCATGATATCTCGTCGCACCAAGGGCTCGCCACCGGTGATCCGCAGTTTCTTGACGCCCATCGAAATGAAAGTGGAGGTCAGACGATCCAATTCCTCAAGGCTCAGAAGCTCTTTCTTGGGCAAAAAGGTCATCTGTTCCGACATGCAATAGACGCAGCGAAAATCGCAGCGGTCCGTTACCGACAGGCGCAAATAGGTGATCGCGCGTTGGAAGGGGTCAATCAAATCCATGCAACAGTCATATGTGCGCGGCTGTTGGCTCACAAGGGTGCGCAGGCATGGACGTCTATTTCAGTGGCGGTTAAAGAAGCTCTATGAAGTATGTAGTTTTGACAGGGGTTTTGGCCCTGAGTGGGTGCGGGCAGCTTGGCCTGCCGTCTTTGGAAGGGGTGCCTACGGCATCGGATCCGCAGGATCTTGGCGCGGAGGATCCGGTTTTGGAAGCGCCTCCCGACGTTGAAGTTGTGGAGTTGGAACCGCCCTTAATCGAGGCGCCAGTCGTGGTTGAGCCTGAGCCGGTCGTAAATGAAGGCGGACTGACGTTAACGACACTGGGCAATGCTGCTGAGCCAGGGTTGTGGCTTAAGACGCCGATTGTCACCACCGAAGGGCGCGGAACAATCAGATCCCAAGAAACAGGCAAGAGCGTTGAAGTGACCTTGATTCCTATCGATGCGCCAGCCACAGCCGGATCGCGCGCATCACTCGCTGCCATGCAGGCGCTTGGTGTTGGGCTGACCTCGGTTGCGGAGATTTCGGTTCAGGTGCTCTGAAGCTTGCGCGCGGCCTCGCGCCGCGCAAAGGGTTTCATTGCGTCGCCATGCGCTTCGAGAAAAGAGACAACACGTGGCGCATCATGTTTTGAAAGCTCGCGCAGCCACCAAGCAATTGCTTTTTGAATGAACCAATCGCGATCTTCAACATAGCCTGCCGCCCAGCCAAGAACACGGTCGCGGGTTGCCAGATCGGCCTCGGACGGGTGGTTCTGTTTGGTCCACGGCAAAGTGATCACCAGCACTGCACGGCGTGTCCACATATGATCGGACCGGGTCCAAGGTTCGACATCGTCAATCCGTGACGGATCTGCCGTCAGGCGGCGTTGCCCGGCCATGCAAGCGTGATCGGCCACCGCCCATGCATCAAAATCAGGGACCCAGCTTTGAACGATCTCCCACGCGCGTGTGTCGTCGGGACGAATACGCGCTTGGGTGAGCAGCTTGGCCGCAAGAACCCGCGCTTCATGACCGTTTGTCTGCCAAAGCCCTTCGGCCAAATCGAGCCTTGCATCAAGTGTCAGCTCTTGCCGCCACGTGCGGGCGGCAGAGTCGAGAACTGGGTTTGCAACGCCAAGATAAGGGCGGTCCACCTTGTGGTAGGCGCGCATTTCAGTGGCCTTTTCTGCGTTGCTTCCAAGGGTTGCCAATGCGTCTTCGGGTGTCATTCGACCGTCACAGACTTTGCCAAATTTCGGGGCTGATCCACATCTGTGCCTTTGGCGATTGCTGTGTAATAGGCCAGCATTTGAGCGGGCACTGCATAGAGAATCGGAGCACAGAAAGGATCGACCTCAGGCATTAGGATCGTTTCCCAAACACCGTCTCCAGCCTGCTTGGCCCCCGTCGCATCGGTCACCAGAAGCACCTTGCCGCCGCGGGCCATGACCTCTTGCATGTTGGACACTGTCTTTTCGAATAGGCTGTCGCGTGGGGCCATCACCACAACGGGAACATGCTCATCAATAAGCGCGATTGGCCCGTGCTTCAGTTCGCCTGACGCATAACCTTCAGCGTGTATATAGCTGATTTCTTTTAGCTTTAGAGCACCTTCCATTGCCAGTGGATAAAGCGCGCCGCGACCTAAGAAGATGATATCCTGCGCCTCTGCCAATGCGCGTGAGATCTCAGTTGAGCGGGTCGCGATCGCCAAAGCTTGGTGCACCAGACCCGGTACTAACCGCAAATTTTCAATCGCATTAGAGGGCAGCGGTTCGCCGCGATCTTGTGCGGCTTTGAGCGCCATCGCGGCCAACACGGTCAGCTGGCATGTGAAAGCTTTGGTCGATGCGACCCCAATCTCTGCACCAGCATGGATCGGGAACACCACGTCGCTTTCACGCGCAATCGAGCTTTCAGGAACGTTGACAACCGCCGCGATTTGCGTGGCTTTTCCATCCATATATCGAAGGGCAGCAAGTGTGTCTGCCGTTTCGCCGGATTGGCTGACAAAGATCGCAAGCGTGCCCGGGCTGACGGGTGGCTCGCGATATCTGAATTCAGAGGCCACATCAATTTCCACGGGCAAGCGTGCAACCTGCTCGAACCAATATTTCGCGACCATGCACGCATAGAACGCCGTTCCACAGGCGACCATTGTAACCCGTTCGATCCCCTCGAATGAAAAGCCGTCGGGCAGGGTGACTGCATCGCCGTCAAGATAATGCGAAAGCGCGCGGTCGATCACGGCGGGCTGTTCTGCAATCTCCTTGGCCATAAAGTGTTTGTGGCCGCCTTTGTCGACCTGTGCGGTGTCAATCTGGATCGTCCGCATCGCTCGGTTAGCCAGCGCCCCTTTGGCATTTCTGATTTCAAGCGATGTGCGGGTAAGAACGGCAAAATCGCCGTCTTCCAGATATGTGATCCGGTCTGTCAGCGGGGCTAGCGCAATTGCGTCGGAGCCGACGAACATCTCCCCATCACCGTGGCCAATCGCCAAAGGTGGGCCGTTGCGCGCCGCGATCATCAGATCTGCTTCACCGTCAAAAAGCATTGCAATCGCAAAGGCTCCTTCTAGCCGGGCGATCGTCTTTCGCGCGGCATCAACCGGGCTTTGGCCCGCATCCAGAAAGCTTTGACATAACAGGGCGACGGTTTCGGTATCAGTTTCGGTGACAAACTTCGCGCCAGAGGCCGTAAGTTCATCGCGCAAGTCTTTGAAATTTTCGATGATCCCGTTGTGCACAACGGCCACCGCTGAACCGATATGGGGATGTGCGTTCGTTTGCGTTGGCGCGCCGTGTGTGGCCAATGCCGGATTTACCTGCCAATGGCTCGTGGACCAGTAGGTCCGACAAATTGACAAGCTTGCCCACAGCGCGACGGCGGTCCAAAACGCCGCTGTTTATTGTTGCAATACCTGCGCTGTCATAGCCGCGATATTCTAATCTGCGAAGCGCCTCGACAAGAATAGGCGCAACTTCATGATCACCCAATACACCAACGATTCCACACATTTACTTGCCTTTCTTCGCTTTGATAGCACGCAACCGCGCCATCAACTTTCGGGCCAGGCCCGGCTTGTTGTTTTGTTCTGCCCGTGCCACGGCCAAAGCACCTTTGGGCACGTCGCGCGTAATAACTGAGCCGGACGCGGTCAGCGCTTCATCACCCACCGACACAGGCGCAACCAACATCGTGTTGGATCCAATGAAGGCACGCTCTCCGATGGTTGTTCGATGTTTTAAGACACCGTCATAGTTACAAGTGATCGTACCCGCGCCGATATTTGTGCCCGCACCCAACGTGGCATCCCCAATATAGGACAGGTGGTTCACCTTTGCCCCTTCGGCGATTTCGGCATTCTTGATCTCCACGAAGTTCCCGATCCGAACGTCTTCTGACAACTCCGCGCCGGGGCGTAGTCGCGCATAAGGTCCAACAATGGCTCCGCGCGATACATGGCACCCTTCAAGATGAGAAAACGCGCGAATACGCGCCCCAGTTTCAACCGTGACGCCGGGAGCAAAAACCACGTTGGGTTCAATGTGCGCGTCTCGGCCCAGATACGTGTCATAGGCAAAATGAATCGTGTCAGGAGCTTCGAGCGTTGTGCCGTTCTCAATTGCCTCAGCGCGCGCCAATTGCTGGAAAATCTGGTTGGCCTTGGCCAGTTCAGGGCGCGAGTTCACACCCATCGTCTCAGCCTCATCGCAGCGCACCACCCGCGCCGTCAGGCCCCGCGCTGAGGCGCGTTCCGGTACGTCAGTCAGATAATACTCGCCCGACGCGTTATCGTTGGTGATCTCACTGAGCAGTTCAAACAACAGGCCCGCGTCACAGGCCATGACGCCAGAGTTGCAGAGTGTCACGGCCCGCTCTTCTTCGGTTGCGTCTTTGAACTCGACGATCTTCCCCAAAACGCCTTGAGCTTCGATGAGGCGGCCATAGCGGCCGGGATCGGCGGCATCAAATCCCAGTACCACAACATCTGCATCGCTCAGCGCGTTCGCCATCGCATCAAGCGTGGGGGGCTGGATAAAGGGCGTGTCACCATACAGGATAAAAGCGGGGCCTTCGAACCCGTCCAGTGCATCTTTAGCCTGCTGGACAGCATGCCCGGTGCCAAGTTGCTCGTCTTGGCGCACACAGGATGCATAGGGCGCATGGGTCTCAACCGCGGCCTCGACCGCATCGGCCCCATGCCCGGTGACCACAACAGCTCGGGCCACGTCCAATTCACGCGCAGACAGCAATGCGTGAACAAGCATTGGCGCTCCCGCAATTTCATGCAGAACTTTGGGCAGATCGGATTGCATTCGTGTGCCTTTGCCAGCGGCAAGGACAATCAGGGCGGCTGGATTTTGTATGGGCATGCTCGAAGCCTTTGTATCTTTGACATGTGGAATCGCCGATTAGGGGCTTTACCGCAAGGGGGCAGCGCTTCACATGAGGTGACGGGCTGAAATGGCAGCCCTTGGATAGGCGGGGACGTGCCGATGCGCGCAGTGATTTTTGATCTTGATGGGACCTTGGCAGACACAAGCGGTGATCTGATCGCAGCGGCGAATGCCTGCTTTAGCGGGCTTGGCTTGGGCGATTTGCTGGATCCCGTTGCCGATGCGGGTACCGCGCTTCGCGGCGGGCGGGCGATGCTTAGACTTGGGTTTTCTAGGGTCGATGGCTATGGCGAGGCTGATGTTGATGCGCAATATCAGGCGCTTCTGGGTCACTATGCCGGCGCGATTGACCGCTATACCGTGATGTATCCCGGCGCGATGAATGCGGTTGCTGCTTTGAAATCGGCAGGATTCGCCGTTGCCATTTGCACCAACAAACCCGAAGGCCTTGCGGAGACACTTACGCAGAGTTTGGGCGTACGAAACGCCTTTGGCGCGTTGGTTGGGGCAGATACCATGGCCAATGCCAAACCGGATCCTGAACCATTCTTTGAGGCGGTGCGCCGCGCCGGGGGTGATCCTAAACGCGCGCTTTTGGTTGGCGACAGCATGACCGATGAACGCACTGCGCGGGCCGCAGGGGTACCATCGGTGTCAGTGTCCTTTAGCCCGGATGCCGCAAGCCGGGCTGAAATGGCGCCCGATGAATGGCTGCATGACTTCGCAGAAATGGTTGAGATCGCAGAGCGGCTTTTGCCTAAACGCATTGCCGGGCCAATATGCTTGACGCGTCGGGCAAAGACGCCCTAGCTGCGCGTATGACAGAGCATTCCCAAGCACCATCTGGTGACGCCCCTTTAGAGATATTCACTGGCAGCTTTACTCAACAAGAAGCGGTCCCCCCTGCGGGTATTTCTGCGGCAATGGCGGTGCTACAACACGGGCGCTTACACCGTTACAATGAGGCGGAGGGCGAGATCGCCGAGACAGCGCTTCTTGAGGAAGAGTTTGCCGGGTTGGTGGGGGCAGAATACTGCTTGGCTGTTGCGTCTGGCGGCTATGCGATGGCCACCGCATTGCGTGCTTGTGGTGTTGAGCATGGCGATAAGGTTCTCACCAATGCCTTCACGCTTGCCCCCGTGCCGGGTGCGATTGCAAGCGTTGGGGCCGTGCCGGTTTTTGTGGGGGTCACCGAAGGGCTGGTCATTGATCTGGATGATCTGGCGGCCAAAGCGGATCAGGCTGACGTTTTGATGCTGTCGCATATGCGGGGCCATATCTGTGACATGGATGCGCTGATGGCGTTGGCCAAGGCCCACAATCTGACCGTGATCGAAGATTGCGCGCACACAATGGGTGCGGATTGGGCAGGCGTCCCGAGCGGGCGTCATGGGGTCATGGGGTGTTATTCGTGCCAGACCTATAAACACGTCAATTCTGGGGAAGGGGGGCTTTTGGTTTCCGACGATCCTGAGTTGATGGCGCGGGCGATCATGCTCTCTGGCTCGTATATGATCTATGCCAAACACCGCGCCCGTCCGCCGCTGGAAGCGTTCGAAGACGTGAAATATCATACGCCCAACATCTCGGGGCGGATGGACAACCTGCGCGCAGCAATTCTGCGGCCGCAGCTTGCTGATTTGGGCACTCAATGCGCGCGCTGGAATGAACGCTATGGCGTGTTGGATGCGGCGCTGGCAGGGTGCAACCGACTCACCCGAATTGAACGACCCAAAGATGAAGGGTTTGTAGCGTCGTCCTATCAATTCTTGCTCTTGGATTGGGATGCTGATGCAATCCGCGGCTTTGTTGCGGGATGTGCGGCGCGCGGTGTGGATCTCAAATGGTTCGGCGCGCCCGAGCCTGTCGCGTTCACCTCAACCTATCAATCCTGGCGCTATGCACCGACGGATGACATGCCTGCCAGCGACCGGATCCTACATGGGATAATTGATATGCGCTTACCGCTGACATTTAGTCTTGAAGATTGCGAGACGATCGCTCGGATTATTCGCGATGAAGTGGTGCGCGCTACGTGAGGGTTCGATGCGCCTTCCGTTTCCGGAAGGCGCAGTTTTTTAGATTAGAAGATAAAATCGTCCACGGTCAGGGCGTTCGCCGTGACGTCCTCGAGGGTGAGAACGATATCAAGACCAAGATCACCGCGACCCAAGACTGAGCTTGCAGAAGAGATCGTGAGCACTGTGTCGTCGCCGATTTGCTCGGCCGTGGCGGAGACCCGCGCGCTGTCTGCGTTGCCGAAATTTGCGCCTGTCCCAAGCAACAAATCCTGACCTTTCGTGCCCGCACCGGTGAGGAAGAGCTGGAAGAAATCCACGGTGCCAAAGAACTCGGTCAGGTCAATCTGATCCGCGCCATCGCCGAAATCGGTGATCGTGTCCGCGTCCTCGCTGAGGGCGTAAACAAATGTATCGGCGCCGGTGCCGCCGGTCAGAACGTCAAGGCCCGCGCCGCCATTCATAACGTCATTGCCGCCCGCGCCATCAATACGGTCGCTGAATTTGCTGGCGACGATTGCGTCGCCCAATCCGCTTCCGACGATGGTTCCCATCACAAGACCGATACCAAACGCCTCATAGGTATTGGCTCCAAACCCCAGAGCAACATCGCCCTGGATTACGCCGGTGTTTAGCACCGTGTCATTGCCCGAACCGCCGATCACATCGCCATGGATCGTGCCAGAGTTGCTCAAATGATTTGCGCCGTCTGAAAATGTAATACTGCCGGTAATGGTACCTGAGTTGTCAACCGTGTCGGTAAAGTCGCCTCCGACAGTTAAGTCACCATCCAGACTGCCCGTGTTCAAAAAGTTGAGCACACTAATACCAGATTCCCCTACGACATTGCCCCATATATCACCGTGGTTCGCGATGCTTAAGGAAGCGCCGTTAGCGTAATAAATGGCTGAGGTTGGGCTTGAAATAGTGCCATAGTTTGCAATGTTGGCCGCGCTGGCGAACTCGGAGATGAAAATGCCAACGCTCACATCTGTGCCGCCCGCGGCCACTGACTGAAAAATCCCCTCAACAACGCCGTGGTTCAGAAAGCTGATCGATGGGTCATCGAGAACAACAGCCGTTTTGCCGGTTATGGTTCCATGATTGGTATTGATGCTGTGTGCGTTGCTAAGATACGCGCCATTTAGCTCGCCTTGGACTGTGCCGAAGTTTTGGAAACCAATCCGCCCATCCGCATCGAACTGTATTTCGACTCCATTATCATCATAGGAAACAATGGTGCCGTAATTTACAAGTGAGCTGCCATCTGCGTTTCCAGAGAAAAAGACACCAACCCCGCTGGATTCGATATACCCGGTTTCGCTGATGCGGATTTCAACATCGGATGCGAGATTCTGGATGCCGACGAGGTCAGCGAAGACATTCCCGTGGACCGAGATATTGGCATCAGCGGCTAATGCCGTTGTCAGGATTCCTCCGCCGCTTGAAAAAATTGTGTCGCCGTGTTGGAGTATGAAGAAGTCTTCAGTTGCGATGTTAAAGCCAATGAGCTGATCGCCGATAGATACGGGCATGTGTAAATTCCTTTTCGTGTCGCATTGACGGGCTTGCACAATCGTTCGCAGCGATCATGAGCGCCAAAGCGCGTGTTTGCTAATCCAGTACTGTAGTTTTACTGAAAATCTACGATGCGTTAAGTAAGGTAAACCTTAAATTTGGAGCCTGAACAGGTGCGAACATCGTCTTGCACCATCTGCCAAGGCAAGGCTCACTCGGGCGAAACTAGATGCTGGAATCGCAGCCAAAATTTACAAAAGACTGTGAGCCACAGCACCCTTGGGGCAGAAACTGCCTAAATAACGCGACGTCCTTAGAAGATAAAATCGTCCACGGTCAGGGCGTTAGCCATGACATCCTCCAGGGTGAGAACGATATCAAGACCAAGATCCCCGCGACCCAAGACTGAGCTTGCAGAAGAGATCGTGAGCACTGTGTCGTCGCCGATTTGCTCGGCCGTGGCAGAGACCCGCGCGCTGTCTGCGTTGCCGAAATTTGCGCCTGTCCCAAGCAACAAATCCTGACCTTTCGTGCCCGCGCCGGTGAGGAAGAGCTGGAAGAAATCCACGGTGCCAAAGAACTCGGTCAGGTCAATCTGATCCGCGCCATCGCCGAAATCGGTGATCGTGTCCGCGTCGGTTGCAAGATCAAATACAAACACATCCGCGCCGGTGCCACCGGTCATTTCATCAAACCCTTCGCCGCCGCGCAGGGTGTCATTGTCCGCGCCGCCATCTAGCACGTCATCGCCTTCTTTGCCGTCCAATTCGTCATCGCCGCCATTGCTTGAAAAACGGTCAGAAAAGACGCTGCCCGAAAACAGCTCGAAGCTTGCATTGCCAAAAACCGTACCCGTTACAATGCCCCCATGCAGAGACGTATAGGTATTGGTGCCGCCGCCAAGATCCAAATCACCTTCGACGACGCCGGTGTTCAGGAATGTATCGTCATTGTCTCCGCCGATCACATCCCCAATGATCCGGCCCAAGTTTGACATCACGTTGTCACCATTTTTTAAGTCGATATCGCCAAAGATATCACCGGTGTTTGTCAGGGTGCCCGCGGAGTTTGAAAACGTCACGTCGCCCATGATCAATCCAGCATTTTCCAATGCGTTTTCCGCCGGAGCGTTAAGAGATACATGCCCGTGGATATCCCCCGAATTCCTAATTGTCGTGATCGCCGATGACGTGATATCCCCAAAAATCTCGCCGGCGTTTACTATATTTGTGGCAGCAGTGGCAAACCCATCTATTTCGATCGCAGTACCAATATTGGCGTTCATCGTCCCGGTATTAACAATATCAAGCGTCGAGCCTGAGCTCAAAGTGACATCAATCACTCTGCTCTCAGCTGCTGCTGTCATCGTGCCGCTGTTGAAAATGCGATTGTCGCCTAAAACGCCGATTTCATCGATCAACGCCTGATTTGCAGAACTCGAAAACCCATTGATCTGCGAAATTGTGCCGGTGTTTGTGAAATCCAAAACATCCGCGCCTGAACCAAAGTAAAACGCTTCGCCAACGGTGACGTTACCATGATTGGTGACCGCAACAATAGCCTCGCTCAAGTCAGGATCGGTAGCACTCAACACGATACCATCACCAAATGCGTACACATTGGATGTTGCGCCAATTGTGATGCTCAAATGCACTTCATCAGAGCTACTAGCATTAGCGAAAAAAGACCCGGCGAATAGATCGTTGCCTGTATAGATGTCACCGGCCAAAAACAGCGCGTAAGTTCCATTCACAAAGCCGTCGCCGTTACTTTCCAACGCAAACGCATTGCCGGAAACTTGCATCTCGGCGTTGGCTGTCAGAAAAACCTCATCGCCGTTACCGACATTGTAGGTGCTTGTTTGGTCTCCGGTAATAAATTCGACGGCCATCTATATGTCCTTTTAAATATGATTTTCAGCTACGGCGTTAAATGTTGGTCACTTCACGCAACGCGAGACACCTTAGCTTAAGGCGTGGTTTACTAGATGTTAAGTAAGGCTTTCCACCGTCTTTGCCGCACCCTGCACGCGATGATTGTCCTTGATGTATTGGTTCGCGCATGGGGCGATGGTGACTTGAGCTGCGCATCCCGCTTGACGATTCCGCAATCGGAGGATTAGAAATGAACAATCGTTCAATTACAGGCTAAGCCATGTTTACCCATTCGATGACTTTCGACCTTGGTGAAGACGTTAATGCGCTGCGCGATGCAACGCATCGGTTTGCTCAGGACCGTATTAAACCGATGGCAGGCCAGATCGATGCCGATAACTGCTTTCCGCCCGCGCTTTGGAGAGAATTGGGCGATATGGGGCTTCTTGGTGTGACAGTCGCAGAAGAGTTTGGCGGCGCAGGGATGGGGTATCTTGCCCACACTGTTGCTGTCGAAGAGGTCGCGCGCGCGTCGGCGTCTGTGTCACTTTCTTATGGTGCGCATTCGAACCTGTGTGTGAACCAAATTAACCTCAACGGCACCAACGCGCAAAAGCGGCAGTATTTGCCCAAGCTTGTGTCTGGCGATCATGTGGGCGCTTTGGCGATGTCCGAAGCCAGTGCAGGATCGGATGTGGTGTCAATGAAATTGGCCGCAGAAAAGCGCAATGACCACTACCGCCTGAACGGGACCAAGTACTGGATCACCAACGGGCCGGATGCGGATACGCTTGTCGTTTATGCCAAAACAGACGCCGAGGCCGGATCTAAAGGCATCACAGCGTTTTTGATTGAGAAATCGATGACAGGCTTCAGCACGTCTGCGCATTTTGACAAACTTGGAATGCGGGGATCCAACACAGGCGAGCTGATCTTTGAGGATGTGAAGGTCCCATTCGAAAACGTGCTCGGCGAAGAGGGGCGCGGCGTTCAGGTTCTAATGTCTGGTCTTGATTATGAACGCGTGGTGCTTGCCGGGATTGGCCTTGGCATCATGGCCGCCTGCTTGGACGAAATCATGCCGTATATGGCGGAACGCAGACAATTTGGGAAACCCATTGGGTCGTTCCAACTGATGCAGGGCAAGATAGCGGATATGTACGCCGCAATGAATTCGGCGCGCGCTTATGTGTACGAAGTTGCCAAAGCCTGTGACCGCGGAACCGTTACGCGGCAGGATGCGGCGGCGTGCTGTTTGTATGCTTCAGAAGAGGCGATGAAGCAGGCGCACCAAGCGGTACAGGCGATGGGCGGGGCAGGGTTCCTGAATGACGCGCCCGTGGCCCGCATTTTCCGGGATGCTAAGCTCATGGAGATAGGTGCCGGAACCTCTGAAATTCGGCGGATGCTGGTGGGGCGCGAGTTGGTGGGAGCAATGGGCTAATCGAGTGAGCGTAAGCACTCAACAAGAGACGATAGCCTGACCGAAGGTTACGCACCACGCACCGTCATTCATACAGATGTCTGGCGGGCCCCAAAGATCACAGGGGCTAAGAAACAAGGAGACTTTCAAATGAAGCCAATCTCAGGGGAAGTTGTGCTCGCAGCTTTTGCTGTCTTTTTTGGGGTCGGTTCAGGCGCGCAGGCAGGTGTGACCAGTTATGACGCGTGCGTTGGTGCAGGGTTTGAAAGCCGCGTTATGGCAACCTTCAAGGAACGCTTTCCGCATGAGGCCTGTTCGGACACCTCCGCATGCCCTTCGCAACTTTTGAAAAGCGCTGAAGCGCTCACGCGCAGCAGATGCCGCGCCGAAGCTTTGGCAGAGTGCGCCAGTGCAAAATGCGCTCTTGGGTTAGAAAGCCGTTGGACGACAGAAAGCCAAAAGCTCCGCCTTCGGATAGATACGCTGCTGAGCCAAGTGGATTTTGAGACATTGCCACCGCTGAAAGCGCGGCGGCTTTCGGATGAAACGCGGTGGTTTTCACCATCCGACTGTCTGGGTGACGAAACAACCTGTGCGGCTGCAAAAGCCGGCGTAGTTTTGGGCGATCTTGAACGGGTGTCCACCGAATTGGCGGCCCTCGAATGAACTTGCGTTGGATGCTCTTTGCGCCGTTTGTGATGCTTATCCTGATTGCAGGATATACGGGCATTAAGCTCAGTATTGAGCGGCAAAATGTGACCGAAGGCACGGTCATCGAATTCTATGCCAAGCAATACCTCGCGGATCACACAGCCCAGATTGGGCCGATTGAGCAGGCAGGTGCGGCTGTCACCGATTGTGTCGGCGTTCCCGGCCAAACCGGCGCGATCTGGGTTGAGGTGCAATGCACTCCACCGGGGGGGGAGCCCGCCTTCTATTACGGCATCAATCGCAATGGGGGCATGGAATACGCTGCGCGCCGCACTTTGGAGGACTCTTAATGCGAGTTATTATGGCCCTTCTCATTGGCCTTGCCGCGCCTGCCGCGACGTCTCAAGAGCTGGTTTTCGATGAAGAAGCGACGGCGGCATGCGTGGCCGTTCAGCAGGACGATTTGGCGCGGCAGCGTTGCGTTGGGCGGTCCGCGAATGCGTGCATGGAGCTTACGGACGGCGGTATGTCGACGGTCGGGATGGCTGGCTGTCTGGATCGCGAGTGGTCCTATTGGGACATGCGCTTGAATGCGGCTTATGCCACCGTAAGAACTCAAGCGCGGGCGATGGATCGCGAAATTGCGGAATACAGTCCGGAGGCCGCGAAACAAGCGGATGCTCTTCGTGATATGCAGCGCGTATGGATCGTGTTTCGCGATCGGTTTTGCGATTATGAGCGTTCGCTTTGGGGCGGGGGCACCGGCGGAGGTCCGGCTTCAATCGGCTGTTTGATGCAAGAAACTGCTCGGCAAGCTCTTTATCTTGAAAGCCGCGAGGGCATGGGTTGAAACGGTCATCAACAGTGCTTTGGGCGGCAGTATTCGCCGCGTCCGCTTGTGCTGTGACCGCGCAAGAAGATGATGGCGCGGCAGCACGCGCGGCGTTTTTTGAGTGCGCAAAAGCGGCGCCAGTGCGCCCGCGCAGCTATGCGAACTATGACGCGCCATCGCTGGCTACTCATTGCTATGATGCGTTGGAAGCGGCTGTTCCGGGGTGGTGCCCGCTCATGGACAATCAAATCCGATCTCACAATGGCAACGCCATGTTTGCGGCGGCGGCCGATCTTACGCCAAAAAATATCGCCGACAAGATTGAGCTTAACGGCGCCAGTTATTCGATAAAGAGCTTTAATCCCGCGCAGGTATCGGTTGAGGAGCAATGCCCTGACTTGGCGAGCCTCTCAGTTCCGCGCGGTGTATCAAAAGAAGCGATGTGCCGGCAAAGGCTTGGCTGGGCGGCCTTCGCTCAGGCCCGGTGGTTGAGCCAAAGGGAGGGCAACCAATGAGCCGGATAGATCACGAAGCAGCACTGGCACTCGTGTCGGATGCCGCCCAAGCTGCCGCCCAAGGCGGAGGAGAAAAATCCCGCGAACGCCATGTAGCGCGCGGCAAGATGTTACCGCGGGATCGGGTGGCAGGGGTTTTGGACCCTGGGTCGCCGTTCCTTGAGGTAGGCGCAACGGCAGCACATGGGATGTATGACGGCGCTGCGCCCTGTGCGGGCGTGGTAGCCGGTGTGGGGCAGGTTCATGGCCGCGATTGCATGATCATTTGCAATGACGCGACGGTTAAGGGCGGCACCTATTTCCCAATGACCGTCAAAAAGCATCTTCGCGCCCAAGAAATTGCCGAGGAATGCCTTCTGCCGTGCATCTATCTTGTGGACAGTGGCGGTGCGAACCTGCCGCAACAGGATGAGGTTTTTCCAGACCGAGATCACTTTGGCCGGATCTTCTATAATCAGGCCCGGATGAGCGCTGTGGGCATCCCGCAAATCGCCGCCGTGATGGGATCGTGCACCGCGGGTGGGGCCTATGTGCCTGCGATGGCTGATGTCTCGATCATTGTGCGCGACCAAGGCACGATTTTCTTGGCGGGACCGCCGCTTGTGAAGGCCGCAACAGGAGAAGTGGTCACCGCTGAGGATCTGGGCGGCGGCGATGTTCACACACGGTTGTCCGGGGTGGCAGATTATTTGGCCGAAGACGATGCACATGCTTTGGCACTTGTCCGTGAAGCGGTACGGAATCTGGGTGCTAAGCCGCTGGAACAGCCTGCGGCGACTGGCGCGCCTCCGGCGAAATCGATGGATGATCTGTTTGACGTTATCCCGTCAGACCTGCGCACGCCGTACGATATCCGCGAGGTCATCTCGCGGATCGTTGATGGCGATGGTCTTGACGAGTTCAAACCACGCTTCGGAGATACACTGGTGACCGGGTTCGCCCGGATTGAAGGCATACTCTGCGGGATCATCGCGAATAATGGAGTGCTCTTTTCAGAAGCCGCACAAAAGGGCGCGCATTTTGTAGAGCTGTGCAGCCAGCGTAAAATTCCGTTGGTCTTTTTGCAGAATATCACTGGCTTTATGGTGGGCCGGAAATATGAAACCGAAGGCATCGCGCGGCACGGGGCAAAAATGGTCACGGCTGTGGCCTGCACCTCTGTGCCCAAGATAACACTGATTGTTGGCGGCTCTTTTGGGGCGGGGAATTATGGCATGTCTGGCCGCGCGTACCAGCCGCGCTTTTTGTGGTCTTGGCCGACATCTCAGACCGCGGTCATGGGGGGCTCGCAGGCGGCAGGCGTGCTGGCGACCGTGCGCCGGGACGCGATTGAGCGTAAGGGCGGAACATGGAGCGCCGAAGACGAAGCCGCCTTTAAGCAGCCGACAATTGACCAATTCGAAGAGCAATCTCATGCACTCTATGCCTCAGCCCGCCTATGGGATGATGGCATTATTGATCCGCGCAACAGCCGAGAGGTGCTGGCGCTTTCGCTGCGTGCAGCGCTGAACGCCCCGATAGAAGACACGCGCTTTGGCGTGTTCAGAATGTGAGCCATGTCCGAGCCTGAAAAGATCCTTACTCAACCCGATAGCTTTGGCCGACATTGGGTATATGTGACGGCCAACCAAGCAGCCGGGCATCCCAAAGGCCGCCCCGGTATCGTGATCTATGCGATCGCGGTTTGGTTCGCTGCAATCGGCGCTTTTGAAGCGGCGATCCTCTTAACCAATGGAATGTTCGGCTTGGTCGGTGGGATTTTTACGGTTCTGCTTCTTGTTGCAGCCGTGTTGCTAATCACGCGCAGCCCTTGGGGCTATGTGTTGGCGATCCTCTTGGCCGTGCGTGAATGCTTTGGGTTTATCCAGTTGATTGGCGGTGGGGCGGTTGGTGTATCGCCTGAACTGGCCACTTATGGGGTTGTGAATGCCATCATTGGGGCCGGTGTGATCATGCATCTTGTCGAGGGCGACCGCCCCAACTTGATCTATCGGCACCGCTACCGCTCGTACCGGGCCGAGGCTGAAATCGCAGAAGGGAGCTCACAATGATCCGGACGCTCCTGATTGCCAATCGGGGTGAGATCGCTGTGCGCATCGCCCAAACCGCGCGCTCAATGGGTGTTCGGACGGTGGCAGTGTACTCTGACGTGGATGCAGGATCGGCCCATGTGGCCGCCTGTGATGATGCCGTTGCATTAGGCGGGCAAACACCGGCGGACAGCTACCTGCGGCAAGATGCGATCCTTGATGCCGCACGGGCAAGCGGCGCGGATGCGATCCATCCGGGCTATGGGTTTTTGTCAGAAAACCCGGAATTTGTAGACAAGGTCGAGGCTGCGGGGATCACCTTTGTTGGCCCGTCTGCCAAGGCCATCCGCGCGATGGGTCTCAAAGACGCGGCCAAGGCGCTGATGGAGAAAGCGGGCGTTCCTGTTGTTCCTGGTTATCATGGTTCGGATCAATCCGATGATGTGCTTGCTCAGTCGGCCCAAGAGATTGGGTTTCCGGTGCTGATCAAGGCCGTTGCCGGTGGCGGCGGTAAAGGCATGCGTCTAGTTGAACAATCCGCGGATTTTGCTGGCGCCTTAGCAAGCGCACGTTCTGAAGCGCTTGCCGCTTTTGGCAATGGCGATGTTCTCGTTGAGAAATTTGTCGGCACCCCGCGCCATATTGAGGTGCAGGTCTTTGGCGATGGCACGGATGCCTTGCATCTTTATGAACGCGATTGCTCGCTCCAGCGCCGCCATCAAAAGGTGATCGAAGAAGCGCCTGCGCCCGGTATGACGCCCCAGATGCGCGCCGCAATGGGAGAGGCTGCCGTTAAAGCCGCGCGTGCGATTGGGTATTCGGGGGCTGGCACGGTCGAGTTTATCGTGGATGCAACAGACGGCCTGCGCCCAGATCGTTTCTACTTCATGGAGATGAACACGCGGCTGCAGGTCGAACATCCCGTAACCGAAGCCATTACCGGGATTGATCTTGTTGAATGGCAGCTTTTGGTCGCATTCGGCGCGGCTTTGCCTTTGCAGCAGGAGCAGATACCGCTTTGCGGGCATGCCTTTGAAGCGCGGCTTTATGCCGAAGACGCAGCGGCGGGCTTTTTGCCGGCGACTGGCACCTTAACGCGGCTGCGTTTCCCCGATGACGCACGTGCAGATAGCGGCGTTCGCGAGGGCGATACGATAAGCCCATTCTATGATCCGATGATTGCCAAAGTGATTGTGCATGGAGCAGATCGCGACGAGGCGTTGCGAAAGCTTGTTGCGGCTCTCGGGGCGACGCAGGTGGCCGGAACGGTCACCAACCTGGGCTTCTTGCGCCGCTTGGCCAAAGTGCCAGATTTTGTTTCTGGGCAGGTGGATACGGGGCTGATTGCACGCGCGGGTGATCGCTTGGCAGCGAACCCGATGCCATGTTCAAAGACCCGTGCCTTGGCCGCGCTGGGCGCTTTGGGGTTTGGTGAGGGTCTTCCAAATGGCTTGGGCTTTGCCCTATGGACCCCGCTCGCCCATATCGCCCACCTGCGGTTCGGGGATATCGATCACGCCTTGTCTGTGACGTTCCGCGCAAGCGGTGCAGAGGTGGACGGCACCCAAGTCGCTTGGTCTGGTGGTCGCTGGTGGATCAATGGCGCTCCGACCCCGGCCGTGATCCACCGTGACCCCACCCAAGTGACCGTCTTTTACGGAACGCCCTATGTGTTTGATGTGCCTGATCCGCTGGCCGTGGCGTCCGATACGTCCGGCGCCGATGTGATCGAGGCGCCGATGCCCGGCCTTTTGCGCGATGTCATGGCCCATCCAGGTCAAAGCGTGGCGCAAGGGGATCCGCTTGCGATCTTTGAGGCGATGAAAATGGAGCACACGCTGCGAGCGCCCCGCGATGGGGTGGTAGCGGATGTTTTGGCCAAGGCTGGCGAGCAAGTTGATGCCGGCACTGCGATCGTCCGATTGGAGACGCTTGAATGATCCGGCTGCATCATTGCCCACAGACCCGCTCAATGCGGTCCTTGTGGCTTTTGCATGAGTTAGGCGAGCCGTTCGAAGTGCAGATTTGGCCATTCGACAAATCGCTGCGCAGTCCGGATTTCCGCGCTTTGAACCCGGCCGGGCGTGTGCCCGCGCTTGAGCTAAACGGGACCTATATTTGGGAAACCGGCGCAATCACGGAAGTCCTTTGCGAGCGCTTCCCGTCTGCGGGTCTTGGGCGCGATGTCCAACACCCTGAGCGCGCCAAGTGGCTCATATGGTTGCACTTTGCCGAGACTATTTCGCAGCATAGCGCGGCTTTAACACAACAACACGTTGTGCTGCGCGAAGACTCTCAGCGCTCCCCAATCGTCATGCAACTTGAAGCGAAGCGGCTTGAGAAATGTTTTGCTGCCCTTGATGGGGAGTTGGGGGAATATCTTCTGAGTGATTTCTCCGCTGCGGATATCAGCGTGGGGCAGGCGGTCTATATGGCTGGTCATTTTGCTCGGATTGAACCCTTTCCAAAACTGGCAGCATGGTATGCGCGTGTTACGGAGCGGCCCGGTTTTCAAGCGGCTTTGCCCGGTGCAGAAAAGCTCTACACCCAAGATTTCTATGAGCCATGGCCATGAACCGCGTTGAGATCGTTGAGGTTGGCCCGCGCGACGGGTTGCAAAACGAAACCGCGTTGATCTCGGTCGAGGATAAAGTGCGCCTCATCACGGCCTGTGCGGCTTCTGGCTTAAAACACATCGAAGTTGGGGCTTTAGTCAGCCCGAAATGGGTGCCGCAAATGGCGGATACGGAGCGTGTGATTGCGCAAACCGGCCCGCTTGCGGGCGTTACAGCTACGATCCTTGTGCCAAATATGCGCGGCTTGTCCAGTTTGATGGATCTGCCCGATGATGGTCTGCTTGTCCAAGAGATTGCGGTATTTGTTTCTGCGACCGAGGGTTTCAGCCAAGCCAATCTAAATTGTTCGGTTGCAGACAGCCTGACCCGTGTTGGCCAAGTTTTGAGTGCAGTGCGGGACCAAACGGTGCGCGCGCCACTTCAAATACGTGGATACATCAGCTGCGTGACCGATTGCCCTTATGAGGGCGCGGTGCCGCCCGCTTCTGTGGCGCATGTGGCGCAAAAGTTGCGCGCGTTGGGCTGTGATACGCTGTCCTTGGGCGATACGATTGGACAAGGAACGCCAGAAAGGGTGACCACGATGCTCACCGCTGTGCTTGAACACTGGCCCGCACATCGTCTTGCCGGGCATTTTCACGATACCGGCGGGCATGCGTTGCAGAATGTGGATGCGGCACTTGAAGCAGGTCTACGGATCTTTGATAGCTCTGTTGCCGGGCTTGGCGGATGTCCCTATGCGCCGGGTGCGCCGGGTAATCTGGCAACGGAACAGCTGGCCGCGCATTTGGCCAAACTGGGCTATGATACGGGCGTTGATGAAGCCTGCTTGGCCAAGGTTGCGCGATTGGCGCGCGAAATTGTGGAGACTGCTCGTGACGGCTGAGATTGAACTTAAAACGGATGCGCGCGGTGTTACAACGCTTTGGCTGAACCGGCCAGACGTACACAATGCCCTAAATGCCGCCGCGATGGATGCGATTACCGATTTTGCAGATGCTCTTAAGCCGGGAGGGCAAACCCGCGTTCTGGTGTTGGCGGGCAGGGGGCGCAGTTTTTGCGCGGGCGGCGATCTTGGCTGGATGCGCTCACAGTTTAAGGCCACGGCCGCCAAACGCGACCACGAGGCGCGGCGGTTGGCCAACATGCTCTTATCCCTCTATAACTTGAACATTCCGGTCATTGGTCGGATCCACGGGAATGCCTTTGGCGGAGGTGTTGGGGTGGTGAGTGCCTGTGATGTTGCGATTGGCGTCACGGGCCGGAAATTGGGGCTCACAGAAACGAAATTGGGGCTGATCCCGGCAACGATTGGTCCTTATGTCGCCGCTCGATTGGGTGCGCACACAAGGTCAGTGTTTATGTCTGCGCGGCTTTTTGAGGCGCAAGAGGCCGTCCGGCTTGGCCTGTTGGCCCGCGCAGTTGCGCCCGAGGATCTGGATGCCGCGATTGAAGCTGAGGTAACTCCTTATCTTAGTTGCGCGCCGGGTGCCGTTGCGGATGCAAAGCGTCAAGCGCGCGAACTGGGACCGCGCATTGATCGCGAAGTGATCGACAAATCAATTCGGGCCCTTGCTGCGCGTTGGGACGATCCCGAAGCCCGCGAGGGGATCGCTGCGTTTTTTGAAAAGCGCGAACCAAGTTGGCAAGCCTAGTGTAGCCATTTGGTAGAATCGCCTCCAAATTGCGGGCAAAGGCAGCTGCCAAACCCCAGACCGTTGTACCTGATATGACGCGTGCGCCCGATCTTCCGACCGCATTTGGATACAAGATCGGGTGACTGGCTGTTCGGGCACCGGACGTGGAAACAACGGCGCAGATGCTTGATGTAAAAGGTCTGCGTGCAGGGGCCTGGGAAGTTAATATCTACAAGCGCTCCGAAGGGCATATTGCGCTTTTGCCGCCTATTGATGGTTGGGTATTGGCCCCAATCGGGCTTAATGCTGCGCTTGATACCGCCGAACGTGCGGATTCTCTGGCGCAAAAGCTTATGGCGATTTCTAAAGATGCGGGGGAGTGTCACTACTATGGCAGCTACCGCGTTGCGGATTTTATTGACTGGATGATCGCCCGGAAGGGCACCTTAGAACGGGGCTTTGCATTTGTTGGCAGGGAACTGATTTTCGAGCAAGGCGAACCCACTGAGATTGAGTGGGACATCTGAGAACAAGTAAGCGAAATGGCTGAAGAAGAGCGATTGGCTATGGGCTATCCTACAGAACTTGAGCTGTACTTTGTGGATGAGAACGCCCCGATTGACGTTGCAAGCGCACTAAGCGTCAATCCATTGATCGTCCCTGAACGTTTGAGCCAACCCTGTGTGTTGTGGATCGGGCACTGGTCTTAGGCGCACCGTTTCGCCGCAGGCAAGCCAGTTGTCGTTGACCCTTCTGTTGCGCGCGCGTAGACCAACGGCAACCTTACGAGCAAGGAGTCAGGCATGTCTGAAATTGCCAACGATTACCTCCCTATCATCGTGCTACTGGCGATTGCTATCGGCCTTGGCATTATTTTGCTATTGGCTGCGGCCGTTGCCGCCGTGCAAAATCCGGATCCCGAAAAGGTTTCGGCTTATGAATGTGGGTTCAACGCATTCGACGATGCGCGGATGAAATTTGATGTGCGCTTCTATTTGGTCGCCATTCTCTTCATTATTTTCGATCTTGAGATTGCGTTCCTGTTCCCATGGGCGGTTGCGTTCCAAGATGTCAGCATGGTCGGCTTTTGGTCGATGATGGTGTTCCTTGCTGTGCTGACCGTAGGGTTTGCTTATGAATGGAAGAAGGGAGCACTCGAATGGGAGTGATGGCCGGAGAGTATACTGCGGGTGCTGACCGGGATGTCGCCACTCAAGAGCTGAACCGCGAGCTTCAAGACAAAGGCTTTCTGGTTACCTCAACAGAAGATATCATCAACTGGGCGCGTACCGGGTCGTTGCACTGGATGACTTTTGGTTTGGCGTGTTGTGCGGTTGAGATGATGCATACGGCCATGCCGCGCTATGATCTTGAGCGTTTCGGAACAGCGCCGCGTGCGTCTCCGCGCCAATCGGATCTGATGATCGTTGCGGGCACGTTGACCAATAAAATGGCGCCGGCTTTGCGCAAGGTTTATGACCAGATGCCTGAGCCTCGCTATGTGATCTCGATGGGCTCTTGCGCCAATGGCGGTGGCTACTACCATTATAGCTATTCAGTGGTGCGCGGGTGTGATCGCATTGTGCCGGTTGATGTCTATGTGCCCGGATGCCCGCCCACAGCGGAAGCTCTGCTATATGGCATTCTTCAGTTGCAACGTAAGATCCGCCGGACAGGGACGATTGTGCGATGACTGAAGCTCTGAACGAACTTGGTGCGATGATCGAAGCAAAGCGCCCCGATTGCGTGCTGAAATGGGATGTGACCCATGACGAGCTGAACGTGGATATCGCCCCGTCATCGATTAAAGGCTTTGTCGATTACCTGATGACCGACAAGGCCACGGC
>CALKJA010000125.1 GCA_937995865.1 uncultured Paracoccaceae bacterium | reverse complement strand
GATGCCTTCGCCCATTGCGTCGAGGCGTTCTGCTCCCCGCACTATCACCCGATGTCGCAGGGCATGGCGCTCGAAGGAATGCGTTTGGTCAAAACCTACCTGCCCCGCGCCTATGCAGACGGATCAGACCTTGAGGCCCGCGCCCATATGATGTCCGCCGCAGCGATGGGGGCGACGGCGTTTCAAAAGGGTCTGGGCGCGATCCATGCGCTGTCTCATCCCATCGGGGCGATCTACCACACACACCACGGCACCACGAACGCGGTGTGTATGCCTGCCGTGCTGCAATTCAACCGACCTGCGATTGCTGACGTCATGGGGCAAGCCGCTGCATACCTTGGAATAGACGGAGGGTTTGACGGGTTCTGCGCTTATGTCGACACGTTAAATACGTCTCTCGGCGTGCCCAAGACTCTGTCGGAACTTGGCATTGTAGATCCAGACATTGACCGTATCGTTGCAGGGGCGCTGAGCGATCCAAGTACCGGCGGAAACCCAGTTGAAATGACAGCATCGAACACGCGCGAACTGCTTTTGAAAATCGTGTGACCGGCGAAAAAGGGCGGTTTGCGGTCTGCGCCGGGCCGGGGCAAGTCTCGCCACACCGATACGGTGCCGCTATGCAGCCCGTGAAAAGCTGTGCAAGCTGACTGGCCTAAGTGATCTCAATCCCATAGACTTTTGGAAGGCATTGAGAGGCGCACTCATTGAGCACAGAAGGTCGACCGAACCGATTGGCAAGCGTTAAGGACGTTGCAAAACGCTCTGGTACTTCGCTTGGAACGGTATCGCGGGTTTTGAATGGTAGTGCCTCTGTGAGTGCTGATGCGCGTGAGCGGGTCCAGAAAGCGATTGTTGAACTTGGCTACGAACCAAACGCAAGCGCGCGCCAGATGCGGAGTGGTCGCAGTGGTCTTGTGGGCATCCTGCTGCCAAGCTTGGACGTCCCCTTTTTTGGTATTTTGGCACAAGCGCTTGAACAGGCATTGTTTGAGTGCGGCTACCATTGCCTGATTTGCAATACCGAAGAAAATGAAAGCAACGAACGGCGCTATGTCTCAACCCTTATTGGGCAGAACGTTGATGGCATCATCGCTGCTGCGGTTGTGACCACGCAAAACTTTGGCCGGCTTTCTGATCACAACATCCCGATTGTCGCGGTTGACCGATCACCTGATGGGGGCGACGATAATCTGGTGTCCGTGGACCACCGTGACGGCGGGCGGCTGATGGCCGAATGCGTGTTGGGCCTTGGGCATCGCAGGATCGGAATTGTTGGTGCACCAACACATTCGATGCCGATCACGCTGCGCATGGAGGGGATTAAGGCCGCGCTCGCCGCTCAAGGGCTGGAGCCTGTCGGCATCGCACTGGGAGAAGACCACAGCTTTGACGCATGTTTTGCATTGGCGCGGGGGTTACTTGCCAACCAAAACCCAACCGCGCTGATCGGCACTACAGATATAGCCGCAATCGGAGCCATTCATGCCGCCCACGAACGCGGGCTGAAAATACCTAAGGACATCTCTGTGATTGGCTTCGATAACCTGCCGCAAAGTGCTCATATCTATCCGACGCTGACTTCGGTTGATCAGCCGATTTCGCTTTTGGGACAGTTGGCGGCCAAGAAGCTTTTGCACCGGATTGATCCAAAGCGTTTCCAAAGTCCGGACCTTTCTGGCCTCAATCTGCAAATCATTGAGCGCGATAGCACCGCTGCTGCCCCCCAAACGTCATAGCGGCGAGACGGAGATGCGGTAGTGCGTGGAGAACGTTTGCGAAGGTATCACCATCCGGGCAGTTTGGATGCCCGCGCGTGTCAGCTCGTTTTCTGACGCAGAGATCGCAGAGCCCAAATCAAAGGCCGAACACACAGGCTCAACCCCAAGCGCCAGGTGCCGCCCGTTCCAAGGTGCCGCGCTGCGCCCGCAATTGCTGATCCACAGAAGAAGTGACGGGAAGATGACCGGATCCCAACTTAGCGAGACGCGGTAAGCCTCCGCGTGGTTTTCTAACGAGAACAGCCCATCTGTGCCGGACAATAGCAAAAGCGTTTCAGAAGCATGCGGATAGGGTAGGGCCAGCGGATCGAAATCCAGCCCAGTCAGATCCTCAAACCGGAACGGGCTGTGAGGCTCAAACGCGGGAGCGCCTCCGGTATCGCCGGGATACCCGAATACCCGATCATAACCACCCAGACACATCCGTGCCTGACCCACCATTTCCGGGAGCCGGAACACCGGGTGCACCCCGATTGGCAGCTGCGCGGCCCGCCGCATTTGAATGCCAAGATCAAAGTCAAGAGCGGCTTCGCCGTCAACGGCACGAACACCCCGATATAGGCGCTGCACAGGATTGCCTTGAGGATAGCAAATCGTTGCGCGCGCGGCGCTTGGTCCATCCGGCAAGATCTGCCACGCGTGGTTTGCAGCATAGCCATGTGGCCAGGGATCGGGCGAGAGGGAGAACCCCGCCCAATCCCCAGCAAGCGGCCCCTCTGGCGCCATTCCAAAAGGCACACAGGGCCATTCGCCCTGTAGCCTCATCAGAAGGGGAGGGAGGCCATCTGGCAGTGGCTCATCCAGCCAAGGAGGCTTGTGCAAAGGCGACACCCGTCGTCCGTCTGGCAAGAAAGCGGTAAAATCTGTCAGCATCGCCCCATGCGAAGCCAGTCGGGCACGGCCTTTGTCCCAAATGAGCCAAGTCATTTCCGATCAATAAAGAAGTTGATGAAAACCGCCGCAAGGATAAGGCCGCCTTTGATCACCTGCTGAACGTAAGGGTTGAACCCCCAAAGGGTCATCGCGTTGAGCAAGACACCCAAGAAGAGAACTCCGATAAAGGCCCCCCAGATTGTTCCCTTGCCGCCAAAGAGGCTAATCCCGCCGATAATGACGGCTGATATCACCTCAAGCTCAAGCCCGCGTGCAATGGTTGGGTTGCCCGCATTCACCAAGGACGAATAGATAATCCCGCCAATTGCCGCAAAGACACTTGTCATCATCAGGCAGATAATTTTGGTGCGCCAAACATTGATACCTGAGAGGCGCGCGGCTTCCATATTGCCCCCAACCGCATAGATCGATCGCCCCAGCGCCGTGAAATTTGAGATGGTAAAGGTAATCGCGAAAGCGACAGCAAGCAGATAGACGGGCACCGGTACTCCGAGGAACCGGCCAGATCCGATGAAATAGTACCAACTTGGAAAGCTTGAGATCGGAACGCCACCTGTGATCAGGTTTGCAAGCCCGGCCAAAGTGGCCATCATCGCCAGCGACGTGATAAAGGTGGGCACATTGATCTTTTGTCGCAAGAGCCCCGCCATCAGCCCGATAGAGGCCGCAAAAAGCAGCGTCCCTGCAAAAGCGACAATGACCGTCCAAGCTGCCGGCTCAAAAGCGCCGCCTGACAGTTTCTCTACAAACCAGGCTGTCAAACACGCTGAAACGGCAACCATCGATCCGACGCTCAAGTCAATCTCACCCACAATAATAACAAGCGCCATCCCAAAGGCGATCATGCCCGGCACCGCGATGTTGCGCAGGATGTTGAGCTGGTTGTTAATGGTGAAGAATCCATTGGCGGTCGTCGCAACCAGGACGTAGAGTGCCAACAAAATCAACAGCATAGAGTTGCGGCGCAGGATTGAGATCACTTTAGTGCGTGTCATGAAACTGCTCCCACGGTCTGAGGCGCTGCCATGCAAGCAGCGTAAATATCTTTCGGGTCGATCCCAGCATTGGCAAAGGTCTCGGAGATCTGGCCGTCGCGTAATACGAGGATACGGTCGCAACATTCGGTCAGGTCTTCCAACTCAGTCGACACAACTATTGAGCTGACACCATCCCGCGCTTTTTCCCAGATCAGCTCATAGATCTGCCGTTTGGCTTGCACATCAACCCCGCGCGCAGGTTCGTCAAACAGCAAAATCTCCGGCGCGTTGTTCATCCAGTTTCCAACAACGATCTTTTGTTGGTTGCCACCTGAAAGCGATGCAACCGGCAACATCGGGTCTCCAACTTTGATGTGCAGCCCCGCGATTTGGCGCTCTACAAAAGGCCGCTCACGGCCATTTGTGATCCAGCCGCTTGGCGCAATCTTTGCTTGCCCAGCCAGACACAGATTGGCGTGCGATGATAGCATCTGCACCAATCCGGCGTGTTTGCGATCTTCGGACGTATACCCAACCCCCAACGACTTCATAGTTGGAATATCTGGCATGGCAACGGTGTCACCGCGCACGCGCATGGTTCCACTATCCAGCTTTCGAGCCCCGAATAGCGCGTGCAAAAGCTCCGTCCGGCCGGACCCGAGCATCCCGGCAATGCCAAGAACCTCACCGGCAAAGAGATCAAAGTTCACGTCATTGAAAAATGGAAAAAGCGCAAGTTTTCTGACGCTTAGAACCGGATCTTCACGCTTAATCTGTGTCGCAGGACGAACCAGCGGTGGCAGATCCCCAAACATCATGTCCAAAATTACGGGAGGGCTTGCCTTATCAATCGGTACGCTGCCTACAAACACCCCATCGCGGATCGCCGTTACTGTATCTGCGATCATGCCCAATTCAGCCAATCGGTGTGTGATATAGATGATCGTGACGCCAAGCGCGCGCAGCCGTCGCACCAAGGCGAAGAGATGCTGCACCTCAGTTTGGGCGAGCGCGGATGTGGGCTCATCCAGTTGCAAAACTTGCGGGCGAAAGCTCATTGCTTTGACGATCTCGATCATCTGCTGTTGGCCAACCGACAAATCCGCGATCAGGGCCGAAGGGGAGATCTCAAGCCCACCAATTTCTTGAAAAAGCTCTTCTGTGAGCCGGTTGAGCCTGCGCCAGTCGATCAGACCACTGCGTCTTTTCGGGAGCCTGCCCAAATAGATATTTTCAGCCACGGACAATTCTGGCACAAGACTGAGCTCTTGATAAACTGTAGCGATCCCTGCGTCCTGAGCCTGTCGGGGCGTTGTGAAATTCGCCTCACTATCGCCCACATGGATTGTTCCGCGCGTGGGTTGGACCGCGCCTGAAATCATCTTTACGAATGTACTTTTGCCAGACCCATTCTTGCCGATCAGTGCGTGCACCTGTCCGGCTTCAAACACATGAGTAAACCCGTCGAGGGCTTTGACCGATCCATAGTGTTTGGTCAGGTCTTTCAGCGAAAGTTCGGTCATGGCCTGTCTCTCCGGTATCGCAAAGGGCTCAAGCTTGAGCCCCTCGCATGTTTTCGTCCCATGATGGGCGCTTACTGGATGCTTTCCATAAAGCTCATGACACCATCGGGGTCTGCCCGGGTCAAAAGCAAAGCGGGCACCGTGGTTTGTGCATCAACAGCTTCGCCGGCCATGACCTTGAGTGCGGCGTCAGCGCCCATGCTGCCCATTGTGATCGGTGCTTGAGCGGTTACGGCCTGCAGCACGTTGGTGCCAGACAACAACCCTTGTGCCAATTGCTTGGATCCATCGATCCCGAAGACAAAGACTTCGCCAGCACGGCCAGCATTAAGGACGGCTTGCATGGCTCCCACTGTACCGCCTTCATTCGCCGCATAAATCACATTCACTCCCGGATGGGCTGTCAAAATGTCTGTCGCAACCGTAACAGCCGCTTCAGGCATCCATGCGTCCTGCTCGGACAGAATGTTGATTGTATTGCCTTCAGCGACGGCGTCTTTAAACCCGCCAGTCCGGTCCCCCGATTGTTCGGGCAATAGCGATGAAAAGGCCAATGTCGCAACATTGGCTTCACCGCCCAGATTTTCCGAAATAAACGCGGCTGCGGCGGCACCAGTGGAGGCGCCCAAATCACGGTTGGCCGTTGAGAAGGTTGCATTTGCGATCGTACCATCCTCAAGACCACCATTCAATGCGATCACAACAATTCCGGCGTCGCGGGCACGCTTCAGGGCGGGCGCGCTATCGCGTGCAGAGACAGGGGCGATGACTATCGCGTCTACTCCGCGCGCGATATAGGTGTCGATTGCTTGGATCTCGCGAGCCAAATCCCCGTCGATATTGATCTCAAGCACTTCTGCGCCCGCCGCTTCGGCTGTCTCGCGAACACCGGTCTGCAAGAACTGCATGAATTGGTCGCCTTGGAACACTACGCTTGCAATGACGGGGCTGTCTTGCGCCGCCGCGGCAATTGGAGCTGCAGCAGTGAGCGCCGCAATGGACATCGCTGCAAACGTTCTTCTCATTATGTTGGACATTGTCTTTCCTCCGCATAAGACTTTATTTTCGTTTGGAAATTATGAAGCG
>CALKJA010000124.1 GCA_937995865.1 uncultured Paracoccaceae bacterium | reverse complement strand
TGAAAAGAAATTGTCCCTTTTTAGAGGCACTGATCGCGTGGGGCACCCGAAGCAACAGGCTGCACAAACGCCACATGCGGTCAGGTGATCGTTGGACTAGATTTGGTAGTGACTGGACTTCGTCCGAGCATATGCAGCGATACAAAAGTCCTGGGGCCAAAGTAGAGAACTCATCTTCCAGAACCCTCTTCAGTGCATGAGCTACATTATATAAAGTCCAATGCGATCCTTGAACTGGTGGCCTGTCCGCAAATCGGTCGCCCTACCTAGGGCATTACATCGAATTGCGTCCTCTGCATCAAGAAACCATTTCCGAATAGAGAGATTACCCTACCATGCAAAAGCGTTCCGGTTTTTACCGTAAATTGGTATCTAATTTTCCGACACTGGAACTTTTTCGCACCTCGTAGCGCGCCACATCGTTGGACCGTTACCTCAAACATGAAGCACCTGACGGCCATCTTACTTGGCTCTCAAAGAATTGCAGTTGCTAGTGCCTCAGCTTGCCGCAACACTGTCTTCACAGCATCCGTGGCAAGGTCTGGAGGAAAGCCATGCCGTTGCAAGATTTTCTTAACGGTCACCCTCATTTTTGCCCTGACATTATCGCGGCGCCACCAATCTGTACCTGAGTTCTTCCTCACCGTATCGACGAGTTCGGCTGCGATGACCCGCAGCTCTTGATTGCTCATTATCTCGACAGCGCTGTTATTTTGAGCCAACGCATCATAGAATGCTCGCTCTTCCTGACTGAGCCCATCCTCAGGCTCATCTCGCAGATCTTTGGCAATCTCGATCAACTCTTGCAGCACCTGAAGCGCGTCAACGCTGCGATTATGATAGCTGGCAATGGCCTGCTCAAGACGTGTTGAGAATTCTTCTTTGCGTACAACGTTCGTGCGAGTCCGCGAAGTAATCTCTCCATTCAAGAGCTTTTTGAGCGCTTCAACAGCCAAGTTCCGGTGCTTCATATTCTGAATTTCGATCATGAATGCATCTGACAAGACGCTGATGTCCGGTCTATCGAACCCGCAGGCCTCAAGGATATCGACTACTTCCGTAGATGCGACGGCTCGGTTCACCAATTGCTGGATTGCGAAGTCAGGCGAACCGTTGTGACCAACCCGACCAACCGCACCGACTTTCTCCAATCCGGATCGAATAGCAGAGAAAAATGCGACCTCTTCGGTGCTTGATTTTGCTTGAGTACTCCCAGAAGCCAGTTTGAAGGCCTTCACCACCCCCGCAACAGCATCGTTGAAGCGCTTTACGGCACCAGCACCTTCGCCTTCATCTCGTTCCTTTTCAAGGACGTGGTTCAACGCCGCTGGCAGTATCTTCAGTCGGTCGGCCGGCGTGCCACCCAGAGTGGTGGAATAGTCGAAGCCATGGAGCTGTGACCGCGCCACATCGAGTGCATCCATGAAGGCTGCGACTGCTTCTGCCTCACTAATACCGGTCTGCTGTTGATCTGAATGTGAATAGTGCGCCAATGCGTTCTTCAAGTCCGCAGCAATACCGATATAGTCGACAATCAGGCCAGCGGGCTTATTCCTGAAAACCCGGTTTACGCGCGCAATAGCTTGCATCAAGCCGTGCCCCTTCATGGGCTTGTCCACGTATAATGTGTGCATACAGGGCGCATCGAAACCAGTTAGCCACATGTCCCGCACGATAACGATCTTCAAAGGGTCATCAGGGTCTTTCGCACGGTTCCTGATCGCTTCCTGACGGGTCTTGGAGCGTACATGAGGTCGGAATTCCGCTGGGTCGGTCGCACTCCCTGTCATAATGACTTTCACGGTGCCGCTGTCATCCGTGTCACTGTGCCAATCAGGTCTCGCCGCTACGATGCGCTCGTAGACTTCAACACAGATCCGGCGGCTCATGCAAACAATCATGGCCTTCCCGTCAATCGCTTCGATGCGGGCATCAAAATGTGTGAGGATATCCTCAACCACGGTATCCAGACGTTTCTCAGCCCCGACCAATGCTTCGACACGGGACCATTTCCGCGCTGCAGCAGCAGCTTGATCCTCCTCCAGTGTTTCAGTGGCCTCGTCGAACTCTTCATCAAGCTCACTGCTTAAGTCGTCGTCCATTTCGATTTTCGCGACTCTGGCTTCGTAGTAGATCGGCACCGTGGCGCCGTCTTCAACGGCTTGCGCGATGTCATAGACGTCAATGTATTCGCCAAACACGCTTCTGGTGTTTGCACCGACCAAATCGACGGGAGTACCTGTAAAGGCCACATAGACCGCATTGGGAAGCGCCTGCCGCAACTGATAGGCCAGCCCGTGCTGAACTTCGCCCGTGTCTTTTTTCAGCTTAGCTTCAAAGCCATATTGTGTACGATGCGCTTCGTCGACCATCACAATCACATTCGACCGAGACGTAAGTTCAGGGAATATCTCCCCTTTTTCGGGGCGGAACTTCTGGATGGTCGAAAAGACAATCCCGCCGACCTCTCTGTTCAAAAGCGTCTTGAGGGCGGCAATGCTATCAGCTTGAACCGGCTCTTCCCCGAGAAGATCCTTGCAGCGGCCAAAAGTTCCGAACAATTGGTTGTCGAGATCATTACGGTCCGTCAACACGAGCAGCGTTGGGTTTTCCAGCCCAGCGTGGTGCATTACGCGTCCCGCAAGAAAAGTCATCAGAAGAGACTTGCCACTGCCCTGCGTGTGCCAAATGACACCACCTTTTCCGTCTGTATCTCTGGCCCCAATCACCGTTTCGACAGCTTTGCGCACAGCGTGGAACTGGTGATAGCCTGCAATTTTTTTGATTGGACCTTTACCTTCGTCCTCGAACACTACGAACCATCGCAACATGCCCAAGAGCGTTTCGGGGGTCAGCAAACCTTGGGTCAGTGTCTGCAATGCAAGGGTCGAGTTTTCCGCCTCAATCGTCTCTCCATCTACGGTGCGCCAACGCATAAAGCGGTCAAGACCGGCAGAAAGAGAGCCATAGCGTGCGTTGAACCCATCCGAGATCACCGTCAGCAGCGTTGAACGGAATAAATCGGGAATGTCTTCCTTGTAGGTATCGATCTGGCGATACGCCGCGTCGATGTCCGCACCTTCGGTGCCTTTCAACTCAACTACAACCAACGGCAGCCCGTTTAAGAACAGAACGACATCCGGAATGCGAGGGTTCTTTCCGACGACGTCCACTTGGTTGACGGCACGCCAATCGTTGCTTTCGTTGGTCCAATCAACAAGCTGCACCCGCGCGTTTCGCTCCTCCCCGTCGGCGAAATAGCTCAGGGCCACACCATTGACGAGCAGATCGTGTAACCTGCGGTTTTCCTGAACCAGATCTGTCGCAAACACCACATCATGAACGCGAGCGGCTGCTTCCTGTATCGCCGTATCTGGCAACTCCGGGTTCAAGCGTTTGAGGGCCTCAAAAAAAACCCTTAGCAGGAAAGTTTCGCGAAAGCTGGTACGCATCGGATTTCGCATTTCAGGTGAAATTTCGGATCCATGATGCAAGGAATACCCAAGAGTTCCCAAATCCTCCATGAACACCGCTTCAAGGTCCGCTTCGCTTGCCCACGCCATCAGATCAGGTTCTCCCCGGATTTCAGGCCTTGGTTCAACTCCGCCAAGGGGCCCCTCAACGCGCGTTCCCACTTCTGCATGTGCTCGACATGCCAAGCCACGTATTCAGGCCAGCCTTCGCGGTTGTATCCTTCGCAAGGGCGCCCAAACTGCAGGCGGCTGGCCTTCTTGTTGTCCAGACGGAGCCACTCGATCTCATGGCCGAACGCGGCTTCGATCTCGTCCTTCTTTTCAATCAGCCGATCGAACAACCACTTGTTCTCAACGGCATCGGCCCGGCCAAAAGTGAATTCAACCCTGATCTCAGACTTAGCGAAGATGAGTGCGTAAGGGCAGGAGCGGAGCCCTGACCCGGCACTCAGCCAATGGTCCTTCCCCGCACTGATGTTTTGATACAGCGTATCGCCGGCCTCTTTCAGCGCATCGAGCGTCATTTCCCAGTAGTCGCGTCGCAATTTGTGGCGGTTCTTCTGCTCACCCTGCGCCCCGCGAGCTTCGGTCTCTTTCTCTGCCATCCCAATCATGAAATCCGCAGCTTCTGGGGTGGGGATGACGGGTTGAATATCGACAAACAACTCGTCTCCGAAAGTGTAAGGCGTCACGCGGAAACATCGCGCGTCGATGCCATGTTCGCGAAGCCACAAAACCGTGGCGGTCACTTCTTTGCGGAAATTGGCGGCGATGAACATCAGGCGCTGATCGTTGCCGGGGTTCAGAACGACCTCGTCCAGCTCTTCTTCTTCGAGAAACTCGCAAATGTTGGCGACAGCATTTCCGCCGCCACAATAGCGGTCGAGGTATTGCTGATAGATATCAACGATCTGCGACTTGGTCAGTCCCGACACATAGGCGGTGTATTTCAGAGCCTGCCACGTCACATCTCGACCGCTGTCATCCAGCTTATTCTCAATCACAACCAACTGTCCGTCTTTGTCGAGCGCCAGAAGGTCGAGCCGTTCACGGGTGTCCGCAAACCCGTCGAATTTCTTCTGAATGATCAACAGTTCTTCACCCAAGGCATCCGGCTGATTGGCCAGCCACTCTTGCAAGTGCTCCCGCTCGCGCAGGTTGAGGTCGGCAAAACGCTTTTCTTCAAGCTTCTTTAGACGGTTTTCGGAACGGTTTACTTGGAACATTAAAGAACTCTCAACTCTTAATCTTAAAATACGCGACGCCAGCGAGGTCCCGTTCTGCCAAATACTCGTCCATCGCAAATGGACCGTCGCGCATGAAGTTCAGCCACTCTGGACGAGGGGTTTCAGAGAAAAACTCTTGTTCGCCTGCCATATTCAACATGGCTTCCTTTGCCACGCACCCTTTCTCCAAACCAAAAAACATATGCCAAGGAAGCATGCCACCGATAAGGCTGGAAAGACTATTATCCGTTTGATGCAAGATAAAATTTGCGGTGGAAATTGAGCATCCCCATTCGGTAGGAGAGGCGACGTTTGACCCCTTTAACGCAGAAAACAAGACACGATCCGAAATCCACGAATGATTGTAGAATATATATATCGGATTAAAGCGCTTAGGTCGGGCACCCGTTATCAAATCAGTGGTCTGCTTTTTGTCTTTCAGCAATCCATCATATTTCCCAACAGACAAGCGACCTCCGCGCGTTAGACCGGAAAAAAGCACTTTGGCCTGAATACGAAAACCTACTTCACAATGATTAGTCTCAATGAACCACTCCCAATCCGCACCGTTTCCGGTTTTTTTGTATCTCTTGCTACCGCCTTCTTGGATCCGGTTGAACATGTTTACTTTCAATCCAGACGATGAGAAATCACGAGCCATGCGTAAGAGGAGCATCTCCGTGATTGTTTCTTCCTGAAGTTTTAGGCCGAAATGAAGCGCGTCCTCCTGTTCACGCCAGACCCAGCGCCCCACATCGCGTAGATGGCGCCGGAAATGCAAAGATCGATGGCGCATCATACAACCTCCTCCACCTGTTCGTGGGCCGCGCCCACGCGCAACTCGCCAGACATCAGGCGCGGCAAGAGCGCGTCGCGGAGGGTGGCGAGGGTTTGGCTTTCCACAGCTTTTTCGTTGCAGCCATCAAGCAGTGGTTGAACCAACTTTGTGAAGGCGGTCAACAAAACGGGATCGTCCGGCAAAATCGTTGCAAGAGCCTTCATTGCTGATTGATTGAGTCCCGGTTGGGCCACTCCTGTTGCCAATTCTCGCATTTGCCACATGCAATGTTCTTCCGAGAGCGCGAGATAGGCGATGTGCTGGCCTAACTCCTCCTTTACTCGAACCCTGAAGACGTGCTCGTTGATGCAAGCCTCAGAAAACGGGAAACCTTCCGAAACATAGGAAACCGCAGGCCGAAGTTCCCCGGGTTTCCCGCCGTCTTTGTAGACAAGCACGTCACCATCAGCGAGCTTTCCCTTTTTCATACCCTCGAAGTAGTCGCGGGGAACAAACTTCGTTTTCCCATAATCGAAAACGCCAACGCGCTTGATGCTTTCCGCTCCGATGCTTGGAACACCCTTAGAAATCTCCGAGACACCGCCCTTGGGGCGTCTTCCTGTTTCCAAGACGGTGTAAAGGTCCTCGAAAGTGTGCCACTCCCACGCCTCCGGCAGGCCATCCTCGCCGAAGCTGTCGGGGAAGAGGGCGGCGGTGGTGGCGTCCATGTGAGAGGGTGTGCGGCCTGAGGCTTTGGCGTGGACGGGGTCGAAATCGACGAACCAAGACCGATACAACGCCCGCGCCATCTCCTCCAACGTCGCCGCCGTCTTGCGGTTCAGCTCGATTTTGTCATCCAAAGCCCCGAGGATCGACGCGATCTCGCGTTGTTCTGACAGCGGAAAGAGGGGAACCTCAATCCTTTTGATAATGCCTGGATTGAGGTTAGGCATCGTTGCGCCGATCGCCTGCTCGCGGATCCAAGCAACAGTATCTGGAGTCGTAAGGAACCAGGCAAAGAAGTCTCGGTTTAAGACAGCTTCTCCGTGAATGCGTGCTCGGATTGCCCCTGTTCCGCAAATGAACCCGGCTTCATTGTCTCTTACACGCGCGGTTTTTCCTGTCGCTTGCGCGCCACGGCGAGCAAAGAGAACATCACCGACCAACAACTTGTGGCGGGACAGCTCTGATGCCTTTTCTGCCGAGATTTTTGGTAAGACGGAGTGGTCCAGACGACCCCCTTGAATGCCTTCTGTTGGAACAACTGGCACGCCGTTTTCTATGTAGTCGTAGGAATGAAGTTGTGATCCAAACGGCCCTGTCTGCAAGGAGATCACTTTTTGCTCAACAAGTTCGCCAATTTCGGAAAAAGGCTTCATCCCAACGCCCCCAATCGTTCCTCGATCTCCTTCTCCAACCGCCGACCCTTGGCGAATTGACCACGCAGTTCCCCCATCAGGCGGGTGAACTTCTCCTCGAATTGTTCGCCATCATCCTCCACTGCCCCTGCGCCCACATAGCGGCCCGGGGTCAGCACGTAGTTATGCTTGGCGATCTCATCCATGCTGGCGGATTTGCAGAAGCCCGGCACGTCCTCATACGCCCCAGCATCCGGCTCCCCCCGCCAAGCGTGATAGGCCCGAGCGATTCTTGCGACCTCTTCCTCTGACATCTCTTTTTGCTTCCGGCTACCAGGCACCAACGCGCCCATCTTGCGGGCGTCGATGAACAGCACCTCACCCCGCCGATCGCGCAGCTTGGCGTCCTTGGCGATGCCGTTGGATTTGTCCTTGGCCATGATCCATAGGCAAGCCGGTATTTGCGTGCCGTAAAACAGCTGCCCTGGCAGTGCCACCATGGCGTCCACCGCGTCGCGTTCCACCAAGGCGCGCCGGATATCTCCCTCGCCTCCTGACATCGACGACATGGAGCCGTTGGCCATGACCACGCCGCCAATGCCCGACGCCGACAGGTGATGGTGGATATGCTGGATCCAGCCAAAGTTGGCATTGCCCACAGGCGGCGCACCGTATTTCCAGCGCGTGTCTTCACGCAGTAGTTCGCCCGACCAGTCAGAGATGTTGAAGGGCGGATTGGCGAGGATGTAGTCAAAGCGTTCATCGGGGAAAGCATCCTTCACCAGCGTACCTTCGGAATTCCACCGGATGTCGGCAAAGATGCCGCGAATGGCAAGGTTCATGCGGGCTAGACCAAAGGTAGTGTGGTTGCGTTCCTGACCGTAGATGGCGATGTCGCCGATCTGGCCGGAATGTGCGTCGATGAATTTCTCAGATTGCACAAAGAAACCACCGGTGCCGCAGCAAGGATCATAGACGCGGCCCTTGGTGGGTTCGATCATCTCGATCAGTGTGTCGACGATTGATTTGGGCGTGTAGAATTCGCCGCCACGCTTGCCTTCAGCGCCTGCGAACTCACCAATGCAGTATTCGTAGATGCGCCCAATCAGGTCGAAGTCGTCCTTGGTGCCTTCCAGCTTAATGTTAGAAAACAGGTCCATCAGACCGGTGAGCATAGCACGATCGACGCTTTCCTTGCCGAAGACCTTGGGTAATGCGCCTTTGAGGGTTTCGTTGTCAGCCTCAATCGCGCGCATGGCGTCATCGATCATGATACCGATTTTGGAGTCTTTGGATTGCTTGGCGAGCATGGACCAGCGCGCCTTTTCCGGCACCCAGAAGATGCTCTCGGCCAAGTATTCATCGCGGTCCTCAGCGTCAGAGTATTCGTCCTCGCTTAGCCGGGTATGTAAGCGCTCAAAAGACATCGATACATAGCGCAAGAACAACATACCAAGTGCGATGTGTTTATATTCACCGGCGTCCATCGAACCGCGCATTTTGTCCGCAGCTGCAAATAGCGTCTTTTCAATGCTCATTTATGTCCTCAAATATTTTAAGCCCGTCGAATTCGAGGGACAACTTATCCACGAGTAGTGGCCTATATCAGTTTAGACTTCAATCGGCTGGAAGTACCGCTTTTCAGTTGTCTGACACCTTTATTGGGGTACACCCCCCTTAGCCTGATACAAAGATCTTTCATGAAGCCGTTAGCTCTAAGACCTGAACCCATTCACCGTGAAACGTTGCATTCATTCGTTTCACGCATGGCCGCAATGAACCGGGTGGATACAGTGGATTTCTGTGTAGATATGGGCTTCTCGATAAAGAAGCTGATCGACCCAAATGAGGAGGTTCTGAATATCATCGCTGCGATCGGTGGCCTCGATGCCAAGTCTGTCTCTACTTTGAGAGCGTGGACAGCGGAAAAATCCGACGATGTGCGTATGATTTTCCGTGGTGAGGAGTTCGTTTCCCGCGCCCTGAAGAACCCAAGGGTTCGTGGATGCCCCATTTGCTTGCAAGAAGATGCTGAAACGGATCCAGAAAGGCCATTGGCAGCGATGGCGATGCGCGGTGAATGGCAACTGCGAGATATGTTAGTCTGCGTTCGACACAAACACCCATTAGTTACACTGTGGGAGCGGAAAAGGCCTGTTGAACGCTTCAACATCGGAGCAAGGCTTTTCGAAGTTTCCAAGGACATTCAAGACGGATTATTTGATCAGGCGCAAATTCGGCCGACCGCTTATGATCTGTGGCTCGATCAGCGCCTCGAAAACGGACATGATCCCACGTGCCTAGTTGATAATTCCCTCTACGCAGCGACAGCATTTTGCCGACTTCTAGGAACAGAGATGTTGCGGCTGCGAAACGAGAAACACCCTAACGAATTCACTTATATGAGGGCTGCACAACGCACAGGTTTTGACATAGCATCAAAAGGGAACGACGCGGTCAGCGATGCCTACAAAAAACTTGCTGCCGACGCTTCAGGTGCAGGTGATCTACCAAACAAGGCCTTTGGCGATCTATACAGAAGCCTCGCCAGAGCGCATCGCAACGATCGTGCTTTTGACGGGTTTCGGCACGTCCTCTGGGACAGCATTATTCAGGTTTGGCCTGTCGCCGCAAATGAAGACATTCTAGGCTTTACACTACCAGAAAGAAAACTTCATTGCTTGTTGT
>CALKJA010000123.1 GCA_937995865.1 uncultured Paracoccaceae bacterium | reverse complement strand
ATCAAGAAAGAGGCGGCCGAGGTTGGCTACCCGCTTATGCTTAAAGCAAGTTGGGGCGGCGGCGGACGCGGCATGCGCCCAATCATGTCTGAAGATGAGCTTGAGGAAAAAGTGCTTGAGGGCCGCCGCGAGGCTGAGGCCGCATTTGGCAATGGCGAGGGCTATCTTGAAAAGATGATCCTCAAAGCACGCCATGTGGAAGTGCAGATTCTTGGGGATAGTTTTGGCGAGATTTATCACCTCTACGAACGCGATTGTTCGGTTCAGCGCCGCAACCAAAAGGTTGTTGAACGCGCCCCTGCCCCATATCTGAGCCCCGCCCAGCGCGAAGAGATTTGTGCCTTAGGTCGCAAGATCTGTGAGCATGTAAATTACGAATGTGCAGGGACCGTCGAATTCTTGATGGATATGGCAACCGGTAAGTTCTATTTCATCGAAGTAAACCCGCGCGTGCAGGTTGAGCACACCGTGACCGAAGAGGTCACAGGCATCGATATCGTGCAGGCCCAGATCAAAATCGCTGAAGGCAAATCGCTCATGGAAGCCACAGGTGTGGCGTCTCAGTATGACGTGCGTCTGCAGGGCCATGCAATCCAGTGCCGGGTCACAACCGAAGACCCGATGAACAATTTCATCCCTGATTATGGCCGCATTACTGCGTATCGCGGCGCAACCGGCATGGGCATCCGTCTGGATGGCGGGACGGCCTATTCCGGGGCGGTGATTACGCGCTACTACGACTCGCTTCTTGAGAAAGTAACGGCTTGGGCGCAGACACCTGAGGCGGCGATCGCCCGAATGGACCGCGCCTTGCGCGAATTCCGAATTCGCGGCGTGAGCACAAACATCGCTTTTGTAGAGAACCTGCTCAAGCACCCAACCTTTCTGAACTATGAATACCACACCAAGTTCATCGATGAGACGCCTGAGCTGTTCCAGTTCAAGAAGCGCCGTGACCGGGCGACCAAGATCCTGACTTATGTGGCTGATATATCGGTCAATGGGCACCCTGAGACCGAAGGCCGACCCAAACCCGCGGCGGATGTCAAAGACCCGCGCCCGCCGCTTGCAGTCACCGAGGCGCCGACTCCTGGCACACGCAACATTCTTGAGGAATTTGGTCCACAAGCTGTGGCCGACTGGATGAAAGAGCAGCCTCAGTTGCTGATCACAGACACCACGATGCGCGACGGGCACCAATCTTTGTTGGCCACACGTATGCGGTCCATCGACATGATCCGCGTAGCTCCCACCTATGCGGCCAACCTGCCGCAGCTCTTCTCAATGGAGTGCTGGGGCGGTGCAACCTTTGATGTGGCGTATCGCTTCCTTCAGGAATGCCCGTGGCAACGCCTGCGAGATTTGCGCGCCGCGATGCCCAATATCATGACGCAAATGTTGCTGCGCGGTGCCAATGGCGTCGGCTACACAAACTACCCTGACAATGTGGTGCAATTCTTCGTCAAACAGGCCGCTGAAACCGGCATTGATGTGTTCCGTGTGTTCGACAGCCTCAACTGGGTTGAAAACATGCGCGTTGCTATGGACGCGGTGCAGGAGAACGGCAAAATCTGCGAAGGCACCGTTTGCTATACCGGCGATATCGGCAACCCGGACCGCGCCAAGTATGATGTGAAATACTATGTTGCGATGGCCAAGGATCTTGAGAAAGCAGGCGCGCATGTGCTGGGCCTCAAGGATATGGCCGGCCTGCTCAAACCGGCCGCTGCGCGTGTGCTGATCAAGGCTCTCAAGCAAGAGGTCGGGTTGCCGATCCACTTCCATACGCATGACACTGCGGGCATCGCGTCCGCCACGATCCTTGCTTGTGCTGAGGCCGGAGTAGATGCAGTGGACGCCGCGATGGACAGTTTCTCGGGCAACACGTCCCAAGCGACGCTGGGCACGGTTGTCGAGGCGCTCCAGGGGCAAGACCGTGACACCGGGCTGGATATCGGCGCGATCCGTGACATCTCCAATTACTTTGAGACGGTCCGCGGTCACTACGCCGCGTTCGAAAGCGGCCTTCAGGCGCCGGCGTCTGAGGTCTATCTGCACGAAATGCCCGGCGGTCAGTTCACAAACCTCAAAGCGCAAGCGCGCTCGCTGGGGCTTGAGGAGCGCTGGCACGAGGTCGCGCAGACCTATGCGGATGTGAACCAAATGTTCGGTGATATCGTGAAGGTCACGCCCTCTTCCAAGGTTGTTGGGGACATGGCGCTCATGATGGTCTCACAAGGGTTGACGCAAGATCAGGTCGAAGACCCTGAGGTTGACGTGGCCTTCCCTGACTCCGTGATCGATATGATGCGCGGCAATCTGGGGCAGCCTCCCGGTGGCTGGCCCAAAGCAATCCAGAAAAAGATCCTAAAGGGCGAAAAAGCAAGCACGAAGCGTGCAGGCGCCGAAATGGCCGCCGTTGACCTTGAAGCAACACGCGCGCAGCTTTCGGCCGATTTGGATGGGCTTGAAATCGATGATGAGGATCTGAACGGATACCTGATGTATCCCAAAGTCTTTACGGGTTATCAGGCTCGCCACGTGACCTATGGCCCGGTGCGCACCTTGCCCACTAAGACGTTCTTCTATGGCATGAGCCCGGGCGATGAAATCACTGCCGAAATTGACCCCGGCAAAACGCTTGAAATCCGTATGCAAGCCGTGGGCGAAACGAATGAAGACGGCGATGTGAAGGTCTTCTTCGAACTTAACGGTCAGCCTCGGGTGATCCGTGTGCCAAACCGCGCTGTGAAAGCAACCCAAGTCTCGCGCCCCAAAGCCGAGCTTGGCAATGCCAACCACGTAGGCGCCCCCATGCCCGGCGTCGTTGCCAGCGTGGCCGTGCAAACGGGCCAAGCGGTGAAAGAGGGCGATATGCTTCTCACAATCGAAGCCATGAAAATGGAAACCGGCATCCATGCGGATCGCGACGGCACGGTCAAAGCCGTGCATGTAACGCCGGGCGGCCAGATCGATGCTAAAGACCTGCTGGTTGAGTTGGATTGAGCGCCAAAGCCAAGCTTATTGTCCTGTCAGATCCACATCTGACAGGAAACGCCGGTAAGGTTGTCGGCCAAAATACGGATGCGCGACTTGCTGTTGCTTTAGCCCATGCGCGCGCTCACCACGCGGATGCCGATCATCTGATCATTGCCGGGGATCTGAGTGAAACCGTTGCGGGTTATAGCCACTTAAAAGCAGCGCTTCAGGATTGGCCAACGCCCGTGACCTGCATGATGGGCAATAGCGATGACCGGGAAGCATTTGCAGCCGCCTTCCCGGATGCACCAGCCCCTTTTGCGCAGTCCGTTTTGACCTTTGGCTCGCATCGTGTGATCTGTCTCGATACGCTCGATCCTTTCGCATCACCGCGCCATAGCGGTATTTTATGTGACGCGCGGCTGGCTTGGTTGCGGGCGACGATACAAAGCGCATGGGACGGTCGCACAACGCTTATCATGCACCATCCACCGGTTGTATTTGGTATTCCCTTCTTTGACGCGATTGGTCTGCGAAACGGTGCGCAAGTTTTGGAATTGTGCAATCAGGCTGACCTCATCGTCACTGGCCATGTGCATCAAGCGCTGAGCGTTCAAAAAGCGGGTGTGATGGTCCTATCCGTCCCAGCAGTAGGCTTTGGCCTTACGACAAGCTCTGATGGCAAAGGGATCGCACCCGGTGATGCGGCGCCGGGTTATGGCGTCTTGCACTTGCGCAGCACGGGCCCAGAGTTGGACATTGTTAGCGTTGACTAGCGGTTTGCGCGCACGGATCACTATCCCCTTGCACCTGCCTCCCCACCCCCGGCACTCTAGGCTCGACTGTTGGAGTCTCGATATGCGTTTCTTACCTGCCTTTTTTGTCTCTCTCCTCTTGAGCGGCTGTTTGGCCGCACCGGGCGAACGCTCAGGCGCGGCTATCAGTGTAGGCGCTCCTGGTGCATCCGCTGGCGCTGTGACTGCATCACTGGATGGTGCCTCCAAAGCCGAAGTTTCGCGCGTGCTTGGTCCTGCCGGTGATACCGCCCTTCTTGGGGGTGGTGAGCAATGTGTGACCTATGTTGGTGCCTCAGGCGGATTTACTTATGCGATTTTCAAATCCGGGCGTCTGGACCGCTTAAGCGAAAACAACTTCGTCACCTGCACCGGCGATTTCAACTAACCCCACCAAATGAATTTAGGAGTTCCCTATGTTTCCCGTGACGTCCTTTTATGCTGCACTCATTGCTTTGGTTTTTCTTGTGCTTTCTGCGCGTGTGATCCGCTATCGCCGCTCCAATAAGATAGGTCTGGGTGACGACGGTGACAAAAGTTTGCTCAAGCGGATGCGCGCGCAGGCAAATTGCGCCGAATACGCACCTATTGCGCTTATGCTTCTTGCATTGGTTGAAGCGCAGGGCGCGCCTTTGATTGCCGTCCATATTCTGGGGCTTCTGCTTTTGGCTGGGCGTGTTCTGCATGGCTGGGGCTTTTCGGTCAGCCCGCCGGTGATGGGCGCACGCGTTGGTGGGATGGTTCTAACCCTCACAATGATCGCGGCGGCCGCTCTTGGCCTGTTGGCCCATGCTGTACTGTAGCGCCCGTTGAAGCGAGTCCTGATCCTTTCTGATCCGCATCTTTTGCCGCCCGGGGAACGGATCGTCGGGCTTGATCCCGCCGCCCGGTTTTCAGAAGCGTTGGCTTTTGCCCGTGCGCGCCAGCCGCATGTAGATCATTTGATCTTACTCGGAGATCTCACTCATCACGGCACGGTTGCGGAATATGAAGCCCTCAAGGCGCTTTTGCCCACAGATATTCCTGTGACCATGACTTTGGGCAACCATGACCGCCGCGACGGGTTTGCAACGGTGTTTGAGGATGGCGCGTTTCAGAACCACGCGCTTGCGATCGGTGGGCTGACCATTCTGATTCTTGACACATTAGAGGAAGCGGGGCCCATCCTGCACGCAGGCCTGATATGCGCCGAGCGCGAAAAATGGCTGATCGATCAACTTGCGCGCGCACCGGGGCCTGTGGTTGTTCTGAGCCATCATCCCTTTGGCTCTGTCGGGATTGGCGGCATGGACAAGATCGCATTGCGCAACGGGGTGCACATCGCTTCCCTTTTTCGCGCCAGCGGCAAGGTACAGCTTTGCGTGCATGGTCACGTGCACCGCAGCATCGTGGGCGCCTGGGGCAATCTGGCTTATGCGGTGTTGCCATCAACATGCCACCAAGCCCCCATGCAAGTCGGTGAAACCGCCACGTCGGAGTCCACAACAGAACCGGGTGGTTACGGACTGCTTGCGATCGATCAAGGTCAAGCTCGCCTGCTGATCGATACCGTCACAGGGCCGCCGCCATTGGTTGATCACGATGCTCACTCGGCCTGAGTGCAGCTTGCCGGAAAAAACCCACATGCCCTGAAAAAAGCCCTTGCAGCTCGCCGTCCTTGTGGCTATCTCCCCCTCACCCACAGGACGCGGGCGTAGCTCAGGGGTAGAGCATAACCTTGCCAAGGTTAGGGTCGGGCGTTCGAATCGCCTCGCCCGCTCCAATATCCTCACTCAGTGAGGACGGAAATAAGGTCGCCTTCGGGCGACCTTTTTCGTTTCTTACTGTCTTTTCAATGGTCGTGGCATTTGTCGGCATTGTGGTCTTGGTGTCGCAAGTCAGCCGTCCCTGCCCCACACTTCTTTTAAAGCCGTGCGGGCCTGCTATAAGGCGCTCTATTCGGGCACCTGGAGACACCAAATGCGCCACGCCACTATCACCCGCAAAACCGCCGAGACCGAAATTTCCGTCACACTCGATTTGGACGGCATGGGCAGTTATGACAACCGCACAGGCGTTGGGTTCTTTGACCACATGCTTGATCAGCTCGCGCGCCATGCTTTGATCGATATGTCGGTGCGCTGCGAGGGTGATCTACACATCGACGACCACCACAGCGTTGAGGATGTTGGCATTGCGCTCGGTCAAGCGCTGGCGCAGGCTATGGGCGACAAGCGCGGCATCCGCCGATACGGCGATTGCTTGCTGCCGATGGATGACGCACTGGTGCGCACGGCGCTGGATCTGTCTGGGCGGCCCTTCTTAATCTGGAACGTGGCGCTACCAACAGACAAGATTGGCACCTTTGATTGTGAACTGGTCCGCGAGTTCTTTCAGGCGTTCAGCACCCACAGCGGAATGACGCTGCATGTGGACATGCTCCACGGGCTCAACAGCCATCACATCGCAGAAGCGGCGTTTAAGTCCGTTGCACGTGCCTTGCGCGATGCTTTGGAAACAGATCCGCGCAAATCGGATGCAATCCCATCTACAAAGGGTGCGCTTTAGTCTCATGCTTACAGCCATTATCGATTACGAGAGCGGCAACCTGCATTCCGCCCAAAAGGCGTTTGAGCGGATGGCGCGCGAAACCAATGCCGGCGATGTGATTGTGACCAACCGCCCCGAAGAGATCGCAAGCGCCGATAGGATCGTGCTCCCGGGAGATGGGGCGTTTCCTGCCTGTGCTGCAGCCTTGCGCACATCTGGGTGCTATGATGCTTTGATCGAAGCCGTCCAAGATAAAGCGCGACCTTTTCTGGGCATCTGCGTTGGCATGCAACTCATGGCCACCTCTGGGTTAGAATATACACAAACTCAAGGGCTTGGCTGGGTTGGCGGCACTGTTGCCCCGATCCCGGTTACAGACGGTCAGAAAGTTCCGCATATGGGCTGGAACGATCTGGTGCTTGAGGCCCCCCACCCGGTTTTCAACGGGATCCAAACCGGGGATCACGCCTATTTTGTGCACTCTTACCACGTCCGAGTTGATACACCGGCCGAAAGGTTGGCTTACGCCAGCTACGGCGCCGACATCACCGCCGTGATAGGCCAAGACACAATGATTGGCATGCAATTCCACCCAGAGAAAAGCCAGGCTACCGGGCTGCGCATGATCGCGAACTTCTTAAGCTGGTCCCCATAAGGCCTTAACCCGCCTTCATCTTTCCAAATAC
>CALKJA010000122.1 GCA_937995865.1 uncultured Paracoccaceae bacterium | reverse complement strand
GTCCATAATCTCGCGTAGTTTGTGGGTGATCAGGATGATCGTCTTACCCTCGTCCCGTAGCCGATCAAGGATACGGAAAAGTTGATCTGCTTCCGCCGGGGTCAGCACACCGGTAGGTTCATCAAGGATCAGAATATCTGCCTTGCGATACAACGCCTTAAGGATTTCAATCCGCTGCTGGTAGCCAACTGAAAGCGTCTCAACCAGCGCATCTGGATCAACGCTCAGCCCATAATCATCCGCAAGGGCCTGCAGCTCTTTGCGGGCTTTGGACAGCGACGGACCAAGCAGCGCGCCGTCTTCTGCACCGAGAATGATATTTTCAAGCACGGTAAAGTTCTCGACCAGCTTAAAGTGCTGGAACACCATACCGATACCTGCCGAAATCGCTGCCTGACTGTCAGGAATGAGGGTGCGATTGCCACGAATAAAAATCTCGCCTGCATCGGCCTTGTAGAACCCATAAAGGATCGACATGAGCGTGGATTTACCCGCGCCGTTTTCCCCGATGATGCCGTGAATTGTTCCCGGTTGAACCGAAATAGAGATGTCTTTGTTTGCCTGTACAGGCCCAAAGGCTTTGGAAATTCCGCGGAGCTCAATCGCCGGGGTCATCATACGCCTTACTCTCCCGCAAAGCCGACAAGCAACATCAGCTTGCCGCTTTCATCTGTTTCGCCAAAGTAGGTGCCGTGCTGGACCATGTCTTTGCCATCCGGGCCTGCGCCGCCAAAGGCGACTTTGCCGCGCTGAAAACCGCCAACCTCATCATAGCTGACAACAGTCGCTGTCCAGCCGGGCGCGTTTGCTGAGAACATGCCTACATAATCTGAGATCGCATCATGCCCGATCAGGCGCCCTTGTGAGCGGGGATCAGCATAGGTTGCGTCATCCGTTAGCGAGGCTGCGATGGCTGCGCCACGCTCTGCGCTATCCGTCATTGCCCAGCTGCTGAAGAATGTTTCGAAGGCTGTGCGCATGGGAGTGTCTTTCGAATTGCAACTGGTTTGAGCAATACCGCCATGCGGCATCAGTAAGAAGGATGGGCCGCTGAAACGCAGCCCATCCCTGGTCTTGCTTAGACCGTCACCCTAGAAAGTAAGGGCCGGGCACGTTTCGTCGGATGTGTAGTCGTGGACCATAGTCTCACCGGCGATGATCGCTGCCTTGGCTGCTTCAACAGAGGCCGTCATCTCAGCTGAGATCAGGTCGCTGTTGAATTCGTCGACGGCATAGCCAACACCATCGTTGTTCAAACCCATAATGTTGAACCCTGTGGAAAGGCCCGGACCGTCGGAGAATGCGCTGAAGACAGCGTTGTCGACTCGCTTGAGCATAGAGGTCAGAACTTTGCCTGGGTGCAGGTAGTTCTGGTTGCTGTCGACGCCGACCGAAAGGATCTCTTCGTCAGCCGCTGTTTGAAGAACACCAACGCCTGTGCCGCCTGCTGCAGCATATACCACGTCCGCACCTTGCGAGATTTGCGCCAGCGTAAGCTCTGAACCTTTTACCGGGTCATTCCATGCGGACGGTGTTGTGCCGGTCATGTTGGCAATCACTGTCGCGTCTGGGCTTACAGCTTTCACGCCTTGCGCATAACCACAGGCGAATTTGCGGATCAGTGGGATATCCATGCCGCCGATGAAGCCAACTGTGTCTGACTCGGACGCCATCGCAGCCAGCATACCCACAAGATAGGAGCCTTCGTGCTCGTTAAAGACCACAGAGCGCACGTTCGGCGCGTCTACGACCATATCGATGATAACAAAGGATGTATCCGGGTAGTCGCCTGCAACATCACCCAGCGCGCCGCCGAAGGCAAAGCCGGCCATGACGATTGGGTTGGAGCCGGCTTCGGCAAAGCGGCGGAGCGCTTGCTCACGTTGCGCTTCGTTTTGCAGCTCAACTTCGCGGAAGGAGCCGCCGGTTTCTTCGGCCCAGCGCGTTGCGCCACCAAAGGCCGCTTCGTTAAAGGATTTGTCAAATTTCCCGCCAAGGTCAAAAATGATCGCAGGCTCTGCGGCCACTGCTGTAGCAGACAGCGCCAGCGCGGCCGCGCCGCTTAGCAATTTGGTTGTCAGTGTCATGTGGTATTCCCCATGTTGTATGGCGGGGTGCGCATTGGCAGATACGCGCAAAGCCCCCCAGCCTTGTTTCGATCTTTAGATCATGGGGGATTTCAACGGACCGCTCGGCGGGCGTCAACTGCTTTCTCAGGGTCAAGTCCCGTTCTTTAGGCACATGGTCAGAAATTATTCAGTGTTTTGCTGCTTTTGGCTGCATCAAGCGGTTTTGACAGCGTCAACGCATCGCCGCCATCTGGGTAATAGGCACGCCTGCGTCCAATTTCCGCGAATCCTGCACGGTCGTAAAGCGCGCGCGCAGCGGTGTTGCCTTCTGCGACTTCCAAGAAAAGCACATCGCTCCCGGTTTGGGCCAATTCAGCCTCAAGCGCAGCAAGAAGGGCCGCGGCCATGCCGCGTTGGCGCTGTGCCGGGTCCGTTGCAATCAAAAGCAGCTCAGCGTCCGGGCCCAAGCGGCGCGCGAGCGCATAGCCACCATCCGCTGTAATCAAGAGCGAAGTGGGATCGTCAAACGCCGCGGCGAACTCCTTGGCACCCCAACCATGTGCGCGGGGCACGCCAAAGGCCGCATCATGCAGCGCAGCAAGTGCGACCGCATCCATCAGTCTATCAACTCAGGCGGCGCGTCTCGCGGCGGGGCGGCATCCGGCGCTCGGGCATAAAGTGGCTTGGGCTTTGGTGCATCATCGGGCGCCGCAGCCGTTAGATCCGCCATCACTGCCAAATGTGCGGCAAAGAGATAATCGCCCGAAGATGCGCCGCTTTGAGCCGTGTCCATCTGCGGGGCATCATCGGGTGCGGCGCTTGTGTAAAACCGCCCACGCGGCGCAGGAACACAGACCTCAGCCGAACCGCTTAGGCAGCGCGTTGTTTCGAATAGTGACACACCCACCGCAGGTACGGACAATCCCAAGGCAAGCCCCCGTGCTGCGCTCACGCTGATGCGTATGCCAGTGAAATTGCCGGGGCCCGTTCCAACGCCGATTCTGCTAAGATCCGTCCAACCCAAGCCCGCTTGTGTCATCAGATCTTCGCAAAGCGGCATCAGCCGTTCTGTTTGCCCGCGCGGCATATCTTCAATCTTTGTGGTCAATGCGCCCTTATAAAGAAGCGCAGCAGCAACATGCGGCCCGGAGGTATCAAAAACTAGGATGGCACTCATTTTGCGGTTCTCAACCGATCCCGGTCACTGGCAGCGCTGCGTGGCAAGTCATCCGACAGGTGCAGCCAGCCAATCGCCTCGCCGGCATGGGAATGGCTGATCGGTTCAAATGCTGATGGCTGGTCAAAGAGCCCAATGGGCACATATACCTGCCCCTCAAGATACACATACCGCGCGGCCGTGGCCGAACCGCACCCCGAACAAAACGCGCGGGATACGCCCGGGCTTGGTGTGGCGGCAGAACCCTCGGAGGGCTCAAAGTGCACATCTGCCTCGGCAAACGCCGCAAAGGCAGAGACCGGCGCGCCGGATTGGCGTCGGCACGATGTACAATGGCAATAGGCAATCGTCTGTGGATCGGTACGTGCTATGACACGCGTCTGACCACAATAGCATTGACCACGATGGACCGGCATTAGGCGGCGACGGGGCGCACTTCTACAACCTCGGGGATGTAGTGGCGAAGCAGGTTTTCGATGCCCATCTTCAATGTCAGGGTCGAAGAAGGACAGCCAGCGCACGCGCCCTGCATATGAAGATAAACAACGCCGCGCTCAAACCCGTGAAAGGTGATATCGCCGCCATCTTGCGCCACTGCGGGGCGCACCCGTTCGTCAAGGAGCGCTTTGATCTGTACGACAATCGCACCGTCTTCGCCTGTATGCTCAGCGTGGCCAGACTTCGGCGCAGCATCGCCCGCCATAACAGGATCACCGGATTGGAAATGCTCCATCACAGCGCCAAGAATCGCGGGCTTTATGTGATCCCATTCGATATCATCGGCCTTGGTCACAGTTACGAAGTCATGCCCAAAGAATACACCTTGCACGCCGCTGACCGCAAAGATGCGCCCAGCAAGAGGTGACGCGCCGGCGGCATCTGCATTTGGGAAATCGGCAGTGCCCATGTCCATCACGGTCTGGCCGGGGAGGAATTTGAGCGTCGCAGGGTTCGGGGTGGATTCGGTTTGGATGAACATGGCCAAGGCTCCTTTGGAGATTAGCTCTAATATGATGTCTCAATGGGGTGGAGACAAGTCTGCTTAGAATGTTTCTAAGATGGATGTGCCGAGGACCCAAGCGCTGCGGCACCGCATGCGCAGGATCGCCCACCTGCCGCGAAAGCCGGGCGCATCCTAAGCCGGTACGTTTACACAACAATATACCCCTGCTGCATCGCACGCGCCACCGCATGTGTTGTGTTCATCGCCCCCAGCTTAAAGCGGGCACTTTCTATATAAACGCGCAGCGTGTGCTCGCTTATGGACAGGGAATTCGCGACCTGCGCACGGCTATAGCCAACGGCGAGAAGCGTCATAGCGTCAATCTCTCGCGGGGAGAGTGGCTTTTGCGGACCACTTTCGGCCTCCCCCTCAAATTCCAGCGCCTTTTGATTGAACAGATGCGCGATCAACAACAGCTCTCGGCGGTGCAAATCGGTGAACGCCTCCCATGTGGGATCATCGCAGCTGTGATTGAGGGTAAAGAGCGCGAATTGTCCGTTCGGGCCGCGGATTGGAATGGAATAGCCTTGGTTGCCGACCCCATGTTTCTGCGCATCGCGCAGGAAATCACGGGCAGCCTTGCCAGACCAATCGAGCCGCTTCCAATCCACCGGATGAAACCGGCTGTAGCACCCGATCACCACTGGATCGACCCTCAAATAATCCTGATCAAGATAGCGCTGGACCCAAGCCGGATCATATGTTCCGCACCCATATTGCTCACCTTTCGATGACACCCAGTGATAGATGATATGATCAACATGATAATAGTCTCGCAGGGCCTCTGACCGCTCCTGCAAGTCTTCATGCGTTGCCGCCAGTTCCAGTTTTTCGATAAACTGTTCCCGCAGTCGTTCCATCCGCTTCGACGACCCTTAAAAAGGCCCCTCCCTGATGGGCATCGCGCCCGTGAGAGAACGCCTCGCGTTGCGCCATGCGCAACGCTGCACCTAGATGCAACGCCGTGTCCGGCATGCCGTGTTCATCTGCATAGTCATGCAGATCTCCGAGGACATCCAAAATCCATTTCTTGTCCACGTCAGCCTCATTAATGAAAGTTAATTCGAGGTTAACACAACCTACGATTACAATGATATAGCGCGATTCTTAGAGAGGAAAGCTCCCCAAAAATGGGGAG
>CALKJA010000121.1 GCA_937995865.1 uncultured Paracoccaceae bacterium | reverse complement strand
GGACGCCTTAACGGAGCAAGCAAATCCGAATTGTCAGACACTGTTGGAACACTAGCTGCCGTCGCCAATGATCCGGACGGAAAGGCAACTGTTAGTTCAGCCCACTGTAAGAAAACAAAAACAACAACCGAATTTTCGATGGAGATGACAGCTACGGAAGCCAAGGCGGCTGTCAGAGAAATCGGTATGGTGGAAGGCCAGCACCACTGCGTTAGCCCGCAGTACCTGCACCAATGCGCAAACCACGCCGCATGGCTGGAAGATAACCGCCGCACCGACAACGGCACGCTGGCCAAGCTGGTGGTGTCAAATGCGATGGGTTCGCCTGTATCGCGCCAGTGGAAAGGTTACTAGCAGCGGGCGGCGTAGAAGGTGTAACTATCTTGAAAGTGTTGCGATAATTGTGTTTTGTGGTACTCTGATTTCAGGAATTGTTAACCTAACTCGAGCTTGGTTTGGGTGGGCGAGGAACTGGTTTTGGCGGTATTGTCTTTATCCCTCTCTCTATCGGCTCAGGCTTTTTCATCGCGCAAAATTCTTTCGAAAGGAAACTAATGACGGGTAGTCTTATCGAGAGGGCTGCGGCCATGAGTCAACTAAAACTTGAGAAGCAGTTTGAGGCAGCAAACTTCTCTGACCAACGCTCAATGAATTTCGCTGGTATACAAATCGCAGTTGCCGCAATCCTTTGCGGCTTAGCTCAGTCGTCCCCAGCACCTATTGCAATGCTGTTTGGCGCAGCTGCGCTGTTATTTTCTGCCTACTTGGCATGGTACTCTGTGCTGCCGTCCAAGTTCAATGTAGCTGGCGCAAAGTATTCCGATTTTGCTCAAGACATTGAGGCGGGCGAAAATTTGGAAGCCGTGTATTCCCAAATTGGCGCTTACACCGACGAGATGATTGACGAAAACAATGCACAAAGGCGCGAATACAACGGTTACTTCAAGTTGTCTTTTTTGGTGGCTGTTTGGAGCCTATTCTTTACAGTTCTGACCCAAGGCATTTGGTTGGTTAAAGGGTAGGCTGATCTAGCCTCCATACCCCACCTTAATTCACCACAAGCCCCCTTTGCTTCATCGCATTTAGGGCCTGATACGTGTACTTGCACGCCCTTTCTGGCGAGCCGTACCCATCCATTCTGTCCGCAATCTGGCGTCCTGTAAGTGGGCCATCCCGCAGCGCCGCTAGGATCGCCCTAGGGGCCTCCCCGCGCTTGTAGGATCGCATCGTTTTGGTTGGGACTGGCAGCATATCAGGGTCAACACCAAGCGACCGTATCAGCGCATCGGCGTGGCGCACCCCATCGGCCTCGTCACGCATCATGCGACACTTCTAGAAGTGAAGCGCGCTTACAAGCGTTTCGTCCTTCAATGGGCGGTAGTAATATCGTGTCATGCGCTGAGTTTAGCATGTAACATGTGCGCATGTTTGGTGCGTTTGATACATAAGGCCGCAGATATGATGCATCAAAACCGTCGGTCCGCCCTTACCGCCCTTCAATTTTGGGATGAGGTCGTGCAGGCTTTGAAGCACGCCGGGAGGGATCACCCTTCCGCATAGCGGGCAGGTTGGATCGTCGTCATACGTGTTCATCTGCTCTTGTTCATCAGCCATCCCGCTGCCAAAGGATGGTACAGTAAATTAGTTTGGCAAGCGGGGTCGCTATGGAAGAGGATACACAGGTCACCGAAAGTGCCGCGGCTGCGGTTGCGGATACGGGCCCAAACGAACCCACGCTTTCCCTTGGCCCCCCGCCTGAATTGCCAGCATGGGCCGCGGATTTACCGCCGATTGTCCAGCAGGGTGTGACCTTTGCTATGCAAGGCATTGAGATCGCCGCCGCCTGGCTTCTTTCGCCCGCGGCCTGGTCTCAGTTTGGTTTGCTCATCGTTGCGTATTTTCTAGCGCGCTACGTTTCGGGAAAGATAAGCCCGCGCATCGAAAAGCTGCTGACGCCGGCACCAGACTCTACCAGCATCTTTGCCCCCGCTTTGCGTTTTGCGCTGCTTTTTCTACCGCTTCTCCTTCCGTTGTTGGCCTATGGCTTCACCGCGATCGGCGAGCAGGTTACGCGGTCCATCTTTGGATCTGGCGCCGTCATTGCCTTTGGTAAACGCGTATTCCTTTTCCTTGTCGCGCGCATTTTCGTGCAACAGATTATTCAAGACGGGTTCCTAAAGCTACTTGGGAAGTACGTCCTGATTCCGATCATGGCGCTCTATACGCTTGGCCTATTGGAAGTGGCCGAGTATCAGCTCACCGCCGCACGGGTGACATTGGGCAATATTTCCTTCTCGGTGATGGATATTCTGCGGGGCGTGATCGCGGGTTCGATCTTGTTTTGGTTGGGCAGCTGGTCCAACCGGCAATCGGCGGATTTCATCAAACGCCAAGACGAGATGCGCCCCTCAATTCGCGAACTGACGACCAAAGCCGTCGAGTTCATGATCTTTGGCATCGCTTTCCTTTTGCTCATGAATATCATGGGGATCAATCTTAGCGCGCTGGCCGTTCTAAGCGGTGCTATTGGTGTTGGTCTTGGTTTTGGTCTGCAAAAGATTGCGTCTAACTTCATCTCAGGGGTGATCCTTCTTGTAGAAGGCCAAGCCACCGTTGGCGATTATGTAGAGCTGGACGGGGGTGAGGCAGGTACGATCGTCAAAATGACGGCGCGCGCCGCGATCCTTGAAACATATGACGGCCGCTGGATCGTGGTTCCGAACGAAGATTTCATCACCACACGTGTGGTCAACTATTCGGATTCCGGATCAGCCAATCGCTATGAGGCGGAATTTTCGGTGTCATACGATACGGATATCAACAAGCTTCCAGCACTTGTGGAAGCCGCCGTTTCAAAACACCCCGAAGTGCTTGATCTTCCATACCCGCCCGATTGCGAATTGCGTGGTTTTGGTGAAAGTGGGGTCGATTTCGCTGTGGAGTTCTGGGTGAATGGGATCGATGACGGGCCAAACAAATATACATCCGATGTGCTTTTCCTCGTTTGGAATTGCCTAAGGGAGAACGAGGTCGAAATCCCCTATCCGCACCGCGTCGTTGAAATCAAAGGCGATATCCGAACACGCGCCAAATGATAGATGTGCTTGTAATCGGTGCAGGTCCAGCCGGGCTTGCTGCCGCTGAAATTTGCGCCTCAGAAGGGTTGAATGTTCTGGTCGCAGAGCACAAACCGTCTGTTGGGCGCAAGTTTCTGATGGCTGGAAAGTCTGGTCTCAATATCACAAAAGATGTTCCGCTAGATGCCCTTCAAGCCGCGGTGGACTGTCCGCCACTTAACCCGGCCTTGGCCGCATTTGACAGCACCGCTGTCCAGGCTTGGGCGCAGGGGCTTGGGCAGGATGTCTTTACGGGCTCCTCGGGTCGCGTATTTCCCAAAGCCATGAAAGCCTCACCGCTCTTGCGAGCATGGTTGGCCCGATTGGCCAATGTCCGCTTTGAAACCCGATGGCGCTGGGCCGGCTGGGAAGGCAAAGCCGTCAGGTTTGAAACAATCCATGGCTGCGAAACGATCACTCCACGCGCAACGATCCTTGCTTTGGGTGGGGCCAGCTGGGCAAGGCTTGGATCCGATGGCGCATGGGCGGATCTTTTGCGCGTGGAAGGGATAGCAATATCCCCGTTTCAGCCGGCCAATATGGGAGTTCAGGTGAACTGGTCAAACCACATGGACCGCCATTTTGGCTCCGCCCTTAAAAATATAGCGCTGATCAGCGCAGGACAGCGGGTGCTGGGGGAGTTTGTGGTTTCCAAACGCGGCTTAGAAGGAAGCCTGATCTATGCGCTTTCCCAGCAAATCAGGGACGGCGCTCCACTTATTCTGGATTTAAAGCCAGATCTGACAGAATCGGATATCGCCGCGCGTTTGACCAAACGTCCACGCAAAGAAAGCCAGAGCAACCGATTGCGAAAATCGATCAGCTTAACACCTGTGCAAATTGCGTTGCTGCAAGAATTTGCGCCGCGAAATGGTGTGGATCTGGCTCCTTTCATCAAGGCTCTGGAATTGCGCCACGATGGACCACGCCCGTTGGACGAGGCTATATCGGTGGCCGGTGGCGTGCCGTTTTCAGAACTGGACGGCACCCTCATGCTACAGGCGAAACCCGGAACCTTTTGCGTTGGTGAAATGCTTGACTGGGAAGCGCCGACAGGAGGCTACTTAATCACAACCTGCATGGCTACAGGCCGCCATGCGGGTCGGGCGGTGGTCAAAGCTCTTTCGGATGCCCACACCTGAACGGGCCAAAGCGTTTGGCCACACCCATGCGCTTCAATGATCTATCCATTCCTGCCGGAGGCAATCGCCGCGAAGCGGCGCCCCCGTTTGCCACAGCCCGGAACGGGCGAAGGGGGAGGCGGGCGGGCCCGCCTTGGAAAATCAAACCCGCGCTGATGCGGCTTTGTAAGCTGGTCGAGCGCGCAACGCTTTGGAATAGATCTTGAGATCTTCGCGTTCCATCGGAAATTTTGCCACGATGGCCCAACCCAAGCAGTGCACAGCAACTATATCGGCAATGGTCATCTGCTCGCCCATCAGAAAGGGGCCGTCCGTTGCCGTGTTCCGCTGTGCCAATCTTTCGCAAGAAACCCGGAATTCTTCGCGCAGCGCAGGTTTGATTTCTGGGATCCGCAAGGCTTCGGGCAACGCAAAGCTATGCTTCGCAGCTGTCCATAAAAGACCGTCCAACTCATCAAGTAGAAACTGCGTGTGGCCGTCTTGGATCGCGCGGGCCTCGGTTCCGGCGGGGAACGTAAACGCACCGTGTTTGTCCGCAAGATAGGTTAGGATCGCTGTGCTGTCTGTTAGCGTATGATCTCCTGAGATTAGAATCGGCACTTTACCCGTGCCATTCAGCGCCACCACTTCAGGGGATCGGGCTGGAACAGGCAAATGGGTGTAGTCCAATCCAATCTCTTCAAGCAACCACAGGGCGCGGAAGCCCCGGTTCTTTGCGCTGCCATAGAGTTTATACGCCATCTTAACGGTTCCCATGCATTGTCACACGGACTAGCGTGCGCTCAAGCAGCGCCATCGCGGGGGCAGTGGCCCCTGCAGAGCGAAGTAGAAGGTCCGTGTCCGTTATCTCGCTGAGCGCGTATTCCAGTTTATGTACACCAAGCCTTTGCGCCTGCCGCTGCATCCTGTCGCGGCGCGGACCAAAAACAGGGGGGCGCACGCGGCTGATGCCCGCGCTCACACCACCGGGATCAGCTGCCGCAGTGTGGAGCGTGCGAAAATGCCGGTTGGCTTGAATGCAAAGCGCGACGGCTGACACGCCTTGTGCCTGAAGCCTGCGGAGCATCGGTCCAAGCTCATTGGCCCGGCCCTCAGCCACGATATGAAGCAAGTCGTCCACTTCGGCCTCAGTGCTGGTTGGCGCGTTTGCTTCAACGTCAGACGCTGTAACGGGTGCGGTGTCACCTAACTTATAGAGCGCCACCTTTTCAATGGTTTGTGCAAAGTCTCCGGGATCCAGTGTGCGGGACAACGCGTTCAGAGCATCCATTCCGTCCGCCGCTACATCCAGCACGCCGGCGCGTCTCAACATGTCTTCGATCTCTCCCCGGTTGGGCGGGTCATCATAGATCCCGACAGCATAGGCATTGCCGTGCCCTTCGAATGCTTTGCGCAACGCAGAGCGGGCATTGAGAGACCCAGCAGTAACGATGATCTGGGCATCACCAGCCGCCCAATCCTCTAGCGCTGCTTTCACAGCGGTGCTCGCGTTTGCGTCTGTCGCTTCTTCAACGAATGCGACGCGCGGCCCCGGGAAAAAGCCGGTTGCCTTAATCGCATCAAGCAGTCGCGCGGGTTCTTTTCGCAGCTCAGCGCCTTGCATCCGGGTCAGTCGCATTTCGCTTTCGCCGTGTGGGCCCACAAGTGCTGCTATCACCTGCTGCCGTTTGAGCGCTACCCGCATCGGATCCGCGCCATAAATCAAAAGCCCAGTCCGCGTGGTGTCTGGCTTCGCAAAATAGCCAGATGCGTCGCGGGTAGAAAGCTTCATGGCGCTGCTGAAACCAATGCCGTGACGATTTGATCCGCAAGAATGACCATTAGCCGTTCTTGCGCGTCGACGCGTGCGGCGCGTGTTGCTACCGGTGTGCCTGAGGCGGAATAGGATGTAAAAGCACGCAGTGAGCCATCTGCCGCTGTCGCCCCGGTGTCGTCTTCGATCAAAGTAAAAGTCGCACCACCAAGCAGTGTGAAACGGTCAATCTCAGAGGTTGGTGTGATGACACCACCCTCTTCTTTGATTTGGACTTGGACAGATAGTGTGTAGCGCTGCGCGGTGACCGGCCCAAAGCGTTGACCTAGCGCGCGGGTCAGAGCAAATGCATTTGCGCTGTCTGGGGTGCCAACCTGCACCGCCCCGCGCAAAGCCGCTGCCCCAGATCCGGGCGCATAGACCGGTGTAAAACCACAAGCCGCAGCCGGTAGAGCCAGCAGCGCAAGCAGTAGGCTTCGACGATCAAATAACGACATTCACAATCCGCCCCGGGACAACGATGAGCTTTTTCGGTTGCCCCCCATCAAGGGCGCGCACTACAGCATCGTTTGCGAGAGCAAGTTTTTCAACCTCGTCCTTTGGCATATCCTTGGGAACGGTGATCTCATCACGGCGTTTGCCGTTGATCTGGATTGGCAGCGTCACGCTTGCCTCGGTCAACATTGCCTCATCCGCTTGCGGCCAAGGGGCTGTTGCGATCAGCCCTTCACCGCCTTGATAGTTCCAGATGGCTTCTGCCAAATGCGGTGTCATCGGCGACATCAACTGCGCAAGCGTCATGACTGCTTGGCGTTTCGCGGCTTTGGACGCTTTTGATTTTTGTAGCACAGCAGTGTAGCCATAAAGCTTGGCGATGGCCGCGTTAAACCCAAAGGATTCAACGCCCATTGTTACATCGCGGATCGCTTTGTGCATCTCTCGCAAAAGGGTCTCATCTTGCGAAGTGTCACCGCCCTCGGGCATATCTTTGATAGCTGAACACAGGTTATAGACGCGATTAAGGTGCTTATAGGCCGCCTCGGCTCCTGATGCCGTCCATTCCACGTCACGCTCGGGTGGGCTGTCGGACAGGACAAACCAACGCGCAGTGTCTGCGCCATACGCATCAACGATGGCCGCAGGATCGACCACGTTGTTCTTGGATTTCGACATTTTGGCCGATGGCACGATATCGAGAGCTGTGTTGTCTTCTTTGAAAAAGGCCTCACCGTCGCGCAGCTCAACCTGATCAGGATAGTAATAGATGGGCCGTCCGGTTTGCGGGTTATCTCGTTTGTAGATCGCGTGGGTCACCATGCCCTGCGTGAACAGCGCGTTAAATGGCTCGGCTGCGCTTTCGGGCAAATGCCCGGTTTTGATCATCGCACGGGCGAAGAAGCGGGAATAGAGCAGGTGCAGAATCGCGTGTTCGATGCCGCCGATATACTGATCGACATTCATCCAATAGGCCGCGTCTTCGGCCACGGTGGGGGTATCTGCACGGGGTGCTGTGAACCGGGCGAAATACCAGCTGCTGTCCACAAATGTGTCCATCGTATCGGTTTCGCGTTTGGCGGGTTTGCCGCATTTTGGGCAAGCACAGTGGCGCCATGTTGGATGGCGGTCTAGCGGGTTACCCGGCACGTCAAAAGAGACATCATCGGGCAGGGCGATGGGCAAGTTTTCTTTCTTTTCGGGGACCACACCGCAATCGTCACAATGAACCACCGGGATCGGGCAGCCCCAATAGCGCTGGCGGGACAATCCCCAATCGCGCAAGCGGAACTGCTCGCGGCCGGTCCCGATGCCTTGGGCCTCGGCCCAGTCAATCGTAGCGTCGATAGCGTTTTGGCCTGTGGCGTCTGTTACGCCTGCGGGTTGGTCTACAAAGCGAACCTGTTCAGCCTTGGTTGGGACATAGGCCGTGTCGGTCACGGGTGTATCGTCGCCCGGCGCAAAGAACGTGTCGATAACAGGCAAGCCGTATTTGCGCGCGAAATCCAGATCGCGTTGGTCGTGGGCCGGACAGGCAAAGATCGCGCCAGTGCCGTAATCCATCAAAACGAAATTCGCGACCCAGATGGGCAGAGTGCCGCCCAGCGGATTTTCAACTGTCAGGCCCGTATCAAACCCGCGCTTTTCAGCTTTCTCCATCGCGGCTTCAGTTGTGTCCATCTTTTTGCAATCGGCCACAAAGGCCGCCAGGTCCGCATGCTCGGCGGCCAAAGATTTGGTCAAGGGGTGGTCCGGCGATAGCCCGATAAAAGACGCGCCAGCCAGTGTATCTGGGCGGGTGGTGTAAACCGTAATCCCGTCAATGCCGTGCGCTGCCGTGGACATCGGGAAAGTCATTTCCAATCCGCGAGATTTGCCGATCCAATTTTCCTGCATCAGGCGGACTTTGGCGGGCCAATTGTCCAACCCATCCAGCGCGCTCAACAGATCGTCTGCCATGGATGAGATGTTAAAGAACCACTGTGTGAGTTCACGCTTTTCCACATCTGCGCCAGACCGCCAGCCTTTGCCGTCGATCACCTGCTCATTTGCCAAAACGGTCATATCGATCGGGTCCCAGTTCACGACCGCATTTTTGCGATAGACCAGATCCGCGGCCAGCATGTCGATAAACAGAGCTTGTTGTTGGCCGTAATACTCTGGATCGCAGGTCGCGAACATGCGGTCCCAGTCGATGGAATTGCCCAAAGGCTTCATCTGCTCGACCATTGCGTCGATATTGGCATAGGTCCACGTCTTGGGGTGGCCACCGATCGCCATTGCCGCGTTCTCGGCGGGCATCCCAAACGCATCAAAGCCCATCGGATGCAAGACATTGTGCCCGGTGCTTCGCTTGTAGCGGGCGATAACGTCGCCCATCGTATAGTTCCGGACATGCCCCATATGCAGCTTACCGGACGGGTAGGGGAACATCTCGAGTACGTAATACTTGGGTTTCGTTGCATCGCGGGTCGCACGAAAAATGCCAGCCTCATCCCAGGCAGCTTGCCATTTGGCTTCGATTTCAGCGGGAGTGTATTGGGACATTTACGGCCTCGGAGCTTGTGTTCGAGAGGAGGTTTAGAGCGCGCAGGCCAAAGGGTCCAGCGGGACACACCGGTTAAGCCGCGCGGATTGTGGGTCTTTAACGCTGAGCGTCGAGATTGCCGGTGCGCATTTGGCGCGCGCGGGTCAGGATCGCGTCTTCAATCGCGCGGATTGTCGCCGGAGAGGCGGGTCCGGAGCGCGTGACAAGCGAAAGCTTGAGCGAGCGCGCATCTAACGCAGGGTCACTGACCAGCACGGTTGCCCGGTATGCGCGCGATCCGCCCGGTGGTGTGCCAAAACCAGTCACGATCACGCCTGTAAAAGGATCGACCGTTTGGATCGGCAAGAACGACAACACATCAAGCGATGCGTTCCAAATATGCCGATTAACCGCAACAGCATCGCCTCCTTTGACGCGAACCGCTTGTTCCGTCGGGGGGCCATCGTTGCCACGGGCAAATGGATTTAGCCCACATCCTGTGAGCGCGATCAATCCAATGAGTAAAGAAATGCGAAGTGCCATGTTATTTGCCGCTGTTTGCGCGGTCCCTCACCCTGTTCGTTGGGCAAGCATTACCCGGCAATGCCCGCATTGCCAAGGCTTTAGCCAGTTTCCGGCAGGTTCGGGCCGATGGCTTTGGCCCAAAAAGAAAGAGCGGCCCCGAAGGACCGCTCTGACTTGTAGAAATCAGGTTCTATTAGAACGAGAAGCCCAGCTCGAGGGTGATGCCCTCTTGGTAGTCGCCAGCGCCGATTTCGTCGTCGCCGTTGTCTGCGTCGGAGTCGTCAGCATAGGAGAACAGCACGGAAGCGCCGCCACCCAGGTCGTATGTTGCTGCGAGGTATGTATCGTCGCCTGCGTCGTCGAGACCAGCGTAGATCATAACACCGTTGCCAAGGTCATAAGAACCTTCGATGCCCCAGTCGTCGGACTCGTCTGTTGTCACGTCGATGGAGATTGGGCCGTCTGCATAAGCAAAGCCGATGTCCCAGTTGTCCGCTGCGTCTTCAGACACGTAGGACGCGCTGATTGTCACAGGACCAACAGGGTAGGAAACGCCAACACCGATGGAGTCTGTACCGGCTGTTTCGTTCGACGCGTAGCCGAAGGAAACTTCCGCACCGGAAAGTGTTGTCGTTGCGGAAAGACCGAAGACTTCAGACGCGCTGAAATCACCGCTGCCGTCAGCAAGCGCTGTTTCGTCTTGGTACGCAAACGAAACTGTTACGCCGCCGAGGTCACCCGACAAACCGAGAGACAGCTGTTCCATGTCTGTCAGGTCATCGCTGATCAGGTAAGAAACAGAAGCGGACATGCCGCCAAACCCAAAGTCGCCGCGCAGAACTGCGTCCACGCCTGCGTCAAAGTCGAGACCCTCGGTGAAACCGTCAGAGTCCATGGACCCTACGGAGGACCAGTGAGCGATTGCCGCTGTGCCGGTGTCACCGAAGTACAGGCCTGTGTCGCCAGCGACCAAGGACAGAACCACGTCAGATGCGTCGATGTCGATGTTGCCGATGGAGTTGCCAGCGCCGCTGTCGTCGTCAGCAAAGTCGATTTCGAAGTCGATGCCAGCAACGATGCCGTTGTCGAGTTCTTGGGACAGGCTGATGTTCAGGTCGCCGTCAATGTAGAAGCCTTCGTTGTTGTCACCGCCGCCAGCAGCGACTGTGTCATTGAAGCCCAATGTTGCGGAGCCGGAGAAGGAGACTTCCGCCGCTGCCGCGCCTGCGAAGGCCACGATGGCCGTCGAAGCGAGAAGAATGTTTTTCATGGTTTTCCCTCGTGTTTGCATTCTGCGAGAATGCTTAATCCCCAAGATCGGGGCTTAGCATGCCAAGGGTATTGGCTGTTGGGAGGGGGGATGGTCAAGCGCTGCCACCCCGGCTTTACGTGCGTGCCTCGGAAATGATGCATTGGTGTCACACACCATTTGGCCGCTGTGCTGGCTGCTTTAGGGTCTTGGTTGTGCGTGACAGTGGCGCAAGACAGGGCTATTTCGCTAGAGATTGCCAAATTACTTAGATTTATGGAGCTTTTTCATGTCGTTGCCTGAAATTCAGACTCGCATTGCTGCGGCCGAAGCCGCCTCTAACCGTCCTTTGGGTGCGGTGGAGTTGATTGCGGTGTCGAAAGTGCAGCCGCCAGAGCGAGTCGAAGCTGTGTTGCGAACAGGGCACACCGTGTTCGGAGAGAATCGGGTGCAGGAGGCGCAAGCTAAGTGGCCGACCTGGAAAGAGTCGTTTCCCGATTCCAAGCTTCACCTTCTGGGCCCGTTGCAAAGTAACAAGGTGCGCGTGGCAATGGAATTGTTTGACGTGCTGCATTCTTTGGACCGGCCAAAGTTGGCGGGTGCATTGGCCCGCTTGGTGCAAGAGATGGGCAGTTGTCCTGAAATCTTTATTCAGGTGAACACCGGCGAAGAGCCCCAGAAGGCAGGCGTGATGCCTCAGGAAGTGGATGCGTTTGTGGCCGAATGCCGTGGGATGGATTTGCCGATCGCTGGGTTGATGTGCATCCCACCTGTTGAAGAAGAGCCTGCATTGCACTTTGCCCTGTTGGCCAAAATGGCCGAGCGAAATGGGCTGAGCGGGCTTTCGATGGGAATGAGCGCAGATTTTGAAACGGCGATCCGGCTTGGCGCAACCCATGTGCGCGTCGGGTCCGCGATATTTGGGGACCGGTTAAAACCCGCTTAGGCGATGATCAGCCGGGATGCATGGCGGATCCGGGGGGCGAGCCAGCGCAGGTGGTCCCGGCGGAGTGCGATACACCCTTCCGTTGGAAATCCTTTGCGTCGCCATTGATGAATAAAGATCGCCGAACCGCGCCCTTTTACTGCAAAGGGCCAGTTCCAGTCTGTGAGAATGACAAGATCATAAAGAGGGTCGGCACGCCTCAACCTTTCATGACTATACGGGTAGGGCGCACGGACCATGAGATTATAGTCTTCGTGCTTGGGATCGTCGGACCACAAATCGCCCGGCCGGATCGGCAGCGCCCATTCCGCAGGTCGCGTCATGCGGTCTGGCCTGTAGAGCATGCCAACAAGGCGATGCGTCCCATATGGTGTGGCACCATCCCCTTCTTTCTTGTGGCCGGACAGACCGCCCTTGCCAATGGTGCAAGGCAAAAGCTTTCCAAAGGCGCGCAAACCACGCGGGGTCAGGACAAGGTCGGTACGTTTCATAGAGCTCCCTCGCGCAGAAACGGCGCATCAGGATTATGGGTCTGCGTTAGCCGGGCACCGTTGAACGTGTGTGTGCAGCATGAACAGGGTGGGTTCAGATCGGATTCCTTCAGACATGAAGCGACGCGTTCTAGAATCCCGTCCTCCGAGATGCGCAGCCCGGACAAATGCGCACCTTCTCCCACAGTCACCACTGGGGTTTCATCTTCTTGGCTTTTCGCGACCAGCCACCAAATCGGATCTTCGCTGTCCAGCCGCGTAACGGCTTCGGCAAAGGTCTCGTCCCAAGGACGCCCTACCTTTGCGATCAAAAAGCGGAATAGGGGTTTATAGTCTCGGCCTTGCCGCTCTCCTGAGACTTTACCCAAATCTCGGCGATAACTTGTCTTGGCATTTCGATCGTGGCGGGCTTCTCCACCGCCATGCCGCACGCCGTGTGTCCGGGTGTTGACCTTACGCCAAAGCGGCTCTTTACGGCCTCGACTCATAGTAGATGCCCAGACTTCGCGGCCTTGGTGGCCAAATAGGCTTCGTTAAAGGGGTTTTCGCCCACTTTAAGTGGGACACGTTCGGAAACCTTGAGCCCTTGTTCCATCATACGGGCAACCTTGGCCGGGTTGTTGGTCAGGAGCCGCACCTTCGAGAAACCCAGATTGCGCAAGATCTCTGCCCCAATTCGGAAATCCCGCTCATCATCTTCGAACCCAAGCCGGTGGTTGGCGTCGACTGTGTCAAAACCCTGATTCTGCAAAGCATAGGCGCGCATCTTATTGGCAAGCCCGATACCGCGCCCTTCTTGGTTGAGATACAAGAGCACGCCTGCACCCTCGGATCCCATGTGTGCCAGTGCCCCGCGAAGCTGTGGACCGCAGTCACATTTCAGGCTGCCCAACACATCCCCTGTAAAGCAGGCCGAATGCAGCCGCGCTAAAACAGGTTCCGCGCGATCTGGGGTTCCAATCTCAACGGCATAGTGTTCTTCACCGCCGTCTTCGGGGCGAAAGACATGAACACGTCCGGCCTCTGAGACGGAAAGCGGCAAGCGCGCTGCAACAACATTCAAGAGCGGGGAGCTTTCGACCGCCTCAATTGGAACTTGGGTCAATCCTTCGATTCCAAGCGCCGGAGCCACAAGCACCGCGGGTAGAAGATGCGCAGCCTTGGCCAATGCAATTCCGGCACGGTGCGCTGCTGCATCGCCGTCGCGCGCACTGCTAAATGGCCCTTTCATAGGTGACGAAAGATCATCTGCTGGATCTGCAACAGCTTGCGCCCAAGTAAGCGGTCTGCCCATTGGGATCTCGATTCGGGCGATGTCACCGTCATAGGCACGCGCCTTGAGGGTTTGTGCGCGCCAGTCGGTAACGGCCAAAACGGGCCGAGTGGGAAGCGCCATCGCCGCAGCAAAGCGCGCGGGCGAAAGTGTTTCTATCGCAAATATTAGATGCCCTGCGATGACAACGGGCACACCCATGCGCAGGTCAGCACGGGCGCGGGCGGTCAGTTCATCAGGTGTTGGGGCGAATGTCATGGCGGAATCTATAGGCCCCTGCTTTGAGAATTTGAAATGGAATTGAAACATTGGCAGGCAATTGCTGACGGCTGCGTGAGCGAGGTGTTGCAAATCTTGTTACAACCGCGCGCACTGCCAATCTCAGTTACAACGAAAACGAACGCAACAAAACGGTGGCCCGCATGGCACAGCTAAAACGCATTCTGCTAATCGACGATGATGAAGACCTGCGCGAAGCGCTGGGCGAGCAGCTTATCATGACTGAAGACTTCGACGTATTCGAGGGCGGCAGCGGCGCGGAAGCAATGGAGAAAATCAAGGATGCAATCTACGATTTGATCATCCTTGACGTTGGCCTGCCGGATACCGATGGCCGTGAGCTTTGCCGCTTGATGCGCAAGCAAGGTGTCAAAAGCCCGATCATTATGTTGACGGGTCACGATACGGACGCCGACACGATCCTTGGGCTTGATGCTGGGGCGAATGACTATGTGACCAAGCCCTTTAAATTCCCAGTGCTTTTGGCGCGCATCCGCTCCCAGCTTCGCCAACATGAGCAATCGGAAGACGCGGTTTTCCAGCTTGGGCCATATACGTTCAAGCCATCGATGAAGATGCTCCTGACCGAAGACGAAAAGAAAGTCCGTCTTACGGAAAAGGAAACTAACATCC
>CALKJA010000120.1 GCA_937995865.1 uncultured Paracoccaceae bacterium | reverse complement strand
AAGATGATCGTCCAGATACTGCTTGGCCTGTTCTTGCGTGAACTCAGCCTGATAGTTTTCAAGCTCTTCTTCCTCAACCACAGTCCGAACACGGGTAAAGGTTGCGCGGCCTGTTTTGCGATCGATGGATACGCGAATATCCATTTCCGCACCGTAGCGGGATTTGGCAGCCCGTGCGAGCGACTCTTCCATCGCTTCCACGACCAAACCGGGGTCGATCATCTTCTCGCGCGCAACCGCCTCTGCGGTTTGCAACAACTCAAGCTGGTTTGCCGAAGTAATGGCCATCAGGTGTCCTCCTGCCCGTCTACGATTTGTTCAACTTCGTCGAACTGTGTTTCATCAATCTGACCCGCGTCTTTGCGCCCTTTGAGCACATCGCGGATCAGATCATCCGTCAGAACCAGCTTTGCATCGCTAAGCCAGTCAAATTTCAATCCAATGGTGGCCGGAACGCCGTCCAAATCCATCTCAATCAGGACCTCGTCGCCCTCTGTACCGCGCAGATCGCCCTTAAAGCGACGGCGGCCATCGATCAGCTCTTCGGTTTCTAGCTTGGCATGGTAGCCATCCCATTGATCGAAATCCTTGAGCCGGGTCAGCGGGCGGTCGATCCCTGGGCTTGAAACCTCAAGCGTATAGGCATCTATAATTGGGTCTTCGACATCCATCACCGCGCTGATTGCGTTTGAGATCTCGGCGCAATTATCGACTTCGATCGTGCCATCCGGCTTTTGGGCCATGATCTGCAATAAGGGCGTGTTGCCGCCCTGCAAACGCACGCGCACCAGCTCAAACCCGAGCCCTTCAATAACCGGCTGAATGATCTCGGCAATCCGCCGGTCCATCGCCGCTTTGGCCATCATATCTGCCATTTTGGCATCCTTAGAAACGAAAAAACGGGCCGCAGGGCCCGTTACATATGTCCGGTGGAGCCTTGGGGGTGGAAGCCAACGCGCCGCTGTTGGAGGTCAGATACGCCTTTGATTCGGATTCTGCAAGGGGGCGTTGTGCGCGGGCGAAACGTGCACCAATTTATTCAAGCTCGCCCGCCTCGCGGGCATGGCGCAGCTTGCGGGCCATCCAGAACAACCCTCCGCCAGCCACGGCAAACGCCGCAACAAAACCCAGCCCGTTTGAGATCGCCGCCGCAACTTGCGTCAATTGATCCGCAAACGCATAGCCAAGCCCCGAATACGCCACGGCCCAAAGCGCAGCGCCAAGAACAGACGCGGCAGAAAAGGCAGCCCAGCGTACGCCAAGCGCGCCGCTTATATATGTAACGTAGGGCCCAAGCGGAGACAGGATCGTGCGGCTTAGAAACACCGCAACCGCGCCGCGCTCTTCCAAAAGATCTTCTGCCCGACCGATCAGCTTGGCCCGGCTCTCGCCTTTGCGCAGCCGGCCAAGGATCGGCGCACCTGCCTTACGTGCGAGTTGATAGGTCAGCTGATCACCAACAACAAACCCAGCCCAAGCAACCAGAGCAACCTGCCAGAACAGCAGATCCCCGGATGCCGCAAAGGAGCCACCCGCCATCACCAGCATTGAGGATGGCAAGGGCAGAGCCATACAGCTCAGAATGACCGAACCACCAATCAGCAGAATGCCGTAAACCGGAATGAGAGCTAAGAGCGTATCAGTCACGGCGGGCATCCCTTAGCTCTTCGAAAGCGGCCCGCGCTACTGCCACCTTGGATTGAAGGTCTTCAAGGCTTTCGCCGCTGGCTACCAAAATATCAGAAATTCGCAGCGGCCCGCGCTGCCCGTCTCGCGTGACGTTAAGAGCTTCCTCAAGGAACTCGGGCGGGATTTTCCACGAAAGGCTGACATAGCGCAGTGTCATCCAAGGCTCTAACGCCTGTTGGCGATGCGCCGGATCGTTGAAATACACGATCTCAGCTACAAAATTGAACGCAAAGACGCCGGCCACGCAAAGCGCAGCAACACTCACGATCAAAGCGATCCGATGACGGGTCCACAGAAATTTGAGCGCCTTCATGCTGCCTCCATACGGATGATACGTCCCGGCAGGGTCGTTCCGTCGTTGTATGAAACCGCTTAGGCAACGGGCCGCAATATGAAAAGGCGGAAAGAGCGGATCAGATAAAATCCACATGGTGATACATGGGCAATTCTCGCACCCTTTGGCCAGTAGCCGCAAAGATCGCGTTGGATAATGCCGGAGCGGCCGGAGGCGTCGGCGGCTCTCCTATACCGCGCACTTTGCCACCGCTTTCCAGACCGCGCACAATGATTTCGGGCGCTTGATGCATGCGCATGCCTTCTGCATCATAGTAGTTCTGTTGCATAGCTGCGCCGTCTGAAAAGGTGATTTCACAGTTCATGGCGTGTCCCAGACCCCAGATCACACCGCCTTGAACATTATTCTCAAAGTTAACCGGGTCAATAATCGTGCCGACTTCGCAGGCCACAAAGACCCGGTCGATCCGAATACCCGCTTGTGTATGCGTGACCTCGATCACCTGCGCGGTTGGCACGCCAAAACTATTGACGATTGCAACACCGCGGCCTTGGTTCGGCGCGGGATGCGCCGCCCCGCCATCAGCCCAATCTGACATCTCAGCCAGAGCTTCCAGTACCCGCCGTGACGCAGGATCCTCAATCATACGGAGCCGCTCTTGCATCGGATCCGCGCCCGCGGCGTGGATCAACTCATCAATCGCTACCTCCGCGAAGAACCCGGCCGAGACCGCTCCAACAGACCTCCAATAAGTTGATGGGGCAAGCTCAGGCACCTTGTAACCAGTGACGCGCAGATGGGGGATGGCGTAAGGCATGCTTGAGGCGCCATGTACAATTTGCGGATCCGGGGTAACGAATGGAAACCCGAGCCGCCTAACCAAGGACTGGGTGGAGGATGTTGTGGCGATCTTAAGATCAAGCGCTTCGATGCGGCCATCGCGCACAACACCGCGCGCACGTGACGCTCCAATCTGGCGCGGATTGTCTTGGGCAAAATCTTCTTCGCGTGAGTAAGTCAGTTTGATCGGCGTGCCGGGCATCTGTCGCGCCACTTCGGCCGCGCGCTCAATAAAGCCAAGATCAAAGCGGTGGCCAAAGGATCCGCCGGAATATTGATTGTGAAAGGTGACGTGATCTGTGGGAATGCCAGCGATCTTTGCCACCGCTCTTTGTGCGAACTGAGGCAATTGATGACCAGCCCAAACCTCGGCCCGATCACCTTGAACAAGAACCACGGCGCTGAGCGGCTCCAGAGGCGCGTGGGCCACATAGCCCGCCTGACAGCCCTGCTCGATCACGTCGCCTTTTTTCAAAGCGGTCTCAACATCGCCGTCATGCCGCCATGTGCGGTCGCGCCGATCCCGTGTAAACGATGCTTTCACCTCGGCCCAATGTTCTCTTTGCTCTGCCGGATATGTGGCAGGTTCAAAGACAAACTCAATCGCCCGGGCAGCCTCGATGGCGTACCACGTATTTCTGGCGACTACCGCAACACCGCCAGTCACATGCACAACGCGCTCAACGCCACGCATTTCTTTGGCTCCACGCAATTTGATCCGTCTTACACCTGTTCGGCGCGGGTTCACGCGAAGAGACGCGTGAAGCATCCCTGGCAGCTGTACATCTATCCCATAGCTCAGCGTGCCCGTGGACTTTGGCAAAATATCAAGCCGCTCGGTGTTCTTGCCAAGCAAGGTCCAGTCAGATGGCGCGCGAAGGTCATCAACCTGAACAGGCTCTATATCAGCTGCATCTGCCGCTAAATCTGTATAGGGCAACCCTGTACCATCCGGCAAAATGACGGAACCTGATCGGGTGTGCAACTTCGCAACCGGCACGCCTGTCCGTTCGGAGGCCACCGCTTTAAATGTCTCGCGTGCCGTAGCGCCCGCGCGGCGCAGCTTTTCAAAGCTATCGGGTACGGAACTCGAACCACCCGTCACCTGAAGCCCAGCAAGCTTGAAAATGCCTTGCAGGCCTAAGCGTGCTCCCTCAGCAATCCAACCATCATCGTCAATTTGAAAGGGCACGTTTTCATCCGCAACGGCCGTGTTCCAATATGCAGCTGATGGCAGGCCAGGATCGACGGTGAACTGGCCTAATTCAAGGTCCAGTTCTTCGGCGATCAAGAGCGCCTGCATGTGATATGCCCCCTGTCCGAAATCCACATGAGGCGTGATCAAGGTGATGCCGTCTTTGGTGATCTTGACCCAAGGCGTGATCGCAACCCCATCTTTGACGGCAAGCGGGTTTTCAGGTGTCTGCGCTAGTTTGTATCCACCGAACGCCACACCACCTGCCACGGCAAAAGAGCCAATAAGCAAGCTGCGGCGCGTTATGGTCTTGGCACGCCCCATCGCTAAACTTCTCGTAGAGCTGCTGCGGCTGTTTTCACTGCGGCCTTGATGCGGGGATAGGTGCCGCATCGACATAGATTGCCGGTCATCGCCTGCATAATCTCTTCATCTGTCGGATCGCGAAGATCCGCCAAAAGGGAAGCAGCTTGCATCATCTGCCCGGATTGGCAGTACCCGCATTG
>CALKJA010000119.1 GCA_937995865.1 uncultured Paracoccaceae bacterium | reverse complement strand
TCCAAACCCGGCGCTTACGGGGCAGGTTTGCAAGCCCTGATCGACGAACGCCTCTGGTCCGACAAATCCGACTTTGCCGAGGCCTATCTGGAATGGGGCAGCTACGCCTATGGCGCCGGCCAAGACGGACGCAAAGCGCGTGCAGCCATGGAACAGCGCTTGTCTCAAACAGAAGCCATCGTGCAAAATCAAGACAATCGGGAACACGACATTCTGGACAGCGACGACTACTACCAATTTGAAGGCGGGGCAGCTGCTGCGATCAGCACCCTGCAAGGGCAAGACAGGCCGATCTATCACAACGACCATTCGCGGCCAGAACGGCCAGTGATCCGCACGCTGGACGATGAAATCGGGCGGGTTGTGCGCAGCCGGGTCGTGAACCCAAAATGGATCGATGGGGTCAAAAGGCACGGCTACAAGGGTGCATTTGAAATCGCAGCGACGGTTGATTACCTCTTCGCCTTTGCCGCGACGACCGGTGCAGTGCACAACCATCATTTCGATCTGGTGGAAGAGGCATTTATCAAGGACGACGCAACACGTGACTTCATCGCCGACGCCAATGCACCCGCGCTCAAAGAAATCGCTGAACGGCTGCAAGAGGCGATTGACCGAGACCTCTGGCAACCAAAATCAAACTCAGCCCGGGCACGCATCGCGGGGCTCTTGGCGTAAGATGTGTTTAAACCCATCTTACAAATCGCCGCTGTGGTCCGCCCGATTGAACACGATCCAAACCAAAGATACGATCCGCCCAAAGGGAGCCTACGCATGACCGAAGACACCGACCGCCACGCCATGAAAATGGCTAAGAAGAAAGCCGCCCGCGACAAGATCATGGCGACGAAGACTGACAAAAAAGGCTTGATCATCGTCCATACTGGCAAGGGCAAAGGTAAATCCTCTGCCGCCTTTGGTATGATCTTTCGCTGTATCGCGCATGATATGAAATGCGCTGTCGTGCAGTTCATCAAAGGCGGGATGAGCACGGGCGAACGCGATCTAATCCTTGGCAAGTTCCAAGACACCTGCGCCTTTCACACCATGGGCGAAGGCTTCACTTGGGAAACGCAAGACAAGTCACGTGATACCGAAATGGCGCAAGCCGCTTGGGCCAAAGCGAAAGACCTGATCTTGGACGAAACCAACCATATGGTGCTGCTGGATGAGATCAACATCGCGATCCGCTATGATTACGTCAGTGCAGCGGAAGTCGTCGAGTTCTTACAAAACCACAAACCAGAAATGACCCATGTCGTCCTTACCGGGCGCAACGCCCACGAAGACTTGATCGAAGCCGCGGATTTGGTCACCGAAATGGAGCTCGTCAAGCATCCCTTCCGCTCTGGCATCAAAGCGCAGATCGGTGTCGAATTCTAATGTTCATTGGCCACCTCCCTGGAGGTTACCTAGCCGCCAGGGCCCTCTGGCGAAACGGGCAAACAACTCTGATCTTTGCAACGCTCATCGGCTCCGTTTTGCCCGACATCGACATGTTGTGGTTTTACCTGATCGATCATGGCAGCACCCACCACCATAGCTACCTGACCCATCGCCCCGCGATCTGGGCTGCGCTCACGCTCTTTGGTCTCGCTATCCGAAGACCCATGATAATTGCGCTTGGCTTAGGGGCTTTGGTCCACATGTGCCTTGATTCAATTGTCGGTGCCATCGCCTGGGGTTGGCCTTTTACCAACGCAAACGCACCCTTGATCAAGGTCCCTGCCACCCATGAAAACTGGGCCCTATCCTTCCTATTCCACTGGACATTCCTTGTGGAAATTGTGCTCTTGGTCACCGCCGCCTCGCTTGCCGCCTACTCTAACTGGCCATTGCTAAAAAGGGACTAGCCGATGCCAAAAACCCGCCTGCTAACAGAATTCGGCATGGGATCGTCCCTGCGCCGCCAAGACTATACCGCCGCAGCCCGTCGCGCCTTGCAGGACGCGCTCTGGCACAACTCAATCAACCTCGCAGAACTCTTCAATCAACCCAAAGAATCGATGATCATAGACGTTGAACTGGCCGCCCAAGAACCCGAAAAGATCGCAACTGATGATCTCGCAGACATCTTCCCATACGGCCAAATCAGCTTCACAACCCACCACGGTGGGTTATACGTGCCGCGCCCTGACGCACCGCCCACGGTCATCGTCAATGCCGCCATCAACGTGAGCCTTAACCTATGAACCGCTTTATTCTTGAAATGGGCACGGGCACCAGCTTGCACCAAGGTGACTACCAAAAAGCCGCCGAACGTGCGATCGAAGACGCCCTACGCCACTCGACAATTCCGATGATCAAGACACTGGGCATCGACCACACCCAAATGCAGGTCAAAGTGACGATCGGCGTCGCGGAACCTGATAAACTAGACACCGAAGCCCTCGCAACGCGCCTTCCCCGCGGCACAGCAACAGTCACGGCCGTCAAAGGCGGTCACAACGTGCACAACCCGGACCTGGACGAGGTCAATATCGTCGCCACCGCAGCGGTAGAGGCATTCTTGCCAAAACAAGCCTAGCTTCTTTGGTTCGGGAAATACGCAAAACCTCAGCGCCCAAAGGGCGATGAAAAACATCACGTGCGGGCGTCAGCCCGCCCCTTTTGGCAGTGATTTACCAGTCGCCAGTACCTGCGGATCAAGCATAACCTCGATCACAGCAACCTTCCCCGAAGCGCGCGCGCGCTCAAAGGCAGGTGCAAACTCGGCCTGCGTTTTCACAACCTCTCCATGCCCACCATAAGCCTGCGCCAAGGCCGCAAAATCCGGGTTAGCCAACTGCGTCCCCGACACACGCCCCGGGAAATGCATCTCTTGATGCATGCGGATCGTGCCATAGCGTCCATTGTTCATCACCAGCACAATCGGCTTGGCCCCGTGCTGCACCGCCGTGGACATCTCGTTCAGCGTCATCTGAAAACATCCGTCCCCAGCCAAACAAACAACATCTCTATCAGGATACTCAATCGATGCAGCTACCGCCGCCGGAAACCCATACCCCATAGATCCAGACGTCGGAGCCAATTGCGTCCCGTACCGCTTAAACGAAAAGTACCGGTGCAACCAAGCAGCGTAATTCCCGGCACCATTGGTCAAAATAGCATCCTCCGGCAGGTTCTCAGAAAGCCACGCAATCACCCGCTCTTGCTTCACCTCACCCGGTGTTTCCTGCGGCTCCGCCCAAGCCTCATAATCAGCCCGCGCCGAAGCCGTCCATGTGTTCCAACCAACGCCGGCCCCCGCACGCTCTGATGCAGCCTCAAGCGCGAGAACCGCCAAATCCCCATCACAGACCAAGGCCTGCTCGACCCCATAAACCCGGCCAATCTCTTCCGCCTGCACATGTATATGCAAAATCCGCGTGCCGACGGACGGATCAATCAGCTCATACCCTTGGCTCTCGATATCGCCAAAACGCGTCCCGACCAACAGCAGGCAATCCGCCTCTCGCACACGCGCCGCAAGCTTCGGGTTTTGCCCCACGCCAAGGTCACCGACATAACATTCATGACGATTGTCCATGTAATCTTGCCGACGAAAGCCAGCCGCCACAGGCAGCTTTTCCGCTTCCGCAAAGCGCGCGAGCGCCTCATGTGCATTCGAACTCCACTTCGACCCACCAACAATCATCAACGGCTTAGATGCACTTCGAAGCGCCGCCAAAATCGCATCAAAATGATGTGGATCAACAGAACTCGGAACCTTAACCGCACCCTCGAAATCCGCCACTTCCGCCTCAGCACTTAAAACATCTTCAGGTAGCGCCAATACGACCGGCCCCGGTCGCCCAGCCATAGCCACACGCCAAGCCCGAGCAACATATTCAGGCAACCGTTCGACATGATCGACCTCAGCCACCCACTTGGCTAAGCCACCAAACATCTGCCGATAGTCAACTTCCTGGAATGCCTCGCGATCGCGATGCCGCGTGTTGATCTGCCCCACAAACAACACCATCGGCGTGCTATCCTGGATCGCCACATGCACTCCCGCACTGGCATTACAGGCCCCCGGCCCGCGCGTTACAAAACAAACACCCGGTGTGCCGGTCATCTTGCCCATCGCCTCTGCCATCATCGCAGCGCCACCTTCGTGACGGCAAACAACGTTCTGAATGTCGCTTTCATAAAGCCCATCCAGCACCGGCAAAAAGCTTTCACCGGGCACAGAAAACACCCGGCGCACGCCAAGCTTCTTAAGCTGATCAACCAGTATCTTTCCGCCATGTCGCATCTGCGCACTCCGCTAAGTCATCCACGCACAATGGGCGAGCATCTGTGAACAGACAAGCCAGTTGCGAACCAAAAGAAATACCCTAAGTTTAGTCCAACAGACGATTGCATTGGAAATAACATGACCACCCTCCTAGGTATCTCCGGCTCTCTACGCAAAGCCAGCACAAATACGCTTCTGATGCGTCACGCCGCAAATACTTTTGGTGCAGACACCTTTGTCGAAGGCGATCTGCGCTTGCCGCTTTATGATGGCGATCTGGAAGAATCTGACGGTATCCCTGCGTCTGTCCAAACTCTCGCCGATCAAATCAAAGCGGCCGATGCGATCATCATCTCAACGCCTGAATACAACAAAGCGATCCCAGGCGTTCTGAAAAACGCGCTTGATTGGGTCAGCCGGACAGAAGGCAACGTTTGGGCGAACAAACCACTCGCGATACTCAGCGCCACTGCCGGTCGCGCAGGCGGTGAACGCGCGCAGTTCTCTCTTCGGCTTGCCATGATGCCGTTCAGAACCCGCATCCTTCAAGGGCCAGAGGTTCTAGTTGCCCAAAGTTTCAACGCCTTCGATGAGGACGGTAAACTCACCAATGAGATCAATGATAAAGCATTGATCGAATTGATGACCGATCTAAAAGCGATGATCTAAGCGCTTTCCTATTGGCTTTGCGGTTTCAATTCAGCTAGCAATCTGCTCGTGATGAGTAGTGCAGATCAAAGCCGTAACCAGTTCGATAGTTTCGATCCCGACCGTGCCCGCGCCTTACAGGCAACCTTGGGAATGGAAACGACGATCCAATCAGGCGACACGCTGCCGCCGTTTTTCCATCACGCCTATTTCTGGGAAACCGTGACCAGCGCTGACCTTGGACCGGACGGCCATCCGGTTAAAGGCGGCTTCCTCCCTGATCTCGGCCTGCCGCGCCGCATGTGGGCCGCTGGCAAGCTGATCTTTCATCGCCCGCTTTTAGCCGGATCAAAGGCCGAACGTATGTCCCGGATCGAAGGTGTGACGCGTAAGTCCGGAAGATCTGGCCCACTCGGTTTTGTCAGTATCCGTCATGACATCAAACAACGCCAAGCCCTCGCGGTCACCGAAGTGCAAGACATCGTGTACCGCGAAATGACTGCGGACGTCCCCGAACCGCCCGTTGCGCCAACGGACGAGAAGTCATCACAAGACATATCCTTCGACACCACAATGCTGTTTCGCTATTCCGCGCTGACCTTCAACGGCCACCGTATTCACTATGATGAGACTTACGCGCGCGAGGTCGAAGGTTACGACGGGCTCGTTGTGCACGGACCGCTTCTTGCGCAATTCCTCATGCTCTTTGCCGAACACCACATTGGCCCGCTCAAAGAATTCCAATACCGGGCGACCGCCCCTCTAATGCACCACGAAAAGGCGACACTTTGCTGGCGCG
>CALKJA010000118.1 GCA_937995865.1 uncultured Paracoccaceae bacterium | reverse complement strand
CCTTAAGCCCATCTTGTGTATCGGGGATCTGGCGCCGCTGACAAAACACATAGATTGCGATAGCTTACCGTCAATTTCTGTGCATGCGGGCTACCAAGATATCTCTTCGAAACTCTTTGCAGAACTTCAGCCTACGGCAGTCTACTCTCCCCTATTTGAAGCGCATTTCGATGCAAGCGACATGGTGGTGCTTTTGTCGAGTCTTGGGTTCATGGGCCAGTATCGAGCGCTTTCCTTTGCCATCCCGCGACCAAAACTGGTTGTGCAAGAGCTGCGCGCAATAGCACCCGAGGTCGATTTTGATTTGATTGTCGTCGACGGTGAGCCTGCACTTTTGAATTAATTGCAGGTCAGTCAATTCCGGTCTGCGACGCTGTAATTGCCTTTTTGAACGTTGCGATTAGATGCTCTGCGGATTCGATACCAACTGATACACGGAAGAATCCTTCGGTTATTCCTATGTCTGCCCGCGCTTCTTCGCTCAAGGCTCGGTGCGACGAAGAAGCCGCGTGCGAGAGCGTTGTGTTGATATCACCCAATGTAGGCGCAAAGGCGATCGCAGACGCCGCTTTCGTAAGCGCGTTCGCTTGGGCGCGCCCGCCGATGATCTCGAAGCTCACCATGTTACCCGCATTTTCACCAAGCAACGTACCCGCTCGATTGTGATCAGGATGCGACGGCAAAGATGGATAAATGACACGCGAAACGCCTTGGGCCCCGTCTAAGGCGTCAGCAAGCGCGCGGGCATTGGACTGTGCCCGTTCAAATCGCAGATCAAAAGACAAAAGCCCCCGCTCGGCCATCCAACAATCAAACGGAGCGGCGGTCATACCCCAAGTCGCGGCAAGCACATCTAACCGCGCTGCAATTTCGGGATCTTTCGCCGCAACCCAGCCAAGCATCGCATCAGAGTGCCCGGCAAGAAGTTTCGTCACAGAATGCAGCACAAGGTCTGCGCCCTCATCTAGTGGCCGGTAGGCTCTGGGCGTGGTGAAAGTATTGTCAACGATGACCTTGGCACCAATCTGCGCGGCAACAGCGTAGATCGCTTCCATGTCAGCAACACGCAACGTCGGGTTGCTGACAACCTCCACAAGGATCGCAGTTGTACCGGCTATCGCAGCAGCGCGAATGCTGGCGGCGTCTGTCGGGTCAAAGAAGCCGGTCGTTATTCCAAGGCGCGGCAATTCTTCCGTCATAAGCCTTAGCGAACGGCCATACAGCTGCGTGGATCCAATCACATGATCGCCAGCCGATGCACAGGCCAGCAACGCAAGTGAAACCGCCCCCATACCTGACGCGGCCATGACCCCGCCCGTAGTACCCTCAAGCCGATCAATCATTGCCGCAACAGTCGCGGCGTTTGGATGGCCTTCGCGCGAGTATGTGTGCCCCCGCGCCCCGCCTTCATACAAAGCGTCAAGGGCGTCTGGTGTTTCTGTTGCATAGACAACAGACGGTTGAAGCGGCGAAACAACGGGCCGGGACGCAGACGGATTAACCGGCTGGCGCTTGATCGAGTGATCGCTCATGTCGCGACCATCCCAGCAGCAAAGCGGCGCGCGTTATTTTGATAGTGCAAAGCAGAGGCACGCAATCCGTCAATCGTGCTATCGTCAAGTTGCCGGATCACCTTGCCCGGCGCCCCCACAACCAGCGATCCATCGGGGATGTCTTTCCCCTCTGTGATCAAAGCACCGGCCCCTATCAAACAGTTTTTACCAATTCGTGCACCGTTAAGGACGGTTGCACCCATGCCGATCAAGGAGTTGTCTCCGATGGTACACCCATGAAGCATTGCTTTGTGACCAATTGTACAGCCAACACCGATCGTGAGCGGGCAACCGGGATCAGTGTGAAGGACACAGTTTTCTTGAACATTTGAGCCGTTCCCAACCAGTATAGGGTCATTGTCCCCCCGAATTGTGACCCCAAACCAAACGGATGCTCCAGCTCCTATGGTGACATTGCCAATCACATTGGCATCGGGCGCGATCCAGCAATCTTGAGCCAATATTGGCGAAACGCCGTCCAATGTATAGATCATTGCATGTCCTCAAATTCCTGTTGCAGCTGGCGGGCATGGTCTTGGAGTTGAGGTTGTTGCGAGCGCGCCATGCGCGTCGCCTCGATGATTGTTTTGAGCCGTTGCTCAGTCTTGTCCAAATCATCATTGACCAAAACATAATCATATTCCGACCAGCGGCTGATCTCATCCCAGCTTTTGCGCATGCGCTTTGCGATTACGTCAACGCCGTCTTGTCCACGGCTTTCAAGACGCCGCCGGAGCTCGGTGATCGAGGGTGGCAACAAGAACACGCTCATCACATTTGACCCAAGTGCAGAGTTCTTGATTTGCTGTGCGCCTTGCCAATCTATGTCAAACAAAACGTCGCACCCATCTTCGATCGCAGATCGGACCGGGCCAGTGGGCGAGCCGTAAAAGTTTCCAAAAACATGGGCGTGTTCCAGCATCTCGCCATCTGCCACCATTCGTTTGAAATCACCCTCATCCGTAAAGTGATAGTCACTGCCATCAACTTCACCCACGCGTGGGGCGCGTGTGGTTGCCGAAACCGAAAAACGAATAGAAGGGTCCCAATCGCGCAAGCGCTTGGACAAGGTGGATTTTCCCGCGCCTGAGGGTGAACTAAGGATGATAAGAAGGCCACGGCGGCCGGGATTTCCCGAATGGATCGTCATGCTTTATTCCACATTCTGAATTTGCTCGCGCATCTGATCTATCGTCACCTTAATCTCAAGCCCAATTGCCGTGAGTGCGGCGTCATTAGATTTAGCGCACAAGGTGTTGGCCTCGCGGTTAAACTCTTGGCATAGAAAATCAAGTTTGCGACCAATTGGGCCTTTCGCCGCCAACATGTCTTGCGCGGCAGTGATATGCGCCTTCAGCCTGTCGACCTCTTCGGTCACGTCTGATTTGATCGCAAGCTGGGCCAATTCCTGAGCAAGTTTGCCAGGATCTATATCAAGCCCTTCGCCCATTACCCGCGCCAGCCCGGCGCGAAACGCTTCTGCCTGAGCTGCCGCCCGATCCGGGAGAACCGCCTGAGCTTGTGCGGTCAAATCATTGATGGTGTGCAACTGGGCCGCAATCACTTGGGTTAAGGCGTCTCCCTCATGCGCACGCATCTCAATGAAATCCGCAAGCAATGGTACGATGTCAGAAATCACGGCCTGCGCAAGGTCCGGGCCGCCATCATCTAGTGCAGCACTCTCCAAAACGCCGCGAGCGTTCAAGACGTCGATTGCCCGAGTAGGTGTTAAGGCGACACCTGTCTGAGCCGCCTGCCCTTCGATCCGCTCAATGGCATCGAGAACCGCTGCAACAGCATCGGAATCGACCCTCAAACCTGCCATACTTTCGCTTCGTGTCATCTTAAGTGAAGCTTGCACGTTGCCGCGTGTTAACGCGGAAGCCAACGCTTTGCGCAGCGCGGGTTCTAGCCCGCCAATCCAATCCGGCACCCGCAGCCTAAGATCTAAACCCTTACCATTAACGCTCCGAATGTCCCAAACCCAGGTAAATTCCCCGTGCGTTCCTGTGCGAGTTGCGTAACTGGTCATGGAATACGGCATGATGGGACCTTGTGAAGCAGTGTGAAACAATGTGCACAAGCGATAACGAACCACGGCCAAAGGCTCAAGCAAGCGCAGCGGGCTTGGACCCGTGCAGAGAACAGGGCGTTAACCGCAATGCCGGTAATTGATGCCAATTTGGAGAAAAACGCTCCATATTGTCATTGGAATTAAGACGGATTTGTCGAAATGTGGAGTGGTGTGTAGGGTATGTCAGAAGAAGACTCGCAGGTAACGATGGTCGATTTCACTAAATCCAACCGGTTTGACGGAATCGCGACGCTTGAGGCGTATTGGCAATCTGTGCGCGGCACGCGCATGGTCCCGCTTCGCTCTGAGATCGATCCGCGCGGGATCGAGAACGCCCTCGACTTTGCTTTCATTGTGGAGCGCGTCACTGCTGGGGTCGTAAGGTTTCGGCTTGCCGGGTCTCAGCTTAATGAGTTGATGGGGATGGATGTACGCGGAATGCCAATCAATGCGTTCTTTGGCTCAGACTCGCGCTCCGAAATGCTAACGGCGATTGAGGGCGTTTTTGAAGGGCCCGAAGCGCTTGAGGTTGCGCTCGAAAGCCCCGGCGCTCCGGGAAAACCCGCCTTAGCCGCGCAAATGATCTTGCTCCCCCTGAAAAGCGATTTAGGCGATATCAGCCGGGCCATTGGTTGCTTGTCCACACGTGGCCAAATGGGGCGCGCGCCGCGGCGGTTTGACATCACAGGCCAAATTCAACGCCAGGCTTTAGACGGTGAAACTACGCCTCTTATTGATCGACGACCTGCCCCAGTCTCAGAGCCAACACGTGATTTGTTGCCCGGATTTGCAGAGCCAGCCGCGCATTTTAATGCAAAATCGGAAACACCTGAAGGGTCAGACTCCCGCCCCTCTGAGCGACCATATTTAAAGCTTGTACGGGACCCGGATTGAAGTCTACGCAAGCCGCGGCCTCTGCAAGTCTGAAAACAGTCTAGCTCTTTGGCGCCATGTCCTTGGCACCAAGAAGTGCAGCAGCCGCAATCATCAACGCACCGCAAATCCGATTGATTAAGGTTAATGATGCGCCCTTGAGCGCAGCTATGGCACGGCTTCCCGTCCAGCCCCAAAGCAGCAAGATCGCCCCGTCAACAATCAAATAGGTCAGCCCCAAAATCAAAAGTTGCGACAAAACCGGTTTGTCGGCTGCGATGAATTGAGGAAAGAGGGCGGCAAAAAAGACAACCGCAAAGGGGTTTGCAAGGGACGTCACAAACCCTTGCCGAAAGAGGCGAATAGCACTGCTGCCAGACATATCAGACTTTTTTGAGGGTTCGGGCTTAGCAAACAAAAGCTGAAACCCAATCCAAGCAAGATAGGCCACGCCAAACCACTTTATCCAAAAGAACGCGATCGCCGAGGTGGCGATAAGAGCAGCTAACCCAAAAGCAGCCGCCGTCATCTGGAGCGCGTTGGCCGTCAGATCGCCCGCAATCGTGAAAACACTCCTTCGCAGCCCGTGGCGGATACTATTGGAAATGATCAAGAGCTGGCTGGTATCAGGCGGTGTCGCAAAGAACACCGCGACGGCAGCAAGATAAAGCATATAGGTTTCAGCGGACATGCCTGAGCCTAGGCTACAGGGACCAACTTGGTCAAACAAACATTCAAAAGAAAAAGGGCCGCCCGATCAGTGGGCAGCCCTTGGACCTTACACGTGTTGCAGCGGCTTTAACCTGCTGCGGCTTGCCGCGTTTGCGCACTTTGACCAAGCTCTTCGGCAACAAGGAACGCAAGCTCAAGAGCTTGCGATGCATTCAAGCGAGGGTCACATGCCGTGTGATACCGCGAAGACAAGTCCTCATCGGTTACGGCACGCACACCGCCGGTGCACTCTGTCACGTCTTTACCGGTCATCTCGAAATGCACGCCGCCGGGGATTGTGCCCTCGGCGCGGTGGATCGCGAAGAAGTCCTGCACCTCCGACAAAATTGCATCGAAGGGCCGCGTTTTGTAGCCAGAAGGCGACTTGATGACGTTGCCATGCATCGGATCACAAGACCAAACCACATTGGCGCCTTCAGCTTGCACCGTACGGATGAGGCGCGGCAGGTTGTCCGATACTTTGCCCGCGCCAAACCGCGCGATCAGCGTCAAACGGCCGGCTTCGTTTTCCGGGTTCAGCTTGTTCATCAGAACCTTAAGGTCTTCTTCAGTTGTGGTCGGTCCACACTTCAGACCAATTGGGTTTTGAACACCTTGGCAGAACTGCACATGCGCGCCATCAAGCTGACGGGTGCGGTCACCGATCCAGATCATGTGACCGGAGCCTGCAAGCCATTTTCCTGTTGTGCTGTCCACACGGGTCAGCGCCTCTTCATACTCAAGCAGCAGTGCTTCATGGGATGTGTAGAAATCCACGGTTGATAGCTCACTGTTGGTTTCTGAGGTCAGGCCAGCCGCCTGCATGAAATCCAGCGCATCGGAAATCCGACCCGCCATATCACGATATTGGTCCGCCTCTTCCCGGTCCGTGAAGCCCAACGTCCATGCATGGACCTGATGGATATCCGCAAAACCACCCTTGGAAAACGCACGCAGCAAATTCAGGGTGGCCGCAGATTGGGTATATGCTTGCAGCATCTTTTGGGGATTTGGAATCCGTGCGTCCGATGTGAACGGCAAATCATTGATGATGTCGCCACGGTAGGATGGCAGTTCAATACCATCTTTGATTTCCGTGGGTGCTGAGCGCGGTTTGGCAAACTGACCGGCCATCCGGCCGACTTTGACCACAGGCACTTTCGCACCATACGTCAAAACCATCGCCATCTGCAGCATCACCTTGAACGTGTCACGGATCAGGTCTGCCGAGAACTCGCTAAAGCTCTCTGCACAGTCGCCGCCTTGCAACAAAAACGCTTCGCCCCGCGACACAGCTGCAAGTTCAGATTTAAGGGAACGCGCCTCGCCTGCGAAGACGAGCGGGGGATACTGGGCCAGCTTCGCTTCTACGGCGCTAAGCTGAGCCTCATCCATATACTCAGGCATCTGAACCCGGGGCTTGTTGCGCCAGTCAGATTTGTGCCACTCGGTCATCGTCTTCTCGTCCTTTGATATATGAGCCGCTGCAAGCCCTTTTCGGTACGCGTTAGCGATAGCAGCGGGGCCTTATATCGCCGTCATTGCGGTCTGGCCACCACGCAATTGCGGAACGTTCAGAATAAGCGCACGTTGCCGCGCTGCGGCATTGTTTTCTTCTCTTGACGCGCCTTGGACGCAGGTTCATGCATTTTAAAATATATCACGCCGTGAGCCGCGAAATGCATACTCAGCCTCCAATCATCACGATTAACGATGAAGGTCGCAAACCACGAAAATTCGTGTTTGTTCTCCTTAATGATTTTACGATGCTTTGCTTTGCTTGTGCATTGGAAAGTCTGCGTATTGCCAACCGGATGGCCGGAAGAGATCTCTATTCGTGGGACATTCTGGGCGAAGGCGGCGACACAGTTCGAAGCTCGGCTGGCACTGATTTTAAAGTTAAAAAGGACCTGTGCGAGGTTGGTCGCGATGACACTGTTTTGGTGTGTGGTGGATTGGATGTTCAAGTTGCCACCACCAAAAAGCTGATCAGCTGGCTGCGCCGAGAAGCGCGCCGCGGTCCTATGATTGGCGGGTTGTGTACAGCCGGATATTCCCTTGCGCTTGCCGGTTTGCTTGATGGTAAGAAGGCCACGATCCATTGGGAAAATCAGGACAGTTTCTCTGAAGAATTCGATGAAGTTGAGCTGACAAAGAGTGTCTTTGTTGTGGATGGCAATCGTGTGACCACCGCCGGCGGGACCGCCTCGATCGATCTAATGTTGAAATTCATCGCCGAAGATCATGGCGAAGAGCTTGCCAATGCCGTTGCGGACCAACTGATATACAACTCCATTCGTACGGATCAGGACCAACAAAGGCTGTCTATTCCGACGCGGATTGGTGTGCGGCATCCCAAACTGTCTCAGGTCATCCAACAGATGGAGCTGAATATTGAAGAGCCGATCAGCCCTTCGATTTTGGCCAAGGATGTGGGCATGTCCACGCGCCAGCTTGAGCGTCTGTTTCGGCGCTATCTGAATAGATCGCCCAAGCGCTACTATATGGAACTACGGCTGCAAAAGGCGCGCAACTTGCTCATGCAAACAGATATGAGCGTAATCAACGTGGCGCTGGCCTGCGGGTTCGCATCGCCGTCGCATTTTTCGAAATGCTATAGGGCACACTACAACACGACGCCGTACCGAGAACGTGGCGCACAAGCAGCCCGCTTAAGTATTTAGGTTTGAACCCTCAAATAGTCGGATGACATCTGGGACGCTAAGGCGTTATCCTGTAAATGGCGCCATTGCCCGCAGACATAAACCAGATCGCGCCATCTGGTGCTTCGCGGATATCACGCACGCGCAAGGTTTCATCACTCTGCCAACGCTCGGCTTCAGTCACATCTGACCCGTTTCGGTCAAGGCGGATCACAAGGTCAGAGTTCAAAGATCCGGTAAAGAAATCGCCTTTCCATTCCGGCCAAAGCTTGCCCGAATAGATCAGCATGCCTGATGGAGCGATTGAAGGATCCCAATAGTGTACGGGCTGTGCCATTCCGGCCTTGGAGGTGCCCTCGCCAATCTTTGCACCAGAATAGTGGCGCCCATAGGATATGACCGGCCAACCATAGTTCACGCCTCGCTCAACGCGGTTCACTTCGTCACCCCCGCGCGCGCCGTGTTCCACGATCCACAGCTGACCTGACGCATCTATAGCGGCGCCTTGCGCGTTGCGGTGACCGTAAGAATAAATTCCCGGCTGCGCGCCTGCCTGCATCGCAAACGGGTTATCCTTTGGAATTGAGCCGTCCCTGTTGATCCGGACAACAGACCCATTCTCGCGGCTAAGATCCTGCGCGGACGGACGATCTCCTCGATCCCCGATTGTTAAGAAGAGCGTCCCATCAGGCGCCTCAACCAATCGCGATCCAAAATGCCGGCCACCGGAGGAGCCGGATGCCATCTCAAAAATGATCTCGGCATTTCGCAGTGTTCGTCCGTCAGCACTTAGATTGCCGCGCGCTACGGCCGTACCGGCACCGCGACCCTGCTTTGTTGCAAGCGTTAGATACACGTCTCGGGTTTTTTCGAAGTCACGTGGGATCATCACGTCCAGCAAACCGCCCTGCCCGACGTCCACAACATTGGGCACGCCGCGAACTCGTTGTAAGCTTTCACCTGGGGCTGCAAATAAAAGCCGCCCGTTTTGCTGAGTGATGAGCAGCGCGCCTTCTGGCAAAAAACCAAAGCCCCACGGCGCATCTAACCCGGAAACGATCTTGGAAACGGAAACCGCCCCGGAAGAGGTTGAAATATCCGCTGATCCCGCGGTTGCGATGCTTATTCCAAGTATCGCAAGTCCTGTTCTGATCGAAAGCTTGAGCATGATGAGCCTCATTAAGCCGTGTTTCATGGTTGAGAGGTGTCCAGCCATCATATGGGAAACACGTTATTGCGAAAGACACGTTTACTTTGGGTCAACATAAGGTCGCGCCAATGAAATGCTTTTCTTTTTCCAAGTAGGCGCTAGGCTCTGCGCCAGAGTTTTAATCAACTGGGAGACTACACATGAAAAAGCTGCTTATGGCGACGGCTGCGACCGCGCTTGTTGGTGGTGCTGCCTCTGCAGGTGGGCACGGCGATATATCGCTGGGCGTGCTGCTTGGGTATACAGGTCCTATTGAATCGCTCACTGGCCCAATGGCTGCTGGCGCTGAGCTTGCAATGGAAGAAGTGAACGCCGCCGGCGGGATCCTTGATGGCAAGATGGTCAAATCCATGCGTGCGGACACAGGCTGCATCGACAATGGCTTGGCGCAATCCAACGCAGAACGCCTGATCGCCGATGGAATCAGTGGTTTGATCGGTGGCGATTGCTCCGGTGTAACCGGCGCAATTCTTGCCAATGTCGCGATTCCAAATGGCATGGTGATGATCTCGCCATCCGCAACATCGCCCGCCCTGTCCACTGTCGAAGACAATGGCCTGTTCTTCCGCACAGCGCCATCCGACGCGCGTGAGGGTCAAGTTATGGCAGATGTCCTTGTGGACCGCGGTATCAAGAGCATCGCGCTAACATACACAAACAACGACTACGGCAAGGGTCTGGCAGACGCGATTCAGCAATCCTTTGAAGCTGTTGGTGGTGAAGTCACAATCGTAGCGGCGCATGAAGACGGCAAAGCCGACTACTCGGCAGAGATCGCTTCGCTTGACGCCGCTGGTGGCGATTTGCTGGTTGTGGCCGGCTACCTTGACCAAGGTGGCCTTGGCATCATCCGCGCGTCACTGGATGCAGGCGCATGGGAAACTTTCGGCCTACCAGGCGGCATGATCGGCGATAGCCTCCCAGAAAATGTTGGCCCAGATCTTAACGGATCCTTCGGTCAGATTGCTGGTTCTGGCGGCGACGGTATTGAGGCGCTCAAGACCCAAGCTGGTGACGCGTTCGACGCCACATCGCCTTACACTCCAGAAAGCTATGACGCAGCTGCGCTGTTCATGTTTGCAATGGAAGCCGCCGGTTCTTCGGATCCAGCTGAGTATGCCGCTGAGCTGCTCAACGTTGCGAATGCGCCAGGTGAGCCTATCCTTCCTGGTGAGCTGGCCAAAGGTCTTGAGATCCTGCGCGCTGGTGGCGACATTGACTATATCGGCGGTTCCGCTGTTGAGCTGGTCGGTCCCGGTGAAGCCGCTGGTTCCTATCGTGAGATCGAAGTTCAAGACGAAGCAAACGTCACTGTTGGATTTCGTTAAGAACCGCGTATAACCTATTGAGCAGCCCGGTTTTTCCGGGCTGCTTGTTTGATGAGGGGATGCATCCGTGATTAGAGTTGATACCCTGCGCAAGCAGTTTGGTGGGTTTCACGCCGTCGATGGCGCCTCTTTAGAGATCGCCGAAGGATCCATCACTGGGCTAATTGGCCCAAA
>CALKJA010000117.1 GCA_937995865.1 uncultured Paracoccaceae bacterium | reverse complement strand
CTGGACGGCGGCCGGTTGAACATTGCGGCCTGTGCACTCGGTGGCGCGCAGCAGGCTCTGAAGCTCGCCCTGTCCTATATGGCAGAACGCAAAGCATTCGGAAGATCAATTGATCAGTTTCAGGGTCTCCAGTTTAAACTTGCAGATATGGAGACGGAGCTTCAGGCGGCAAGAGTCCTCCTGAGACAAGCCGCATGGAAGCTCGACAACAATCAGCCCGACGCGACAAAGCACTGCGCGATGGCTAAGCGTTTTGTGACTGATATCGCCTTTAAGGTTGCCAACGATGCCCTTCAGTTGCTTGGTGGCTACGGCTACCTTGCGGACTACGGCATTGAAAAGATCGTGCGCGATCTTCGGGTGCACCAGATTCTTGAGGGCACCAACGAGATAATGCGTGTCATCACCGCACGCGAGCTTCTCGCTGAGCGCGACCGCTCATGACTGCGCAGTCTTACCTTATTATTTCCATCCGGAACCGCGTTGGAACAATCAGGCTTAACCGCCCCAAAGCACTCAACGCCTTAACGATTGGTATGATCGAAGAGATCACCGAAACACTTCTCGCTTGGCGGTCAGACCCCAGCGTCGATGCCGTTGGGTTTGTCGCAAGTGAAGGTCGCGCATTCTGCGCTGGTGGAGACATCGCCAACCTTTATTATGAAGGCAAATCAGGTAACCATGAGTATGGCCGCGCCTTTTGGCAAGCAGAGTACCAACTTAACGACCTTATCGCGAATTTTCCAAAGCCAACTGTCTCGATTGTAAATGGGATCGTGATGGGTGGCGGGGTTGGACTTGCGGCACATTGCTCCTTTCGGATCATGACCGAGAATACAGTCTTTGCGATGCCAGAATGCAGCATTGGGCTGATACCTGATATTGGTGCTTCGCTGCTGTTGGCGCAAGCTCCCGGGCGATGCGGTGAATACATTGCCCTTACAGGCGCAAGATTAACGTCTTCAGATTGCCTTTATGCGGGTCTCTGCGATCAAACTCTAAATTCAACAGACGTGGAGACGTGGCAAGACCACGGTTCCGATCTGAAACATTTGAAGGGGAATGGCACCCCTGATGCTTCACCCTCAGGCCTCATCCAGATCCGAGACGAAATCGACGATGCGTTTTCCGCAGAGACCGTTGAAGACGTCCTCGCCCGCTTAGAGGCAATGAAGACTGAATGGAGCCTCAAGACAGCCAGTGTAATGCGCGCGAATGCGCCTCTCTCAATGGCGACCACGCTTTCATTGATAAGAGCCGCGCGCGAACATCAGTCTTTGCGACGCGCTCTACAAGACGAGTACCGCTTTGTCAGCCGTGCGACACTCGGTGCATCCGAGTTTCTCGAAGGCACACGCGCAGCCATCATCGACAAAGACCGGCAGCCAAATTGGTCGTACCCGACGATGGCATCCCTTCCATTAGAGATTGCACAAGAGATGCGCCGCCCAGCCCCGGGCGGAGACCTTGTATTTTTGGAGAACGGTTCATGAAAATCGCATTTATTGGATTAGGCAATATGGGGCGGCCCATGGCTCGGAACTTGGTTCTCGCAGGGCATGATGTCTTTGGCTTCGATTTGTCTGGTGATATGCCAGAGGGCGCCACAAAGTGTGACAGCGCCAGGACCGCCGCAGCGCAAGCCGACGCTATCATCACGATGCTCCCGAATGGGCATATTCTGAAAGACGTCTACGCAGACGTCATCCCAGGTGCGCGCGATGCCAGCCTGTTCATTGACTGCTCCACAGCGGACGTCGAGAGCGCACGAACGGCTGCGGGCATGGCAAAAGAAGCAGGCCACGTTGCCATTGATGCACCCGTATCTGGTGGCACCACCGGTGCCACTGCAGGCACTTTGACCTTCATGGTCGGAGGCGATGCTAGTGCTTTGGCACAGGCTGAGCCGCTGCTGTCAGCAATGGGTCAGCGTACCGTACACTGCGGCGCCAATGGGTCCGGACAGGCCGCAAAGATGTGTAACAACATGATCCTTGGCATCACGATGGTCGGTACGTGTGAAGCCTTTGTCTTGGCAGAAAAGCTCGGCCTTTCAGCCACTGCGTTATTCGACGTTGTATCTACTTCTTCGGGCCAAAGCTGGTCCATGAACACATATTGTCCGGTGCCCGATGTTGGCCCTCAGTCCCCTGCAGACAATCATTATCAACCTGGGTTTGCAGCTAGTTTGATGCTCAAGGATCTTGAGCTCAGCCAACAGGCCGCATGGTCGTCGAATGCGGCCACACCGCTTGGAGCCAATGTGACCGAAATTTATCGCGACTTTGTTGCCGATGAAGACGTGGACCGCGACTTCTCGGCAATTATCGAAACGCTCCGTTCGAAAGGGGCGGTGTCCTGATGACTGAGACAATCATCGTTGAACAGGCCAGCGGAACGGCCTGCATTACCTTAAATCGCCCGAAACAGCTGAACGCGCTTTCCGAACGGCTTGCTCAGGATATGATAGGCGCGCTGATTGATCTGGACAAAAACCCAGACGTCCGTTGCATCGTTGTTACTGGAAGCGAAAGAGCATTTGCAGCAGGTGCCGATATCGCTGAAATGCAGTCGAAGTCTTACGCTGAAATGGCCGACCAAGACTACTTCAGTATTTGGGATACATTTTCGAAGATCCGCACGCCAAAAATTGCAGCTGTACGTGGATACGCTCTCGGTGGTGGGTGCGAACTCGCCATGATGTGCGATTTCATCATTGCCGGAGAAAGCGCCAAGTTCGGTCTGCCCGAGCTTAAACTTGGGGTGATCCCCGGTATCGGCGGCACGCAACGGCTGTCCCGTCTGGTAGGTCGGGCAAAAGCGATGGACATGACATTGACCGCCCGCACGATTGATGCCGCCGAAGCGCTTGATTGCGGATTGGTGGCGCGGGTTCTGCCTGACGATGACGTAATTTCTGCTTCGATGGACGCGGCAGCAACGATAGCAGGCTTCTCTGCACCTGCGGTCCGTTTGGCCCGCGAAGCCGTACACCGGGTCGACGAAAACAACCTATCCGAAGGGTTGCTGTTCGAGCGGCGGGTTTTTCACTCTCTGTTTGCGACCGAAGATCAGAAAGAGGGCATGTCTGCCTTCCTCGAAAAACGTCCCCCAAATTTTAGCGGAAAGTGAGTGAAGACGATGCAAATGAACTCCGAAATATCAGCAATCGTCTCAGGCGGGGCATCTGGTCTCGGTGCTGCAGTCGCTGAACATCTGTCCGGACTTGGTGTGCGTGTCGGCATCCTTGACCTCAACGAAGCTGACGGCACGCGTCTTGCAGAAAGGATTGGCGGCGCGTTCGGACAAGTGGATGTAACCGACGCGTCGTCTGTTTCCAAAGCGCTCTCCACTGTTCGCGCGGAAATTGGGCAAGAACGCATTTGTGTAAATTGCGCAGGAATTGCCCCAAGTGCCAAGACCATTTCCCGTGGCGCTGCTCATGATGCCGCTCTCTTTGAAAAGGTCCTTGGGATTAATCTGCTTGGCACCTTCAACGTCGCAACGCAATCCGCGCTTGGCATGTCCGAACTGCCCGCAATGAATGCGGATGGTGAACGCGGCGTGATCATCAACACGTCGTCCATCGCGGCATTTGAGGGGCAGATGGGGCAGATTGCCTATGCGGCTTCTAAGGCGGGGGTTGCGGGTATGACGCTGCCGATGGCCCGCGATCTGACCAAGACGGGTGTGCGCGTCTTGGCCATCGCGCCCGGTATCTTCGGAACACCTATGGTCACATCCTTTCCGCAAGATGTTCAGGACGCACTCGCAGTCAATATTCCGTTTCCATCACGGCTTGGAAAACCTGAAGAGTTTGCAGAGCTCGTCGCGTTTTTGGCAAGCAATTCAATGATGAACGGTGAAGTCGTGCGTATTGATGGTGCGACACGCATGCAGGCGAAATAGGAAATCCAATGTCCAATTCTGTCCCACTCACGCTCCATGTTCCAGAACCAGGTTGCAGACCCGGAGACACGCCAGACTTCTCGGGGTTTGAAGTCCCTGTCGCGGGGGAGACAAGACGGCCTGATCCTTTGACAGCCCCCGAAGACATACGTGACCTTGCCTTTTCGATCGTTCGCGTGCTCGACGATGACGGAGAGGCAAAAGGCCCGTGGGCGGGTACGTTCGAAAAGGAAGCACTTCTGGACGGGCTTCGTCATATGATGACGCTGAGAACTTTTGACGACCGGATGCTTCGAGCTCAGCGTCAAGGGAAGACAAGCTTCTACATGCAGCATCTTGGCGAAGAGGCCGTCGCATGCGCGTTTCGGCTCGCCCTACGTGATGGCGACATGCATTTCCCGACATATCGGCAAGCTGGACTACTTATCGCGGGTGGCTACCCACTGACGACGATGATGAACCAGATCTATTCCAATGCAGCCGACCCCATCAAAGGTCGGCAGATGCCGATCTTCTACTCCGCAAAAGACCACGGCTTTTTTTCCTTGTCGGGAAATCTCGGGACTCAGTTCGTGCAAGCCGTAGGCTGGGGCATGGCATCTGCAATCTCAGGCGACACCAAGATTGCTGCCGCTTGGATCGGCGACGGATCAACCGCTGAGACGGATTTCCACTCTGCGATGGTATTCGCCTCGACCTACAAAGCACCGGTCATTCTGAATATTGTCAACAATCAATGGGCCATTTCTACCTTTCAAGGCATCGCCAGAGGAAATGCCACGACATTTGCAGCGCGCGGTCACGGCTTTGGGATTCCGGCGATCCGTGTTGATGGCAACGACTATTTGGCCGTGCATGCTGTGGCGCGATGGGCGGCAGAACGAGCCCGCAGCGGCCATGGCTCAACCCTGATTGAACACGTCACTTACCGTTCGGGCGGGCATTCGACCTCAGATGATCCGAGTGCGTATCGCGCCAAGGAAGAGGGCCATTCGTGGCCATTGGGTGATCCGATTGAACGTCTTAAAGCCCACCTTATTTCTATCGACGCTTGGAGCGATGATCGGCACAAGCAGGCTGAAGCTGAAATCCAAGATGAAGTCCGCTTTGCCCAGAAAGAGGCAGAAGCGAACGGTACTTTGATTTCTGGCCCTGCCCCATCCCCACGCGACATGTTCGAAGATGTCTATGCCGAGATGCCACCACACCTTCGCGCGCAACGCCAAGAAGCGGGGTTCTAAAATGGCACAGCTTACAATGATTGAGGCTATCCAGAACGCGCATGACCTTGCGATGGAGCGCGATGACCGTGTGGTGGTTTATGGTGAGGATGTCGGATATTTTGGGGGTGTGTTCCGCTGTACAGCTGGCCTTCAACAGAAATACGGCACATCGCGCTGCTTTGATGCGCCGATCAATGAAAGCGGTTTGATTGGGACCGGAATTGGCATGGCGGCATATGGTTTGCGGCCCGTCGTCGAAATCCAGTTCGCTGATTACATGTATCCCGCCTATGATCAGATCGTTAGCGAAGCCGCGCGTTTGCGGCACCGCTCTGCCGGTGATTTCACCTGCCCTATGGTGATCCGCATGCCAACTGGTGGCGGTATTTATGGTGGTCAAACCCACAGCCAAAGCCCAGAGGCTTTGTTCACCCATGTGGCTGGTCTTAAAGTTGTTGTCCCATCAAACCCGCAAGATGCCAAAGGGTTGTTATGTGCCGCGATTGAAGACCCCGATCCGGTCATCATCTTGGAACCGAAGCGACTTTATAACGGTCCGTTTGATGGCCATCACGACCGCCCCGTTGTGCCTTGGAAAAAGCACGAACTTGGGGAGGTCGATGACGCCTATTATACAACCGAAATCGGCAAAGCAGCGATCCGACGCGAGGGGCAGGACGTCACTGTTCTGGCCTATGGGACGATGGTTCATGTTGCCTTAACAGCGGCCGAGGAAACCGAGGTTGATGCAGAGATCATTGATCTACGCTCCCTCATCCCACTTGATCTGGAAATGATCGAAGCATCCGTCAAGAAGACCGGGCGATGTGTTGTGCTCCATGAAGCGACGAAGACGTCAGGTTTCGGGGCCGAGCTGAGCGCGCAAGTCCAAGAAGCGTGCTTCTATCATCTCGAAGCGCCAATCATCCGCGTGACCGGCTGGGATACACCATATCCGCACGCGCAAGAATGGGACTACTTCCCTGGCCCTGCCCGCGTTGGTGCCGCGCTCAAATCCGTTATGAAGGAAGACTAGGCATGGGCACATTCGTGATCAACCTACCGGATGTCGGCGAAGGCATTGCAGAAGCCGAACTGACCGAATGGAATGTGGCCGTGGGGGATATGATCCAAGAGGACGATGTTCTCGGGTCCGTCATGACCGACAAAGCCGCGGTTGAGGTTCCCTCTTCGGTAACTGGTAAGATCATTTGGCTGTGCGGTGAACCTGGCGACATGATTGCCATCGGCAGCAAGTTTGTCGAGATCGAGATCAGCGAGGATGGCGAAGACGCTGACCTTGAACCGGCTGCGAACGACACGAAAGCGAGCCTTTCCAAATCCGACACCGCAACCGAAATCATTGACGTCATTCTACCCGATGTTGGCGAGGGCATCGCCGAAGCGGAAATCGCGGAATGGAACGTGGCGGTTGGTGACATCGTACAAGAAGAAGACATTCTTGGCGCGGTGATGACAGACAAAGCAACAGTCGAAGTTCCTTCGGTCTACGCTGGGAAAATCGTGTGGCTGGCCGGTGAGGTCGGCGAGAAAATCGCGATTGGCAGCCCGTTTGTTCAACTTGAAGCCACCGGTCAAATCAAGGCACATCCGCAAGCCCCAGCGGTTGAACCGGCTCAAAGTGTTCAGACATCGCCACCGCCAAGACCCACCCAAAAAGGTAGTGAAGGGACTGCACATCGGTCGAAACCACTTGCATCGCCATCCGTGCGTCAGGCGGCACACGATCAAGGTATTTCTTTGTTGGACGTCGCGGGGACTGGGCCTGCAGGGCGGATCAGCCATCAAGACTTGGCGGATCATGTGAACCAACCCAGATCGCCAAGAACGTCGCGCGTTGCAGCAACCGGCAAGCGCGACTTCAAGGTCGTAGGGATGCGTCGCCAAATCGCAAAGAAGATGGCACTCTCAAAGGCACGTATCCCCCACATCACAATCGTGGAAGAAATTGACGTTACAGAGCTCGAGAGCCTACGTGAAAAGCTCAATAAATCTTATGCGGATGAACGCGGAAAACTTACAATCCTGCCGTTCATTGCAGCGGCCATTTCCGCAGCTGTGCGCAAGCATCCGGAAATGAATGCGATTTTTGATGATGAACAAAACATTGTCACCCAGCATGATGCCGTACACATCGGGATCGCTGCTCAAACGCCGGCTGGGCTCACGGTTCCTGTCGTCAAACATGCAGAAGCCAATTCACTTTGGGATACAGCATCAGACATCAATCGCCTATCGCAAGCAGCGCGCGATGGCAAAGCGGCGCTTTCTGATCTGACAGGGGCCACGATCACCATCTCGTCCCTTGGTCCACTGGGGGCCTTGGCGACAACGCCGATCATCAATCACCCTGAAGTCGCCATTGTCGGGGTCAACAAAATGGCGATCAGGCCCATGTGGAACGGGGACAATTTCGAGCCACGCAAGATGATGAACCTGTCCTGCTCCTTTGATCACCGTGTCATTGATGGCTGGGATGCTGCGATGTTTGTTAAGGCACTCAAAGACCTCCTTGAAACCCCTGCCCTTTTGTTTGTGGAGGCTTAGCGCATGGAACACCTTACCTGTAAGCTACTCATTGTTGGTGCTGGCCCCGGCGGATACATCTGCGCAATCCGAGCAGGTCAGCTTGGCATAGACACCATTGTGGTAGACGAGGCCAAACCCGGCGGCACCTGTCTGAACGTTGGCTGTATTCCCTCAAAAGCGCTAATTCATGCGGCGGATGAATTCGATAAGCTGCACAGTTTTGGATCAAACTCAGCCCTTGGGATCAGTGCACAGAAACCAGCGATTGATCTTGCGCAAACGGTTGCGTGGAAAGATGAGATCGTTGGACGTTTAACAACTGGAGTCACGGGCTTGATCCGCAAAGCCCAGGCGCGTTTCCTTTCCGGGCCTGCGACATTTCAGGATGGCAAAACTGTTCTCGTCGAAACCGCAGATGGGACCAAAAGCATCCGCGCGGAAAACGTGGTGATTGCCACCGGGTCCAGCCCAATTGAGCTTTCGTTCCTGCCTTTTGGCGGCAAGGTTGTCAGCTCTACAGAAATGCTTGCGCTGAACGATGTACCGGATCGTTTGGTTGTTGTGGGTGGTGGGTACATCGGCCTCGAACTTGGGACTGCTTTTGCCAAACTCGGAAGCAAAGTCACCGTAGTAGAGGCGTCGGCATCAATCCTGCCGCAATATGACCGAGCCCTGACAAAGCCTGTATCCACAGCCCTTAAAGCGCTTGGCGTTGATGTGCTGACCAAAACCAAAGCAGTTGGGCAGGGCAAAAAAGGGCTAAAGATTGAATTTGAAGGCGGAGAAAAGCAGGAACTTGAGGCAGACAAGATACTCGTCACAGTTGGCCGAACGCCAAGAACAGATAGCGCGGGGATCCCATCGCTCGATCTAATAATGGAAGGCCCATTCATTCACATTGATGCACAGTGCAAGACCTCAATGCGCAACGTGTATGCCATTGGTGATGTGACCGGCGAACCCATGCTCGCGCACCGTGCTATGGCGCAAGGTGAAATGGTTGCAGAACTGATTGCCGAAAAAAGCCGGGTTTGGGATGATAAGATCATCCCCGCAGTTTGCTTCACCAGCCCGGAAATCGTCACCTGCGGAATGGACCCTACCATGGCAAAAGAGGCTGGGTTTGACGTGATCACGGGCCAGTTTCCGTTCACAGCCAATGGGCGGGCCATGACAATGGAAAGCGAAGCTGGCTTTGTGCGGGTTGTGGCTCGGGCTTCAGATCACGCCATTATTGGTATCCAAGGGGTTGGAAGCAACATATCCGAAATGGCCTCAGCATTCTCGATCGCCATAGAAATGGGTGCCCGGTTGGAAGACATCAGCCACATTGTTCAGGCCCATCCAACTCAAAGTGAGGGATTACAAGAAGCCGCTCTTGCCGCCCTCGGGCATGCCCTTCACGTCTGAGGCTTTTCAGCAGGAAGCGCACAAAATGCTTAAGAGCGCGCACGTTGGGAGAAAACAAGTCTTGGAGCATCGGCACTAGTCGATTGGAGGGCTTATCGGATGGAAGAACATTGGGGCTGTGGAGCTTCTGTTGCGAAGCTTTCAAATCGACAACGCAAGACGATCGGCTGGGTCATTCAGTGGGAAAATTCAGAGCTTTCAGTTTTATGGCTGGGCGATGATTATGATGCTGCCGAAATTAACCCTCCTTTAACACGCAAGACCTTGGATGCCGCGAAGTCCGTGAGAACCGACGAGACAACAAGACTTCTTGAAGAGCTTTCTACAAGAAATGAGATGAAGATGGATTTGCCTAAGCACGATCCATGAAAGGTCTATACAATAATATACTATTGTGCAACTCTGGGACCATCAAACACATCTTTTAGTAGCGACGGATCGGATATGCAAAGGAAGGCAAAAAGACTTTCGACACTGGTTCTTGCGAGCATTGCGTTCTTTTCGGCAGCACCTAGTAAAGCTCCAGCTCAGACCTACCCAATCGATTGCGCCATACTTCTCTGCCTTTCGGGCGGTTGGCCAACATCGGTTCCCTGCTCTCGGGCACGTGCGGAGTTCATTCGCCGCATTACCCCATGGCCAGTCGAACCACCGCTTCAAATCTGGCGTTGCCCGATGAGTGCCTCATACAATTTCAACGATGAATTTAGGCAGGCAGTTCAAATCTACGACATCTTGTACAATGAGCCAAACGCCTTGCCCCAGAGTTTCCCTCAGCAGCCGAGAATATCGACCTTCGAGGCCCAATTAGCTACCGCTCATAAAAACGGCATAGAACGCCGCACTCTGCCTGAAGGTCTCGCATTGCATCTCGCACAAGAGCAAGCTGACATCGACATCAGCGGGCCAGAGTTCAACTTTGTGCGCTCAATTAGAGTTTTCGATGTTCGTTACGCGAGACAGCATGAGTCTGGTCAGGATGGCGATTGCAATCGTAGCGCAACAGTCGTTTTGGGAACTTATGGGACTCAAGGCGATTTCTCCTGGGTCCGGTCCTCAATAACAGCCCTACCGGTTGCACATCTCGGGCTTGAAAGTTGGGGACAGAATTGCCCCAGCATTTATCACCGTTCAGTGTTCGTTGATTGGCGCGACTTCGAGGGCAACTATGGGTTCGAACAAGTAAACTATTGAATCTATAAGAACCTGTTTCCTCAGATCCTATGATCTGGCTCGGTAGCTGCATCCGTTGCGGCCAAGAGATCGGTAGCATTTACGCCAATAGCCCGAGCTAGAACGACAAGCTCTACGACATCAATCCTGCGCTCCCCACTTTCAACACGTGCCACGAACGATTGGTGTTGCTTGAGCCGCTTCGCCAGCTGCTCTTGAGTCAAACCCTCACGCTTCCGCGCGGCAATGAGTGCCTCGCGGAGTGCTTCATGTCCAGAGCTCCTAATGGTTTTGGCCACGTGTCACAAACCTCTTGTGACTGGGCTAATCTACTTTATAGATTATCTAAAAAGTAGATATCTTTGGGGTCCTAAGGCGCTAATCCTTAAGGCAATGTGATGTTGAAGAGCAAAAAAAACAAAGCAGTATGCTATGTTGAGAGCAGGTTAAGACCACTAGTCGCCAGCTGTCTCCAAGAAACGCTTATAGTCGTTACTCACGTCCCGAGCTTCGTCAAAGGCCCGGGCGCGCTCCCGATCCAGACATCTAAAGTACTGCTGAATATCTTGTATGTATCGCTCAAGGTCTTGGCGTATCAGCTCACGGAACTCGTTGATCGTATCCGGGTCGCTAGGCACAAATGGTCGAATTGGGGCCGTACATGTTTCTGCTTTGACCAGACTCGCCGAGCAGACACAAAAAACCACAGCCCACGCAGCAGTAAGGGCGCACAACCAGAGGTTTCCGTAACCCCATATGTTCTTGAATGAATCCAACGTGCATGCCTAATGGGTGCGCAACCAAACTACAGCCGCAACACAAAAAGATATCTTGCGGACAATTATATACTATCGTAACCTTAGGCTTCAAGTAGGAATGCCTGAGGCTGCGACTTTGAAGAAAGCGTGAGCCGGGCCATGAACTGGGACATCGAAGCACCAAATGTGGTTACGGAAGCACGTTTCCGCGAACTCGTGGAAACAGGTCATAGCGCAGAGATTCTCTGCCAAGAGACGGCACACAAGAAGGGTCCGAGCTATTACGG
>CALKJA010000116.1 GCA_937995865.1 uncultured Paracoccaceae bacterium | reverse complement strand
GTGTGATGGGGATTATCAACTCCACGCCGGATAGTTTCTCAGACGGTGGTCGCTATGATGAAACCGGAGCCGCAATCGCACAGGCTCAGCGCTTAACCGGGCAGGGCGCAGACATTCTTGATATCGGCGGTGAAAGCACCCGGCCGGGCGCAGATTTTGTCCAAGGTGATGAGGAGATCGCGCGCACAGCCCCTGCGATCCAAGGAATGGGCCGCTCTGTTCCCATCTCAATTGATACGCGCAAGGCTGCCGTTGCTAAAGCTGCTCTTGATGCTGGGGCAACGATCCTAAACGATGTGTCGGGCCTTGCCTTTGATCCTGAGATGGCCCCGCTTGCCGCCGCCCGCAATGCACCGATCTGTATCATGCATGCAAAGGGTGATCCCAAAACCATGCAGATCAACCCTGCTTATGATGATGTCGTTCTTGATGTGTATGACGCACTCGAAGCGCAAATTACAAAGGCTGAAGCAGCAGGGATCCTGCGCAGCTGCATCATTGCCGATCCCGGCATCGGGTTTGGGAAAACGTTAGAGCATAATTTGGCGCTCTTACAGGGGCTTGCACTCTTGCATTCTCTGGGATGCGTTCTGCTGCTTGGCGCCTCACGCAAGCGATTTATCGGAACGTTGAGTGGCGTTGAGGCCGCAGATGAAAGGGTCAGCGGATCACTTGCCGTGGCCTTGGCCGGGGTTGCACAAGGGGTGCAAATCCTGCGCGTGCATGACGTGGTTGAAACTCAAGCGGCCCTCGCTCTTTGGCAAGCCTCTACCGCCGGAATAGCCCCGCAATAGCGCGTGATTGGCTAAGCCCAACCCCTGCAAGGATTAGCACCATAGCCACGCCCATTGAGGGTGGCACGGCTTCTTCAAGGATCAATACCCCCATCAGCACAGACCAGACGGGTACGATATAATTGGTGATCGACATAAAGACCGGCCCGGCCGTGCGGATCACAAAGACCCGCAGGAAATTCGCCGCCGCCGTTGGAACAAGCCCAAGGAAAATGACAGCAGGAAGCGCGGGACCTTGCGGCATTGGCGGCCATCCTTCAATCGCGAATGCAAATATGCAGGCGACAACGGCCCCTACGATGATCAGTGTGCTGGCCATAGCGACCGGGTGTATGGGCGGGCATCGACGTAAGATAACACTTGAGACCGCATAACAGGTTGCGGCACCTAAACAGGCCAACCGGCCATAGGGTTCAAGGGCGGCGCCCGAGCTGTCAAAGGCGCGCGCCCCAATCAGCACATACACACCTACGAAACCGATTAGAAATCCAATGACCCGGCGCGGACCGATGCTTTCGCCCGGAACAAAGAAGAATGCCAATGGCAGCACGATCAGCGCCACCGCGGCCATCGACACACCTGCAAATCCCGATGTCACAAATTGCTGCCCCCATGCGAGCAACGCAAAGGGAAGCGCGCTTGAGGTCACCCCGGCAACCAAAAGATAGGGCCAGCGTGCCCGCTGATCCTCGCCCTCTCGCATATTGCCGCCAACAAGCGCCCAAATCGGCAGCATGACACCAGCGCCAATCACCTGACGCGTTGCAGCAAGCCAAAAGGGCGGCATCCCGTCTAGCGCGATTTCCGTGACCAGAAAGGTTGATCCCCATGTGATCCCAAGGACCAACACCATCAAGCCGGGCAGAGCATTCGATCTCAACGGGTGATCCTCCATTCCCGGTGTTTGGCATCAGCTGAAAATGCGCCAAATCGCAAACGCACCCAATACGTTACGACGGTCCAAACACGCCTTTGTGGTCAATAGGGGCCGAACAAAATAAAACGGGCGCTCCCCAGTGAAACGCCCGTTCCAATGTCTAAAAAGCGCGGGGCCTTAATTCTTTTCTTTGTCGACCATCTTGCCAGCAGAAATCCACGGCATCATGCCGCGCAGTTTGGCGCCGGTTTCTTCGATCATGTGCTCATCGTTGGCGCGACGAGCCGCTTTGATCGTAGGCTGACCCACAGCATTTTCCAGCATAAAGTCGCGTACGAATTTGCCTTGCTGGATGTCTGTTAGAACGTCTTTCATCCGTGCTTTTGTTTCATCGTAATTCAGGATGCGTGGGCCGGTTACATACTGGCCATACTCAGCAGTATTCGAGATCGAGTAGTCCATGTTGGCAATGCCGCCTTCATAGATCAGGTCCACGATCAGTTTCACTTCGTGAAGGCATTCGAAATACGCCATTTCAGGCGCATAACCGGCTTCAACCAGTGTTTCAAAGCCGCAACGGATCAGCTCAACAAGACCACCACACAAGACGGCTTGTTCACCAAAGAGATCGGTTTCGCATTCTTCGCGGAAGTTCGTTTCAATGACGCCAGAGCGTCCGCCACCAATGGCAGAGCAATAGGACAAGCCGATTTCAAGAGCTTTGCCGGAGGCATCATTGTCGACAGCAACCAGGCACGGCACGCCGCCACCTTTGGTGTATTCGCCACGTACAGTGTGGCCGGGGCCTTTGGGGGCCATCATGATGACGTCTACGCCTTCTTTTGGCTCAATCAGGCCGAAATGCACGTTCAAGCCGTGCGCAAATGCGATGGCCGAGCCGGGCTTGATGTTGTCATGCACATATTTCTTGTAGGTTTCTGCCTGAAGCTCATCTGGCATGGTGAACATGATGACGTCACACCAAGCCGCCGCTTCCGCGATGCCCATCACGCTCAGACCTTCGCCTTCTGCTTTCTTGGCCGAAGGGGATCCTTCGCGAAGCGCCACCACAAGGTTCTTGGCACCACTGTCGCGCAAGTTCAGCGCGTGGGCGTGGCCTTGAGAGCCGTAGCCCAGAATGGCAACTTTTTTGTCCTTGATGAGGTTCACATCACAATCGCGGTCATAATATACGCGCATATTTCTTCTCCCATGTTGAAGCTGTGGGTGGTGTAACGGTGCCACGCGCCCGCGTCGCCCCATCTTTTGCCCAAAAATACTCAAATTCTGAGCTATCTATGCGCAAAAAGGGTAGATATAGAACTCTCTATGCTTGATGACACAGACCGACGCCTCCTGCGCTACCTGCAGGACGATCCCGAACAGCCGGTTTCTGCGCTTGCGGATGCTGCGCGCGTGCCAACGGCTACCGCAGCGCGGCGAATTGAGCGTATGCGCGCTGATGGGATCATCCGCGCGACACGGGCGGTAATAGATTGGGCGGCGCTGGGTTATGCGGTTGAAGTTTCCTTGCGGGTGACGCTTGAAAAAGCGCAGGCGCGCGCCTTTGATGAATTCCTTGATGCTGCGCGTGCCGTTCCTGAGGTTGTCGAACTTCAAACATTTCTCGGGCGTGTGGATGTGCGGCTTTCAATCATTGCCCGCGATATGCGCCACTATCAGGCGCTCTATCGCGAAAGCATCCTGACGCTGCCGCACATCTCTGAGATCGAAGCATTGATGCAGGTCGCGCCCGTTTCTGCGCGGCAAGGGTTGCCGTTGTGAGCTGGGACGCGACAGATATCGCGCTGTTGCGCGCGCTTACACGCAATGCCGCTTTGGGCACAGGTGATTTGGGTCGGGTGATCGGGCTGTCTCAACCAGCCACCTGGCGCAGGCTTAAAAAGCTGCGCGAAGCGGGGGTTCTACATGGGGCGCGGCTTGATTTGGATGCAGAGGCGCTCGGGTTTGGCGTGACTGTCTTTCTTGGGATTAAGTTGGCGACAAGGGGCCGTGTAAGCCTGGAGGACTTTGAGCGTGCGATCTCTGCGATCCCGGAGGTGCAGCGCGTTGATCACGTGCTGGGTCTCTATGATTATCGCGTGCGCGTCGTGGCCCGCGATCTCGCGGATTTTGAAAGGGTCCTACGCCGCCGGATCATGACGCTGCCGGGGGCGGGTGATATCGAATCCAATGTTCTTCTTAGCGAAGAACACCGCGATGGCCCTCTGGGTGCGCTTCTATGATAAGCGCACCCCGCACACGATCGGAACGCGGTCAAAGAAAATCGTGACCTACGAGGGACAAACAGACTTTGCCTTCCTCGCTCGCGGCGCATATTCCACCTGTAACGCTGCATCCAAGGGAGGTTTGCACAATGGCACTGCTTGATACCGTTGACCCGACAGGGCTTGAGGAATTTTCCGTCGTTTTCACAGATCGCTCGCTCAATCACATGAGCGCAGCTTTTGGGGACGTGATGCGCGATCTCTCAGTTTGGCTCAAAGAGGTCTACAATGCGGACGGGCTTGCGCTCATTCCCGGTGGGGGCACCTATGGGATGGAAGCCGTTGCCCGGCAATTTGGTCAAGATGCCACCGCGCTTGTGGTGCGCAATGGGTGGTTCTCTTACCGTTGGTCTCAGATTTTTGAGAGCGGGGCGTTTACCGCCGAGTCTGTCGTCATGAAAGCGCGCCGTCAGGCGAATACCTCGCAATCCCCTTTCGCGCCCGCCCCAATCGATGAGGTCGTGGCCAAGATCCACGAGGTGAAGCCGGATATTGTGTTTGCACCCCATGTTGAAACCTCTGCCGGGGTTATCTTGCCGGACGACTATATCACAAAGCTTGCCACTGCCGCGCATGAGGTTGGCGCGCTTATGGTGCTGGACTGCATTGCATCCGGCTGCATCTGGGTCGATATGAAAGCCACTGGCGTGGATGTGTTGATCTCTGCTCCCCAAAAGGGCTGGTCCTCCACGCCGTCAGCCGGTGTTGTGATGTTGTCAGAGCGCGCCAAAGAGCGGGTGAAGGCCACACAATCCAACAGTTTCGCGATTGATTTGGGCAAGTGGCTGACCATCATGGAGACTTATGAGGCGGGTAAACACGCATACCACGCGACCATGCCGACTGACGGGTTGGTGTCTTTCCGGGATGCTGTGGCAGAAACCCGTGACTTTGGGTTTGAAAATGCGAAGGCAGCGCAATGGGCGCTGGGTCATGCAGTGCGTGGTCTGATGACTGAGAAAGGGATCACATCTGTTGCGGCGGCGGGCTTTGGTGCGCCGGGCGTGGTGGTCAGCTATACAAGCGATGCGGATGTGCAATCAGGTGCAAAATTCGCGGCACAAGGGATGCAGATTGCTGCCGGTGTACCACTCCAATGTGATGAGCCCGAGGATTTTCGGACCTTCCGCATTGGGCTTTTCGGGCTTGATAAACTGCGCGACGTTGAGGCTACGATGGCCCGCCTAAGGCCTGTGGTTGACACAGTGCTTTAATCCGTGCGCGAGCTGCCAAGCCCCAAGCGCATCAGTTTATTGCGCAGAGGGCTGATATCATGCAGCACCTTCAATCCAAGCGCCCTTGCGTTGCGGATGGGCGCGGGGGTGGCCATTGATGCGCGATTGAGTGCGCTCACACCCAAGACGCGGGCGCGCACATCGCCATAGCGGGCACGGCTGTAGCGGCTCAACATTTCAGCGTTTCCGATTTGCTCGGGTGCGGCTTGGCTCAGTTCCAAAAGCGCGCTCAAATCGGCAAGGCTCATGTTTAGCCCTTGCGCGCCAATTGGCGGGACAACATGCGCCGCTTCGGCAACAAGCGCCGTGCGCGGGCCATCGAACCGATCCGCTATTTGGCTAATTATCGGCCACGAGGTGCGGTGCGTTGCCAGTTTGAGCGCCCCATATAAGCCCGCAGACCGCGCTGTGGCGGCAGCCTCAAAATCGGTATTGCTTAGGGCCAACAGGGTTTGAGCGTTTTCCTCGGTCTCCATCCACACTACGGCCGAACAGGGCTGCCCTTCGTGATCGGGAAGCGGGACAAGGGTAAATGGCCCGCCCGTGCGGTGGATCTCAGTCGAGACATTCCCATGTGGTGCCGCGTGATGGACAGCAAAAGTCAGAGCGCGCTGGCCAAAATCCATGCGCTTGACCTTGATCCCAAGCGCCTCGCGGGTGGGAGAGTCGCGGCCATCCGCAGCGATTGCCATCCGCGCCCGGACGCGTGAACCGTCTGAAAGTCCTGCAAGTGCTTCGGCTGTGCGGGCCGTCAGGCGCGACGTTGCAACGCCGGGAATGAAGCGGACGTTGGGCAGCTGTTCCAAACGGTCCAGCAGCACCCTGCGGATCATCCAGTTGGGTAGATTATAGCCAAATGGCCCGTCAGTGACGTCATCCGCATTAAAATCGCGGCTAACGCGGGCCACGGGATCTTCCCCACCAGCATCGACTATGCGCATGGTCTGAAGCGCTGTTGCATGCGGGGCGAGCATGGGCCAAACGCCTGCTGCGGCCAGAAAATCCTGAGCCGGTTTCAGAAATGCTGTGGTGCGCAGATCGGCTCCCTTCGCGGCGCCATCGGTAACGGGCGGGGCGGGATCTGTGCAGGTCACATCGAACCCAGCAGCTCCAAAGGCGGCGGCAGCGCTAAGCCCAGCGACGCCTCCGCCGGAGATAAGAATGTCTGTGGATATGGTGTCCATGACGGTTAAGTTATCCCTTAAGCGTCCGTCGGCAATGTCTGCGCGGTGATTTGCGATAAAAAGGCGGGCAGATCGTTGGTGTGATGGTCGATATGCGCCAAAGGGTCTGACGCTGTATTCACCAACACAGTGCGCAACCCCATCGCATGCGGCACTTCGAGATTGCGGATATCATCCTCGAACATTGCGGCGCTTTCATGTGGGACCCGTGCAGCGCCAAAAATCATTTCATAGGCCTCGCGCGCAGGTTTTGGGCGGAAATTTGCGTGCTCGATCCCAAACACACCCTCGAAAAGCTCGCCTAACCCGCGCGCCGCCAGAACGCGCCGGGCATAAGCAGCATCGCCATTGGTGTAGATAAGCTTGCGGCCGGGCAAAGCGGCAATCGCCGCTGCAAGATCGGGGGCAGGGCTCAAAGGTGTGAAGTCAATGTCATGCACATCCTCAAGGAAATGCATTGGATCCGTATCGTGATGCGCCATTAGCCCCGCAAGTGTCGTGCCATACTCGGCCCAATAGCGCGCCCGGAGCGCGTCGGCCGTGGCAAGGTCTACGCCAAGATGCCGGGTGATATACGAACGCATCTTTTCTTCGATCTGATCAAAAAGCCGGACGCCCGGCGCGTAGAGCGTGTTATCAAGGTCAAACACCCACGTATCGACATGTTTGAAATCGGGGTAAAGGCGATCTGAAAGGGGCATAGATATGCACTATCCTGCAGAGAAGGC
>CALKJA010000115.1 GCA_937995865.1 uncultured Paracoccaceae bacterium | reverse complement strand
ATCAATATGTTATCAAAGCGCGTCGCTTTGTATCGACACAATTTGCGAAAGGAGGGTCTTATGACCACGCAAACCCTCACCCTTCATCGGCTTCGGTCGCTTGAAAATTCCCCACGAATTCCTGCGCTTGCGCAATTCTTCGTACTGGCCGCTACTGTCGTTACAAAATGGGCTATGCTCGGACGCACGCGCTATCATTTGGGCCAGCTCCCGCCGCACCTGCTTTCGGATATTGGAATTACGCCAGACGAAGCAAAGCGAGAATGCAGCAAAAACTTCTGGCTGGATTGAGACACATATTTTTCGAACTCTTCCAACTGGCGGGGCGTAATGCCCCGCCCTTTTTATTTGGGAGGTATCGAATACGTAAGCGTTGCACGTGCAACAGGCTTGGCATTGCCTTCGGAAAACAAAAGTGCATCCCCAACGGCCAACACCCTACCTAATTTAAGCAAACGACATTCAGCGATAAGATCTGTAGCCGCGGCAGGTTTGCGCATGAAATCAATGGAACAATTGGTTGTCACCGACAGCGCTTTTGGCCCAATGCGGCTTAGAACAGCCAGATAAACAGCCACATCGGCAAGCCCAAACATGGATGGACCAGAAACCGTGCCACCGGGGCGCAAATGCTGCTCGCCAACCTTCAAGCGGACAATGACTCCGTCTTCCGTGACGTCTTCGACAGCAAAGTCTGCTGCAACCTGCGGAAAAACATCCATCAGAAAGGCGTCGAGGGCTGGAATATCCATCACGGGCGTCATTGCACGGCTCCTTTCGTATCCCTAGGGTCGTGCCCAAGGAGGACGCTTATGTCAATTCTTGACCGCCAAGATTATGGCCCGGTGACAATCCTAACGCTCAACGCACCCGAAAGATTGAACCCGCTTTCAGACGCGATGCTTGCGGCTTTGCAAAACAATTTTGACACTCTGCGCGAGACGGCAAGTTGCCGGGCGATTGTTCTGCGTGGCGCAGGCAAGGCATTTTGTGCAGGGCACGACCTCAAGGAAATGCAATCCGCAAGGCAATCAAGCGACGCTGGGCGAAGCGCTTGGAAAGATCTCTTTGATCGTTGCTCAACGCTCATGCAGACGATCCCCTCCCTACCACAGCCGGTCATCGCGCAAGTCCATGGCATTGCCACGGCCGCAGGCTGCCAACTTGTGGCCTCATGCGATATGGCTGTCGCGGCGCATGGCACGCGCTTTGGCGTGAACGGCGTCAATATTGGGCTGTTTTGCTCAACGCCGATGGTGGCACTCTCGCGAAATATCCCAAGAAAGTGCGCGTTTGAAATGCTCACGACGGGCGATTTTTTAAATGCTGAAGAGGCAAGAGAACTTGGCCTCATAAACCGCATTACGGCTCCAGAAGCGCTCGAAGATGAGACACTTGAGCTTGCAAACCAAGTTGCATCAAAGCTGGGAAGTGCCGTAAAGATCGGCAAGGAAGCCTTCTATGCGCAGTTAGAAATGCCTTTGGAAGCAGCCTATCGCTACACCAGGGACGTTATGGTCACCAATATGGCGCGCGATGATACCGCCGAAGGCGTTCAAGCGTTCCTTGAAAAGCGCACTCCAGATTGGGATCAATAGCTTTTCAAACAGAACTTTGCGCCTTACATCGCTGCATATGAGCAAAACACTTCATATCGTGGGCGGCGGCATGGCCGGGTCCGAAGCTGCATGGCAAGCCGCACAAATGGGCATTGACGTGGTACTCCACGAAATGCGTCCCAAGATCGAAACCTTTGCACACCAAACTGGCAACTTAGCCGAGATGGTCTGTTCAAATTCTTTCCGGTCGGATGACAGCGAACAAAACGCCGTGGGATTGTTGCATTGGGAGATGCGGCAGGCCGGTGGGATCATCATGGAGATGGCAGACAAACATCGTCTCCCCGCTGGCGGGGCTTTGGCGGTGGATCGCGAGCCCTTCGCTGTGAGCGTGACGGAGCGCTTAAAGTCATTGCCGAACGTCTCTGTCTCTTATGAAGAAATTGACGCTTTGCCTGAAGATGGAAACTGGATTTTCGCCACAGGCCCGCTTACCTCCGGAGCGCTGGCACAAGCCATTCAAGCCGAAACCGGTGCCGAGGCTTTGGCATTTTTTGATGCGATCGCGCCAATTTTGTATCACGACAGCATCGATATGAGTAAGGCGTGGATGCAATCGCGCTATGACAAAGGTGAGACTGAGGAAGAGCGCACAGCATACCTTAACTGCCCAATGGACAAGGCGCAGTATGACGGCTTTATCGATGCATTGTTGAACGCGGAAAAAACTGAGTTCAAACCCGGTGAAACGGCCGGATATTTCGATGGCTGCCTCCCGATTGAAGTCATGGCGGAGCGCGGCCGCGAAACCCTTCGGTATGGCCCAATGAAGCCCGTGGGCCTGACAAACCCACATCAGCCAGATGTCAAAGCTTATGCAGTAGTACAACTAAGGCGTGATAACGCACTGGGAACGCTATATAATATTGTAGGTTTTCAAACCAAGATGAAATATGGGGCTCAAACTGAAGTACTGCGAAGGATCCCGGGACTGGAAAACGCCCAATTTGCACGTTTGGGCGGCATTCATCGGAACACATTCTTGAATTCTCCGACATTACTTGATGGCTCTATGCGTTTGAAATCGCGGCCAAACGTGCGGTTCGCTGGTCAGATAACAGGCGTTGAAGGCTACGTCGAAAGCGCTGCAATGGGGCTGCTTGCCGGGCGCCTTGCGGCCAGTGAAATACTTGACGTCGCGTTGGATACTCCGCCCGTCACAACAGCAACGGGAGCGTTGATAACGCATATCTCTGGCGGCGCGGACGCAAAAACATTCCAACCAATGAACGTAAATTTTGGCCTCTTCCCGCCAATCGATGTTAAAGGCGGCCGCCGCAACCGGCCTGCCCGATACAAGGCCTATACAGATCGCGCAAAGGCTGACTGGAACGAATGGCTCGGCAAATGCGTTCTGGACGCTGCCTGACCCACCACGCTAGCCTAAATCCATGACCGATAAAAAGCTGGCCCCACCGCTTTGGAAACCCCGCTCTGTTGCGGAAACCCAAGCAATTTACGCAGAGTGGGCCGATCACTACGATCAAGACGTGGCGGCTATGAACTACGCAACGCCAATGCGGGTGGCGGATGCGGTCCGGCCCTTTGTGCCAACGACAGCTTCGATTCTGGACTTTGGGTGCGGTACCGGCCTGTCTGGCCTTGCCCTCGCCAAAGCCGGATATGCGCTCATCGACGGCGCCGACATTAACAAGGAAATGCTTAAATTCGCATATTCCAAATACGTAGACGGGCGCGCTGTTTATCGCAATCTATCGCTCGGCGCCGCTGGTCACGTTCAAGCTGCACCGGGCGACTATATGTGCATTGTTGCCACTGGCGTTATTTCACTTGGCGCTGCCCCGCCTGACCTGTTGCGAACACTGCTCAAAGCGCTCGCGCCGCAAGCTTTTCTTGCCTTTTCGTACAATGACCCAACGCTAAGCGACGCAAACTATGCTAGCGCCCTTGATAGCGTACTTGCGGATGGAACTGCGCGGCTGCGCTTTCGGGAACATGGGCCGCATCTGAGCCGCGAAGTCACGGGGTCGGACGTAATTGTCCTGCAACGAGAATGATCACTCGGTTTGCACCGTCACCGACCGGGCCGTTGCATCTCGGCCATGCGTTTTCCGCACTGACAGCGTTTGATCTTGCACGCAGACAAGGCGGCCAACATCTTTTGAGGATTGAGGATACAGACACCGCCCGAAGCCGCCCCGAGTGGGAACACCAGATCTATGAAGATCTCGCTTGGCTTGGGGTCACTTGGGATGGAGCAATATTGCGGCAATCCGATAACGTACAAGCTTATGAAGCTGCGCTTCAGATACTTGCAGACAAGGGACTAACCTATCACTGCATTTGCAATCGCGCAGATATCCGTGCGGCGCTAAGCGCCCCGCAAGAAGGATACGGTCCTGATGGCTTGATTTACCCTGGAACCTGCAGAAACAAATCGTTAGGTCGCGCCGATGCAGCGGTCAGGCTTAATATGCAAGCCGCAGTGCCATTGCTTCCAGCGCAGCTGAGCTGGCTGGATAATGGAGAAACCACAAAATTTGAACGAAAGGCGCTTGTTTCCAACGTGGGAGATATCGTCTTGGCGCGTCGCGATACAGGGATTGCCGCCTATCACCTTGCCGTGGTGGTTGATGACGCGGCGCAAAGCGTCAGCCATGTTGTGCGGGGCGCGGATTTGGCCGAAGCAACTGTGATTCACGTGGTTCTACAACACTTGCTTGGTTTACAAACGCCTGAATACCTCCATCACCGGCTCGTACGGGACACCGATGGAAAGAGGCTCGCCAAACGCGACGATGCACGTGCCATTCAGAAATTTCGCGAAGATGGCGCAACTCCGGCCGATATTCGGCGGATGGTTGGCCTCTAAAGCGGCTTCATGAGCTCTGTTTCGTGCCCATCCCGCACTGCTGTATAAAAACAGGATCGCCGGTTTGTGTGGCACGCCGGACCGGTCTGCCGCACAATCATCAAAAGACAGTCGCGATCACAATCAAGACGGAAATCTAAAAGCTCTTGCACGTTGCCTGACGTCTCGCCCTTGATCCAAAAGGCCTGCCGCGAGCGGGACCAATAGGTAACGCGACCGGTTTGCAGAGTCTTCTCAACCGCAGCCGCATTCATCCAAGCCATCATAAGGATTTCACCATCTTCAGCCTGTGCAATTGCTGGGATGAGCCCCTGGTCGTTGTAGGTGAGTGTCGAAGGATCGAACATGCAGATTTCCTTTGAATCCGGAGCTGGCTCGCTTATCTAACGGTCTAGGGAGGCCCGCAAGGCATGGATACCGATCTGATCAAACTCTATTCAACGCGTATCCTTGCGTTGGCCGCTGATATTCCCAACCTTGGGCGCCTTTCAAATCCGATGAGTACGGTAAAAAGGCGGTCTCCGCTTTGTGGCTCGATGGTCATTGTTGATCTTGATGTGGTTGATGGCGTTGTGACTCGGTTCGGACAGGACGTCAAAGCATGTGCGCTTGGCCAAGCCGCTGCATCCGTCGTTGGTGCTTCAATTATTGGCTCGCAGATGACCGAGGTCACAAAGGGCCGCGATGAGCTGCGCGCAATGCTTGCTGGTGGTGCAACGCCATCGGCCCCGTTTGAAGGTTTTGAATCACTGCGCCCTTCTGTCGAGTTTAAGAACCGCCATGCTTCGATCCTCTTGGCAATCGAAGCCAGCGTGGATGCAATCGAGCACGCGCAATCGCAGAGCTGCGCATAGGCCCGATGCGGGCCATTTTTTCTTGAACCGCCCCTCAAAAAAAGGCCGCGCATCCTGGCAGGGACACGCGGCACAAGGTGTGCAATCCAGTGGGTTAGCAACGCTTGGTCGGAGAGAGGCAAATCTCAAAACCAAATAGCCGGGACAGGCAGGAGTTCAGCGTCACGAGGGGACAAGGTGCGCTGAGAAGGGCGTTGCGGAAGGACCGCAGGCAGAAAACTTAAACTCAGAAAACAACAGGCATCCAAAGCCCAGTATAAAGCATCGCCATCAATGCTGCGCCGCCGACGATATCTTGTAGAAGTGTCGGGATACGGAGGGTTTTGGCGATCTGTCTCATTGGGCTGCTCTCGGTGCTGTTATCGTCTTTGTTGACCCTTTGTTCTCATGTGTTCACGCTTTAGTAAAGAACTTTTTGAGAACAAATGTGAACTTTTTGTTCTCATGCTGACTAACCCACTGAAATCAAACGGATCGCGCGATCCTGCTCCATCAACCACAAAAGAACCCGGACCGCCTGCCCTCTTGGCCCATTGAGCTCTGGATCCTCCGCCAACAGCTTGCGGGCATCCGTCTGCGCAATTTGCATGAGCCCCGCTTGGCGTTCCAAATCGGCAACGCGAAACTTGGGCAAACCCGATTGTGCAGTCCCGATCATGTCGCCAGCCCCACGTATGGCAAGATCTTCTTCCGCGATTCGAAAGCCATCCTCGGTCTCGCGCATGATCCTAAGGCGCCGTTCACCACCTTCAGTCAACGGCGGCTGATAGATCAGCAGACACGTGGAGGCTTGGTCCCCTCGCCCCACGCGGCCGCGGAGTTGGTGCAATTGGGCCAGCCCGAAACTTTCGGCGCGCTCGATAACCATGATCGTTGCGTTGGGTACATTCACTCCCACCTCAATCACAGTCGTCGCGACAAGGATCAATGTCTGGCCCGCCACGAACCTTGCCATTGCAGCGTCTTTGTCAGCCGGAGGCATTTGGCCATGCACCAAACCTACTGCACCCTCGCCCAGGATGGCGCGCAGCCGTTTGAATCGCTCTTCAGCGGCGGTCATATCGACCGTTTCGCTTTCCTCAACCAGCGGACAAACCCAATAGCATTGCTTGCCCTCAACCACGGCTGCTTGAAGCTTTGAAATCACATCATCGATCCTCGCAGAAGGGATCGCTGCGGTCTTGATAGGCGTACGCCCCGGCGGCTTTTCATCCAGCACAGACACATCCATGTCACCGTATTGGGCAAGCGCAAGCGAACGCGGAATGGGGGTTGCTGTCATAACAAGCACATCCGCACCTTTGCCTTTTTCGCCAAGCTCAAGCCTTTGACGCACGCCAAAACGGTGTTGCTCATCCACGATAGCAAGCCGTAAATCCCCAAAAAGGACGTCCCTTTGAAAGACTGCATGGGTGCCAACAAGGATCTGGATTTTGCCGCTTTGAAGATCAGAGAGTTTCTCAGCGCGCACAGGCCCTTTGTCACGGCCCGTCAGGATTTCCAAACGGACCCCCGCCTGTGCCGCCATTGGCTGCAAACCCTCAAGATGCTGCCGCGCAAGGATTTCGGTCGGCGCCATCATCACTCCCTGACCGCCCGCTTCAACCGCTGTAAGCAATGCGGCAAATGCAACGAGCGTCTTGCCAGCACCCACGTCCCCTTGAAGAAGCCGGTTCATCCGCCGCGGAAGCGCCATATCGCTCGCGATTTCTTCCATCGCCCTTACCTGTGCGCCTGTTGGGGCAAAAGGCAGAGCGGTCAAAACCTTTTGGCGCAACCCTCCATCTCCGCTGCTCGCAATGCCATGCGCACCGCGCTCTTGGGCGCGGGCCAAAGCAAGCGTGATCTGATGGGCCAAGAGCTCATCATAGGCCAGCCGCTGCCGTGTCTTTGATGTAGGCACAACATCTGCCAGCGATTTGGGACTGTGGGCATCAGAGATTGCAGCGCCGAAGGTTGGCCAGCCTTCTTGCTTGATCAGTTCAGTATCGGCCCATTCGGGCAAATCCGGCACCCTCGCTAGTGCCGCTATGGCCGCTTTAGAAAGGGTTTTCTGTGTGACACCCGCCGCTAATGGGTACACAGGTTCATGTTCCGGGAGTGTCCCGGCGTCCCCAGGCGCAACCATAAATTCCGGGTGAACCATCTGCGCTTCGCCATCAAAAAGCTCAACTTTTCCAGACACAATCCGCTGGGTACCGACAGGGAGCTGGGCCTCAAGCCACGGCCCACGGGCGTGAAAGAAAACGATCTGAAACGCGGTCTTCTCATCCTCAACAAACACGCGAAACGGCCCGCCTTTGCGTTGCGGCGGTCGGTGGCTGAGGACTTTAACTTCAACCGTCAGAGTCGCGGGAAGCTGCTGGCCTTGCACGCTGCTTACAGGACGGCGGTCTATCATCGCGTGCGGAAGGTGAAACAGCATATCGCGTGGCTTTTCTATGCCAAGCGCTCCCATGTTTTGCGCCATTTTTGGGCCGACGCCGGGCAAGCTCTCAAGATCGCCAAAAAGTGGGAAGAGGATTTCCGGACGTCCGCTCATCCTCCGATCAGCTCAAGCCAGCCGTCCTCATCCAACGTTTCGATCCCAAGCTCCGCGGCTTTTTTGGCCTTTGATCCCGCACCGGGACCCGCAACTAGGATATTCGTTTTCGCACTGACTGAGCCTGAAACCTTTGCTCCTAAAGCCTCGGCCCGCGCCTTAGCTTCTGCTCTAGTCAATTTCTCTAGCGTGCCCGTAAACACAACTGTTTTACCCGCGACTGGACTCTGCGATTCATCGACAGCGGCCTCATCTTCGATCGTAAGCTCAGAGCAAAGCCGATCGATCAATGTTCTTTCGTTGCCTTGAGCAAAAGCCGCCACAAGTGAGGTGGCCATAACCGCGCCGACACCGTCAATAGCGAGCAATTCTGCAAAGGCTGGGCTTTTGGTCAAAACCTCCTTGCTTGTCGCCGTCTCCTGAAAGGCAGGCTCCAAAGCTGCCAGATCCATCGCGGCAACAAAGGCGCTCCAGTTCCCATAGTGGCGTGCGATCAAACGGGCCGCAGCCTCCCCTACATGACGGATACCAAGGCCGAATAACAGTCGCCTCATGGGGATATGGCGGCGGGCTTCGATGCCTGTGAACAGGTTTTCGGCACTCTTGGCGCCGTACCCTTCGCGGTTCGCCAATTTCGTTAGATTCCCCGCATCTCGACGGCCCAAGGTGAAAATTTGTGAAGGCTCGTGGATCGGAAGGTGATCATCAACGTAAAATTGTTCGATCTGACGCGCACCAAGCCCTTCGATGTCAAAAGCGCCGCGACCAACGAAGTGCTTGAGCCGTTCCATCGCTTGGGCTGGGCAGATCATCCCACCCGAACAGCGCCGCACGGCATCGCCGGGCTCTCGGAGCGCGTCCGAACCGCAATCCGGGCAATGGGTCGGGAACTCAAAGGGCAAAGCGCTTTCATCACGCTTAGCAACATCCACATCCGCAACTTTAGGGATCACATCCCCGGCGCGGTAGATTTGGACCCAATCGCCCTCGCGGATATCTTTTCCACTCCGGATTTCGCTGCCTTTGCTGTCTTTCCCGGCAATGTAGTCTTCGTTGTGCAGGGTCGCATTGGACACCACGACCCCACCAACCGTGACAGGTGTCAACCGCGCAACGGGGCTAAGTGCCCCTGTACGACCAACTTGAATTTCGATGGACTCTAATCGTGTCCAAGCTTTCTCAGCCGGAAACTTATGTGCAATTGCCCAACGCGGCGTGGTTGATCTAAACCCCATGCGGGTTTGCAGCGGCAGATCATCAAGTTTGTAGACGACACCATCAATATCATAGCCAAGCGTCGCCCGTTGCTGTTCGATTGATCGATAATGCGCGATCAACTCGGCTGGGCTGCTGCAGCGTTTGGTCAACGGGTTTGTGCTAAAACCCAACTCAGACAAGCGGACGATCGCGCCAAATTGAGTGTCTGCAAGTGGAGTGGTCAATTCTCCCCAGCTATATGCGAAGAACCGAAGGGGCCGGCTTTGGGTTATCGCCGGGTCGAGCTGCCGTAATGAACCCGCAGCCGCATTGCGAGGATTAGCAAAGGGCTTGCGGTTTTCGGAGGTTTGGCGCGCATTCAGCGCAGCGAAATCGCTATGCGCCATGTAAACCTCGCCACGGACTTCGACGATGCCGTCCATTCCGGCCAAATAAGACGGCACATCCGTAATCGTTTTCGCGTTAGCTGTGACGTCCTCGCCAACCTCACCGTCGCCGCGAGTGGCAGCTTGTGTAAGCTGGCCATCCTCGTAGCGTAGCGTGAGGGACAAGCCATCGATTTTCGGTTCCGCCGTGAAACTCAACGCCGCATCAGACGGCAAGCCAAGGTATTTGCGGACGCGTTCGTCAAATTCCGAAATGTCATCGTCTTCAAACGCGTTAGCGAGAGACATCATGCGTACGGCATGGGTTACTTTGCCAAAGGTTTCATTCACTGGCGCCCCGACTTGCTCACTTGGGCTATCCGGGCGCTTGAGGTCAGGGAACATTTTTTCGAGCAGAGCATTGCGCGATTTCAACGCATCATAGGTTGCATCATCGATCTGCGGCGCATCCAAGGTGTGATACGCTTCGTTGGCTACCGAAAGCTGGCGCGCCAACGATTCTAGTTCTGCTGCTGCTTGGGCAGGGGTAAGTGCGGAAATGTCCGGTTTGTCTTTTGTGCCCATATTTTGACCGCGCCCAAATCCCGTTTCAAAACCAAGAAACAGATAGATGCGCAAAACGCTGACGTCCAGCCCGCGCCGAGCTGACATGTTTTTGATGAAGTCGGGCACGCAGTGCCAAACGCGCTACGCGCCGGCGTTTCCAATCTTTCTAAGTCCGAGCTGCTGCGCCCTTGGGCCAACGAGAAAACCCAGCATTAGCCTCCGCTTTTCCGAAGATAAGCCAAGGATTTAATGCCAATAGCAGAACAATGGGTTACGACGCACGTAGCTCCGCAGGCATTTGATTTGCTGTTACATCCGGGTCACGTAGCACATACCCCCGGCCCCAGACTGTTTCGATATGGTTGTGCCCTTCAGTTGCCGCCGACAGCTTCTTGCGCAACTTGCAGATAAAGACATCGATGATCTTAAGTTCGGGTTCATCCATGCCACCATAGAGATGGTTCAGAAACATCTCTTTTGTCAGTGTTGTCCCTTTTCGCAGACTCAAGAGCTCAAGCATCTGATACTCTTTGCCTGTAAGATGCACAGCTTTGCCGTCAACATCCACGGTCTTGGCATCAAGGTTTACAGCTACACTGCCCGTCTTGATTATCGATTGCGCATGGCCTTTGGATCGTCTGATGATCGCATGAATGCGCGCAACCAACTCCTCACGGTGGAAGGGCTTGGTGAGATAGTCATCGGCACCAAAGCCAAAACCTTTGATCTTGCTTTCAGTATCGCTGTCACCGGACAAAATAAGGATCGGCGTTTCAATCTTTGACAGACGCAATTGGCGCAATACCTCGAGCCCGTTCATATCCGGTAGATTGATATCAAGCAGGATCAAATCATAATCATAAAGTTTTGCAAGATCGATCCCCTCCTCACCCATGTCCGTCGTATAGACGTTTAGGTTCGCATGGGTCAGCATTAGATCGATGCTTTT
>CALKJA010000114.1 GCA_937995865.1 uncultured Paracoccaceae bacterium | reverse complement strand
TACGCGGCCCCTCAGGTTTTGTTGTTGGACAAGGCAAACCGTCATGGGCTGGTGGCCGGGGCCACGGGGACCGGTAAGACCGTCACACTTCAGATCATGGCTGAAGGCTTTTCGGCAGCGGGCGTGCCGGTGTTCCTATCGGATGTGAAGGGCGACTTGTCTGGTCTGGCGGCTGCGGGATCTGAAAATTTCAAGCTGCATGAAGCCTTTACTAAACGCGCCGAAACCATTGGGCTTGACCTGCAATACGACAAGTTCCCGGTCACTTTCTGGGATTTGTTCGGCAAGCAAGGTCATCCCATTCGGGCGACCGTGGCCGAAATGGGGCCTTTGTTACTATCACGTCTGATGGAACTCACAGATGTGCAGGAAGGTGTGATGAATGTCGCTTTCCGCGTGGCCGATGAAGAAGGCCTGCCGCTGCTCGACCTCAAGGATCTACGCGCGCTGTTGGTATGGGTCGGACAAAACGCCAAAGAGCTGTCTTTGCAATACGGTAATGTCGCGTCCTCGTCCGTGGGGGCGATCCAGCGGCAGCTGTTGGTGCTGGAAAACCAAGGTGGCGATGCGTTGTTTGGTGAACCGGCGTTGGAATTAGCTGATATGATGCGTGTCCGTGACGGCCGCGGTGACATCAATATTCTGGCTGCAGATCAGTTGATGGGCAGCCCGCGGCTATATGCGACGTTCCTGTTATGGCTCTTGTCCGAACTGTTCGAAGAGCTGCCCGAGGTCGGAAACCCCGACAAGCCCAAGCTGGTGTTCTTCTTTGATGAGGCGCATCTGTTGTTTGATGACGCCCCGAAAGCGTTGGTTGATAAGGTGGAACAGGTCGCCCGTTTGATCCGTTCCAAGGGGGTCGGCGTCTATTTCGTCACCCAAAACCCTGGTGATATCCCTGATGATGTGCTGGGCCAGTTGGGTAACCGGGTGCAGCATGCGTTGCGGGCCTTTACCGCCAAAGACCGCAAAGAGCTGAAGACCGCAGCTGAAACCTATCGCGACAACCCCGCATTTGACACGGCCACGGCCATTCAAGAGGTCGGTACAGGCGAGGCTGTGACGTCGTTTCTCGATCCCAAAGGCATTCCGATGGTGGTGGAACGGACGTTGATCCGCCCGCCGTCATCGCAGCTGGGCCCGATTGATGGTCCGACGCGCAAGGCGATCATGGCGGGCTCTGACATGGCGGGGAAATACGATACCGCCGTGGACCGCGAAAGCGCGTTTGAGATGCTGGCGAAGCGGGCGGAGGATGCCGCCAAGGCCGCAGAAGCCGCCGAGGCCGAAGAAGAGGCTCTGGATGAGAAAGAGCGCGAATTCAAAGCGGCGCGGCGGTACGACGGGGGCAGCGCTGGCAAGTCATCGTCACGCAGGTCATCCCGGTCATCGGGTGGTGGGTTTGGCAGTGCTCTGGCCTCGGTGGTGGCCAAGGAACTAAAGGGAACAACAGGACGCCGCATTGTGCGCGGGATTTTTGGGAATTTGTTTAAGGGGAACTGATGATGTGGGGTGTTGGTGCCGCGATTTGCGGCTGCGCTGATCGCATATGGAGATCTCAATGAAGGGCTGGTTTGTAGGACTTTCTGCTATTTCGATTCTAGGCTTAGCTGACGCCGCATTACTTTGCACTTGGAGCATGGTTGAATGAGTTCGAGGCGCGGGACCGGTTGCCAAATCGGTCTTTGTTGGATGCAACGCGCCCGCAATCACCAAACGCCGCGCGGGCTGGCCAACTATCATGTGCTTCTATAAGTATAACTTCTAATTTGATCAAAACTTACTCCGACGAAAATCATGCCACGCAAAATCACTTACATTATTGCAGTCATCATTTTGGTGCTTGCGGTGATCGTAACTCTGTCAAGCCGCAACACGCGAAATGCGTACACCAACGCTGTTTACATCGTTCATCACAACAATTCTGACGAACGGATAGAGGCGGACCTCAAGAGGCTCGGCGTGACCATAGCCGCCAACCTGGACGAATCGTTAGCAGATTTTGGTGGTCGGATAGTAGACCCCGATGAATTCGCGGCTGCCATTGTGGGGGAGACTCTTGAGCAAGTCTTAAACTTGTCGCGTAGCCGTAGCGTAGAGCTACACATGGAAGTTTTTGACGCAGGGGTGCTTGCCAACGTTGCGGCGTACTACAAAAGTGACTCTGGTCAGGCAGTGCTTGCGCACGCACCTCGTCCAACCGTCTTAAACGGCACAATTACATGGTCAGAGGATCAGGAAGCGTGGTTAGACAGTTTAACAAGCGACCAGCTAAAAGACTTTGTCGCCTTTGCTGAAAGCCCAAGCGGGCAAGCGCTTCAAAACGCAGAACCTACCTTGACTCAGTTTGCGAACCAGATGTTGCCAGAGTTTGAGGCAATTGTTGAGGAGAATATCACGTTAGTTGGCACAATCGAGCTTTTGGATCGAGAAGACCTCGTCGAATTTGACGATCCAAAGCAGCGTGAAAACTTGCTGGAAGAGTTGCGATCGAGCGTTAACTAGATTTACGTGCTCGTATTGTCTTGAAAACTTGGAAATAAATCGTCACTGCGCGGCGGTCCAACCGCCGACTTTTTTCCAATTCAGCAGCGACCACCTCTTGGCACTTGCTGCGCTTATCGTTCTGCGTACGCTCGCAGCGTGAATTCCATATCATAAGTTAGGCCAACATCGGGCATGCGATACTTGATCTCGGTTCAGCCGTTACTTGATCCAAAATCACAAAGCGGGGCACCGTATCTTCCGCTGCCCCGCTCTTGCATCATTCCCCTATCGCAATCCCTTCGCGTCGTGGGTCGGCTCCGCCTTCCAGGGTGTCGCCGATGCTGATCGCATGCAGGCCGGAGTTTAGGCTGCGCACGCTTACCTCATAGCCCATTTCGGCTAAAGGCGCTTCAAAACCCGCAGCATCGGTGCCTTCTTCAACGTCATAGGTACCAAAGCGATTGACCAGATGCGGCATGGCGATGGCTTGTTGCACGTCCATCCCCCAATCAAGATGGGCGATGATCGTCTTGGCCACATAGCCGATGATCCGGCTGCCA
>CALKJA010000113.1 GCA_937995865.1 uncultured Paracoccaceae bacterium | reverse complement strand
AGGCACCGCGCCCGCCATTTGCGCCGCGATCATTGACCAATACAGGTAGGGCCGGTTTCGTCCGATAATTGCAATGTGATCGCCTGGGTTCACGCCCAGTGTCATAAAGCCAAGTGCAAGCGCCTCCATTTCTTCGGCAGCTTCGGACCACGTCCAGCTTTGCCAAATACCAAGCTCTTTCTCACGATATGCTGCGACAGAGCCATGCTCCCGTACATTGCGGGTCAGCAAAGCTGGCACAGAAACAAGCTCAGATGCCGCCGGATCGGCAGCAGACGCGTGAACAGACACGTAGACCTCCCATAACACCACAACCGCACAAGGCGGCACGGCAGCCCCACCTGACCCCGCATCGCGGCATCGGCATTTTTCGGAACCTTACGTCATACTGAGATGCAACATCGTTTCACGTCAATGGATTTTTTTGAACACTTGTTCAATTCCTTAGGACGCCCACGATCTCAACAGGTCAATTTTTGCGATCCCAAGGCAGGCGCTATTTCGCCCACGCAGATTTCGTGTGCCAAAAAACGGAGTATCGTCGGACAAAATCGAGGAAAGAATGCTCATGTTCACTGTCACAAAACCCGAAGCGAACCGGCTGGATATCGTGCTTTCTGGCGCTCCAAACGCCTCTGAAATGGACGCTGGCCTGACGGCACTTATAAAGGCTGCCAAAGACATTTCTGGCGGGAAAATGCTCTACCGTGTGGATGACCTAGCAATGCCCTCACTCTCAGCTCTCGCCATTGAGCTGCAACATCTGCCAAGCCTTTTGGGGCTACTTAGAAAATTCGACAAAGGCGCGATTCTGTCAGACCAAAGTTGGCTCCGCAAAGCCGCCGAAATCAAAGGCGGTCTGATCCCAGGGCTTGAGATCAGAGCTTTACCCCTGGAAAACGTTGATGAAGCCGAAGCATGGCTTGATGCTTAGATGTGGGATGGCGGGCGGGGTGTCGTCGCAGACGCACGCCGCATCGCCAGACCGGTGCCGCTTACTCCGCCGCAACAGCACCTTGCGCCGCTTCGACCTTGACTGCCGAGAATTTGAATTCTGGGATTTTGCCAAACGGATCCACGGCTGGATTGGTCAGAATATTCGCGGCCGCTTCAACAAAAGCAAAAGGCAAAAACACCATATCCGGGGCCACCGCCCGATCTTCGCGCGCCATAACAACCACCGTCCCACGTTTGGTTGTCAACCGCACATGCTCACCCGGCGCTACGCCCAGTTTGCGCAATGTTGAGGGATGCAGCGAGCAATTCGCCTCAGGCTCCACCGCGTCCAAAACATGCGAGCGTCGCGTCATTGATCCGGTGTGCCAATGTTCAAGCTGACGTCCTGTTGTCAGGATCATCGGATATTCAGCATCCGGCACGTCATCCGGTGCAATCACATTAGCAGGCGTGAATCGCGCACGCCCATCCGTCCGAGGGAAACCGTCACCAAACACAACGGCCTGCCCGGGATCTTCTGGCGATAGCGACGGATAGGTCACCGCTTCGTTCTCCAACCGCGCCCAAGTGATGTTGTTCAAGCTTTTCATGTTCACAGCCATCTCGTCGAAGATCTCAGACGGGTGTTCATAAGACCAGTTCAAGCCACAGCGCTTTGCAAGCTCCACTTCAATCCACCAATCTTCGCGCGCCTCGCCGGGAGGGGCCACAACAGGCCGCACCATCTGGACCTGCCTGTTGGTGTTCGAGACTGTCCCTGCTTTTTCGTACAGCGTTGAAGCCGGCAGGATCACGTCCGCGTAATTGGCCGTCTCGGTGATAAAGATGTCCTGCACAACCAAATGATCCAGCTTTGCCAGCGCATCGCGTGCATGCTCTACATCCGGATCTGACATTGCCGGGTTCTCACCCAGAATATACATTGCCTTGATGTGGTCTGCATGCACCGCATCCATGATCTCGGTCACCGTCAGCCCGCGTTCAGCGCTGAAATCGCCCGACGCCCAGACATCTGTGAACGCTTTGCGCACACTATCATCGGTTACCGTTTGGTAGTCCGGCAGGAACATTGGAATCAGCCCGGCGTCAGACGCGCCTTGCACATTGTTCTGCCCACGCAGCGGGTGCAGGCCTGTGCCCGGACGTCCCACATGCCCTGTCATCAACGCCAGCGAGATCAAGCAACGCGAATTATCGGTGCCGTGGATGTGTTGACTAACGCCCATGCCCCAGAAAATCATCCCCGCCTTCGCTCCGGCAAAGTCGCGGGCCACAGCGCGCAAGGTCTCCGGATCGATCCCGCAGATTTCGCTCATCTTTTCAGGGGCAAAATCGGCAAGATGGGCCTTCTCGGCCTCCCAATTTTCGGTATAGGCATCGATATATTGCTGGTCATACAGGCCTTCTTCGACGATCACATGCATGATCGCGTTAAGCAGGCTAACGTCAGCGCCCGGCCGGAATTGCAGCATATGGGTGGCAAAGCGTTTCAACGCCTGACCGCGCGGATCCATTACGATCAGCTTGCCGCCGCGCTTGGTAAATTGCTTAAAGAATGTCGCGGCAACCGGGTGGTTTTCGATCGGGTTGGCCCCGATCACGATCGCCACATCCGCGTTCTCGATCTGGTTGAACGTGGCCGTCACCGCACCAGATCCAACATTTTCAATCAGCGCCGCAACAGATGACGCGTGGCACAGCCGGGTGCAGTGATCCACATTATTGTGACCAAAGCCCTGCCGAATGAATTTTTGGAACAGATAGGCTTCTTCATTGGTGCATTTTGCAGAACCAAATCCAGCCACTTCGCGTCCGCGCCCTTTTAGCCCTTTGGCTGCAAAATCCAAAGCCTCATCCCACGTGGCTTCGCGAAACACGGATTGCCAGTTGTCGGGATCTACATTCAGCCCCTTGGCAGGAGCGTCTTCCCGTCGGATCAGTGGCTTTTCGATGCGGTGCTGGTGGTGGATATAGTCATAGCCAAAGCGACCTTTCACGCATAGGCGCCCCTCATTTGCGGGCCCGTTGATGCCTTCAACATATTTGATCTTGCCGTCTTTGACCTTCATCGACACCTGACAGCCCACGCCGCAGAAGGCGCAAACGCTTTCGATCTCTTCATCAAAATCCGCGCTATCGCCCGCGCTGTCACCGGGGGTAACGCTGCTGGGCATTAACGCGCCCGTTGGGCAAGCCTGTACGCATTCGCCGCACGCCACACAGGTCGATGCGCCCATCGGGTCTGCCATGTCAAAGGTTGGATAGGCGTCATGCCCCCGACCGGCCATGCCGATCACATCGTTCACCTGCACTTGGCGGCAGGCTCGAACGCACAACCCACACTGGATACATGCATCCAGATTAACCGACATCGCTACATGGCTGTCATCCAATAGGGGTATGCGCCCGTCTTCCAATTTTGGAAAGCGCGATGCGTCAATGCCAGCGCCTTGCGCCATATCCCACAGATGCGAGGACTTATCATGCGCCACGTCGCGCTCTGGCTGGTCGGCCACAAGCATTTCCATGACCATCTTGCGGGCACTATCTGCGCGTACGGAATCTGTTGTGACCACCATGCCTTCGGTCGGTGTGCGGATACAGGACGCCGCCAAGACCCGCTCGCCCTCGATTTCCACCATACAGGCGCGGCAGTTGCCATCGCTTCGGTATCCCGGCTGATCCTTGTGGCACAGATGCGGAATAATCAGACCGCCGCCCTTGGCAACTTCCCAAATGGTCTGCCCGGGCTTGGCTTCAACCTCGGCGCCATCAAGCATGAAACGGATTGTGTCTGTCATCGCAAATCTCCTTGCTTCAAGCTTAGACCATGCTGCGGCGCGTCAGCGAGCCCCGTAACCGACAAGCACCTCGCCAAAACCGCCAATCTTTGGGTACAGGTTTCCGATCGGCAGCACCGCGCTCTATCTCATCGTTCCCAAAACACTCAAATCCCTGACAGGGGATGCAGGCGCGTTCATTTGCGGGTAAGGCGAAGATCAGAGCCAGACAAAGGACAGCAAGATGGGCGAAATCACTTTCGTGCGCCACGGGCAGGCGAATTCCTCTGCTACGGATGAGGCAAGCTATGACCGCTTGTCCGATCTTGGGCACAAGCAAGCGCGGTGGTTAGGTAAATACCTTTCAACCCATGAAGAGGGATTCGATCTGGTGCTGAGCGGCACCCTGACCCGCCACCTGGAAACGGCGGAAGGGATGGGCTTCAAACCGCATCGAACCGACCCGCGCCTCAATGAGCTGGATTATTTCAACCTGTCCGACGCGCTTGAAAAAGCGCGCGGCGTTCCCAGACCCCAAGGGGACGGGTTTGCAGATCATATGCCTCAAGTGATGGAAGCGTGGCACGCGGCTGAGATCCAAGGCGACGAGAGTTTTTCCAGCTTTGAGGCGCGCGTCGTTTCTGTGCTGCTTGAGGCCCAGCTGCCCGGCAAACGTGTACTCTGCGTAACCTCGGGCGGGGTGATTGGCATGGTGATGCGCCGGCTTTTGGATCTTGATCCAACGCGCATGGCGCATATCCTGTTGCCGATCTTTAACACATCCCTGCATCGCGTCGCCGTGCGCGCAGACGGTGCGCTTTTGTCTGGCTTCAATGCAACGCCGCATCTGGATACCAGCGATCGGCTCTATGCCAAGACCCATTTCTAGAGGTTGATATGAAACTCCACTATGCCCCTGGCACAATTGCTGCTGCCTCGGTTATCGCGCTTCAAGAAGCGGGTACGCCGCATACATTAGTCAAAGTTGATTTCGCACAGGCCGAGCAAACCAAGCCGCAGTATCTCGCGCTTAACCCTAAGGGCCGCGTCCCTGCGCTTGAAACCGAATGCGGCATTCTGACCGAGACGATTGCGATCCTTGAATATGTAGCGCCCTCACTTGTGCCTGCCGATCCGTGGCAAGCTGCGAAAATGCGCGAAGTTATGACATATCTCGCAACCACGGCCCATGTGAACCATGCCCATAAGATGCGCGGGCATCGCTGGGCAAACGATGCGGGCAGTCACTCCGATATGACCGCCAAAGTACCTGAAACTATGGCGGCCTCTGCGCAGTGGCTCGAAAGCGCAATCGCGGGCCCTTACACATTGGATGCGGGCTTTAGCCTTGCCGATCCTTACCTCTTTGCTGTCTGCAAATGGCTGCCCGGAGATGGTGTGGATCTATCTGGCTTTCCCAAACTCTCGGCCTTTATGGCTGCAATGTCCGCCCGTCCCGCTGTTCAAGCACTTCAAGAAAAGGGCATCCTTTGATGACACATCTTTGGGTCCGCGCGGAGCCCCGCGCCCACGAATCCCGCGTTGGGATCACTCCCCAAGGCGTCGGCAAGCTGCGTACCCAAGGGTTTCAGGTCACTGTAGAAGACAGCGCCTCTCGCGCGCTTCCAACAGATGCCTACCGCGCAGCAGGAGCCACTATCGCGGCTGAGGGCAGCTGGACCACAGCCCCGCAAGACGCGATTATCTTTGGCCTCAAAGAACTGCCAGATGATGGCACAGCTCTGCCCCATCACCATATCATGTTCGGCCATGCCTATAAGGGGCAACCAGCCGGCCAGACCTTGCTCAAGCGCTTCCGCGCAGGTGGCGGTGCCCTTTATGATATCGAGTATCTCACCAATGCAGAGGGCCGCCGTGTTGCTGCTTTTGGTTACTGGGCGGGCTATGCCGGGGCTGCGGTCGCGCTTCGGTGCTGGACCTCGCAGCAGCGCAACGAAACAGCCGCTGCTGTTGGCAGCTATGACAGCTCAACAGCGCTTTTGTCAGACCTGCAATCCGATCTGAGCGGGATTTATACCCGTCCAACTGCACTGATCATCGGGGCCAAGGGCCGCGTTGGATCCGGGGCGGCAGACCTGTGCACCCATATGGGCATGGCGGCAACGCGTTGGGATATCGAAGAGACCAAAGACGGCGGCCCGTTCCCGGAAATCCTCGCCCACGACATCTTTCTCAACTGTATTTTGGCACGCCCCGGAACGCCAGTTTTTGTCCCGGCATCGGCCAAAACCGCCCAGCGAGCGCTGAGCGTCATTGGCGATATCGCGTGTGACCCGGACAGCGATTTTAACCCGGTTAAGGTCTATGATCAGACAACCACGTGGGACGCACCGGCTTTGCGAGTCCATGACACACCGCCGCTTGATGTTACCGCAATCGACAACTTACCGTCCATGTTGCCGACCGAAAGTTCCGAAGACTTCGCATCCCAGCTGCTTCCAAGCCTGTCGAAGCTTGTTGATCTGAGCGATGAGTGGTCCCGAGCAAAAGACGCCTTTGATCGCGCTCTACAGGCTCTCTGAAAGGGCTAAAGACCGAAGCGTGCCGCGCGACCAAGGATTTTTCAAAATCCTTGACCCCGCGCGGAACAATCGACGCGCTCTGTCAGTTAGGAAAACACGCGGTAGTAGAGCCAGTCAGGCCAGAACTGAGAAGCCCGGAACAGCCAAGAGAAGACCCTTGGAAAGCTCTTTTTGAACGCGTCATCGTTCATATGTTCAAAAACTTCACGCGCCGCGGCTTCGGGCGTCATGATGAACGGCATCTTAAAGTCATTCTTTTCGGTCAGTCTGGTCTCAATGAATCCCGGATTGACCAATTGCACGTCAACGCCCGTTTTTCGCAGGTCGGCATGCATCGATTCAGCGAGATACATCACCCCCGCCTTGGACGCGCCATAGCCCGCCGCCTTTGGCAGACCACGGAACCCGGACAGAGATCCGGTCAGCACCACATGACCTGCATCGCGCGCGACCATTCCAGGCATCACCACACCCAATGCACGAACGCAGCCCGTGAGGTTGATATCGGCCATCGCGGTTATTTTGGCGGCATCCCATTTCTTGGATGACATCGGCCAATAGACGCCGGCCAGATAGACGATCCCGTCTACATCGCCCACAACCTCGGCAGCGGCATCCATGCTGTCTTGATCGGTTACATCACAGGCGACAGCTGTCGCAGGTCCCGGCAACTCAGCCAAAAGTGTGTCCAATCGATCTTGCGAGCGGGCAGATACAACAAGCTCAACCCCTGCTCGGCTCATAACGAGCGCCAGCGCCCGTCCCAATCCTTCGGAGGCACCAACAAGCCAATACCGTTTACCTACCCATTCACGCATTAAGCCGCATCCTTCTGTCGCATCGTGGCCACCAGCTCGGCCACCTTGATTCCATATTTTCGAAACTGGCTGCGGTTCATGATAGTTCCATTCTCCACGAGATACATCCAATCAGTTGTAGACAGCACGTGCCCGCCACTCTCTTCGGGGAGTTTGATGTTGTAATTCAGCTGAACGGCATTCCCGGCTTGCTGCCCGATACCTGTGCCCACAAGATCGGGCGCATCCGCTTTGATGGTGCCATCATTGCCCAGTGTTAGCCTCCATTCACGGTCCTGAACGCGGCCAGAGTCATATCGAAACGTCTCTTTCATCACACCAACATTGCCCTCCCATTCAGCTTCAAAATCGGCGACGAAGCGGGATGTGACACGGCCCGTGGGCCCGTAAATCACGCCTTCACACAGGATCGGCCCACTGAGGTGCTGGCGGATATCGAATTGCGGACCAGCCTGTGCATAGTCTTGGACGGATTGCGACCTAAAAGACCAAAATCGCAGAAAAAGCAGAAGTGCGGCAGCCGTGAGGGCCACACCAAAAAGGAGAGATAACAGTTGCATAACCTAAACCTCCGAAAGGTCAGTGCGCGCTAAAATCAAGATCGCGCAGAGTTTGAGTGCGCAGGGGACCAGCGCATAGAGGATCGTCAAAAGTACCAGTGCCTCAGGGGGTTGCGTTGCGGATCCCGCTTCAAACCCAAAGACATCAAGAAGCGGAAGTAGAACGATGGCCGCAAAGGCCAACGTGAATTTGGACACAAGGGACCACAGGCCAAAACCCAGTCCCCCATTAGGTGAGATAGCGGCCATTCGCTGAGAGAAAAGGGCAGGAAGCAAAACAAGGTCTGCCCCGATAGTCGCACCTGAGAAAATACAGATCACTGCGAACCAAAGCCCGTCACCGGGACCAAGCAACAATGTGAAACCAAAAGCCATAATCGCACTGATCATCGCCACAAAAAGCACGGGCTTTGGCCCAAAGCGCGCCGCGGCTTTTGACCAAACCGGTGCGGTCACCGCTCCAGCGAGGAAAAACAGAACCAGAAGCGGCCCTTCCAATCCCGGCGCTTCCAGACGGCTTTGGACATAAAACAGGAATAGAGTTGAGGAAACTGCCAATGGCGTTGCGTTGACGAAGGCAAGGATCAAGAGCCGACGCGCGATGGTATCCGAAAGGATTTCGCGCAGTCCGGATGGTTCTGCACTGACAGGCCCCGTCCATTCCCGCCACATTGCAAGAACTGCGAGCACCACAATCGCGGCAAATCCGAATGCGAACCACGCATAGGGTGCATCGACAGCTCCAATCAATAGCGTTGGGACCACCGCCGCGATGCATACGCCCAAAAGCGCGCCCCCTTCACGCCATGCCGCAAGCCGCACATGGCCACCCCGGATCGCCTGCGATTTTCCGACGCCCTGTGCGTAAAAGTTGATGTTGAGAAAAGAAAACGCGCTGAACAAGCCGGTGATTGTAAGCGCAAACCACGCAAGCGGATGGATAGGAGGAACAACCGCAAAAAGCCCAATCATCGAAAGCGCCAGAACGGCCCCTCCTAACGCAACAGCCCATCCGCGTTGGTTGCCCAATCTTTCGGACAGCCAGCCCAAAGCCGGATCTTGCACCGCATCAAAAAGGCGCAACCAAAACAGTACCGCAGCGATACCCGTGAGCGAAACGCCATACGTCTCGGCATAAAATGGAGGGGCGTAGATATAGATCGGCAACCCAGCCGCCGCGAGGATCGCACCAAACAATGTGAAGGCTGGCAAACGATCCTGTAAAGCCGACCGCTGCGCGCTGGGGTCAACCGTCCCGGATATCATGATCGCGAGACCTCTTCCGCGGGCGGTGCAGGCTTTGACCGAAAGGATGCGCCTTTCCACCAGAGCTTCAACGCCTGCCAATGGATCAACGCAAGCACCCGGCGTGATCCGAAGGGCCGGCGCAGAGCGGCCCACACAATGCCACGTGTTGTGAGCGGCACACGCGGACCGTTGAGCGTTGCGATCAGCCCACCATTGCCACGCGAGTAATCGATCCAAATTCCGATACGGTCCGCTTGAATGTCAAAGCGGAATGTATATCCGCCCTCCATTGGCTGAAACGGCGACACATGCATGAGCTTTTTTGCGCGCACTTCTGTATCTCGGGTCAGCGGGGCAAGGTCATCGCGGTGGCACAAATAGGAATGACGGTCGCCAAAAGTGTTGGACACTTCAGCGATCACAATCGTTAGAGCGCTTGCTTCATCATAGCACAGCCAGAACGACACTGGATTGAACACATGCCCTAAAAGCCGAGGCTGGGCGAGCAAATCAATCCGCGCAGGTTCAGGGAGGTGATGCGCGGCCAGAACCTCGCGCACCCAAACGGCCCCACGCCCGGCGCGCGGCGCGCCGCCATGATCGCTATCGTGCAGTGACATAACCGCCCCCGCGTTGCGCGCGAACAATCGCGGCGCAGCCGGGGCCACCTCAGCATTCAAAAGCACATAGTCGATGGAATACCGAAACGCGTTCTTTATCGCGCCCCGCCGCCCATGGAACGTTTGACCAGATATGTGCTCCACCGCTTTCATTTACTCGGCGGCCAGTTTCTCGGGTTTGCGCGCCGCGCGGGCAGTCATCGCTTCAACAGCGGATCCGATCCCGTCTTCGTGGAACCCGTTTTTCATCCATGCTCCGCAGAACCACGTGTTTTGCGCACCATTGAAGCCTCGGATCGCCTCCTGTGCAGCCAAAGCAGGGCCGTCGAACACAGGATGCCGGAAATCCGCACGGTCAAGGATAAGCTCCTCGCGGATGGGCTGCTGGGAATTAAGCGTGACAAGATATTCGGTATCGCCCGGTATGCTCTGAAGCCGATTGATCCAATATGTCAGATCAATCACGTCGCTCTTGCGGCCCGGTGCTTCGGTGTAATTCCAACTGGACCAAACGGCCCGACGCTTGGGCATAACAGCTGTGTCGGTATGTGTGATCGCAAAGTTGGGTTGGTACTTTACCGCCCCCAACGCTGCACTCTCCTGTTCGGACGGATCCGCAAGCATCCGTAAGCTATCGTCCGAATGGGTGCCAAAAACCACCTCATCAAACAGCTCCCAACCGCCGCCCATTGTTTTGATTTCAACGCCACCGGGGATGCGCCGCACAGATTGGGGTGCGGCGTTCAAACGAACGTCCACACCCGCACCGCGCAAACGCGCCTCAAGCCGGCTGACATACTCAATCGAGCCACCTTTGACGGTATACCACGTGTGCTGCGATCCGTCCGAAAGCAGCCGGTGATTGTCAAAAAAGTTAACAAGCGCATAGGCCGGAAATTCAGAGATTTGCGCGCAAGGCGTTGACCAAATCGCGCCCGACATCGGCAAAAGGTAATAGTCACGGAACCACTGCCCCAATCCCATCACCTCAATCAACTCACCTACGGTCATATTTGGATCAGCGGCATACTGCTTGGCCTCTTTGCCAAACCGCAGCATATCGCGCAGCATCTTATAGAACTGTGGCCGCAACAGGTTGCGCTTTTGTGCAAAGATCGCCGACCGCTCCAAAATCCCATATTCCAACCACCCACCGTCGATCGAGCAGCCAAAGGACATGTCGCTTGGGATGACCGGTACGTCCAGCTGCTCGAACAGAGCCGTCAAATGCGGATAGTTGGCATAGTTGAACACCAGAAAGCCGGTATCAATCGGTTGCTCATTTTGCCCTGCGTAAATCGTGCGCGCATGACCACCCAGCCGGGTCTCTGCTTCAAACAGAACGACTGCGTTTTCACGCGAAAGCATATGAGCCGCGCTCAGCCCCGAAATCCCCCCGCCAATAACGGCGATACGTTTCGGGCCTTGCGCCCCGTTGTTACTTGGCCCGGCTTCAAATGGCATAAACTAAGTCTCTTTCCATGAGGTGTTTGAAGTACTTACGCACGGTTTGCGCCGCTGGATGACTTTCAAAAAACTTTCTTTCGCAGTGATCCAGAACAATCAAGGCCACGTATAATGAACATGTTGACGAAACAAATATCGGCCGAGGAAAAGGGTGCAAGCATTGGGCAGATGTCCTATGCTTTTGTTGGTGGGATGTCATCCCATCGCAAAACATCTCCTTCCAAGGCACGTGACGTGAACATTCAGGATCGCAACCGCGGCAAAACCTGGGTGGCAGAAATTCAAGCCATCCACACGCACCAAGATCAGGGCGCATTCGCGGCTCTGTTCTCGCATTTTGCCCCGCGCGTTAAAGCGTTTTTGATGAAATCAGGGGCCGATGCGGCCCTTGCGGAAGAGACAACGCAGGAGGTTATGGCAACCCTTTGGACGAAGGCACATATGTTTGATCCCAGCCGCGCAAGTGCGGCGACATGGATCTTCACGATCGCGCGGAACCGTTCGATCGATGCGCTTCGGAAACAACGGCGGCCAGAGCCCGAGGAGCTCACTTGGGGTCCAGAAGCTGAGCCGGACCAAGAGTCCGCGCTTGCCCTGCAACAAGAATGTGAACACTTGGCCCGGGCTGTGTCCGAGCTTCCAGAGAAACAGCGGGTGCTGGTGGAAAGAGCCTATTTTGGTGATCTAAGCCACAGCGAAATCGCCGCCGAAACGGGTCTTCCCCTTGGCACGATCAAATCTCGCATCAGATTGGCGTTGGACAGACTGCGCCACGAGTTGAAATGAGGCAAACACCGATGCGTGACATCCGGCACCATCTTACAGACGAGCTGCTTATGGGCTACTCGGCAGGCACCTTGCCTGAAGCATTTAATCTTGTCGTCGCGACCCATGTGTCGCTTTGCGATGAGTGCCGCGCGCGGCTGCATAGTTTCGACGCCGTTGGCGGCGTTCTACTAGAGGAGGAAAGCGCGTCTATGGCTCATGGCGCGCTTGAAGCGACCCTCGCGTTGATCAGCCGAAAGGCTCAAGAACCCATTCAGCCCAAGCCTAAACAGCCTGCCGGGGCCTTTCCCGGACCGCTCTATGACTATGTGGGCGGTGATCTGGGCGCTGTAAATTGGAAGCGTATGGGCGGGGGAGTCCGTCAAGCGATCCTCAAAACGTCTAAGGATGCGACCGTTAGGCTGCTCAATATCCCTGCGGGCGCTGCAATGCCCGATCACGGACACAAAGGCATGGAGCTCACGCTTGTGCTTCAGGGCGCGTTTCTTGACGATGGGGAACGGTTTGCACGCGGGGATATTGAAGTCGCGAATGAGGATCTGGCGCACACACCCATCGCCGATATCGGTGAGGATTGTATCTGCCTCACGGCGTCCGACGCGCCATTGACCTTTAACAGCCTAGCGCCCCGTCTGGTGCAGCCGTTCCTTCGTATTTGAGCCGTTTGTGGCGCTTTTGATCGTTTCTGCGTGGGACGTAGCTGTCCCAAAAGAACCTCAAAAAAGCACTGCCGGCTTGGTGCCGATTAAATCGCATGCTCTGTTCCGGTCACGCTTCACCTCATTTTCGCGGATTCCGATACAAAAATGCGAGACACCTCTCACCCTCCTCTCACAACGGTGAGAGGAGGGCATCGCTAAACACGGTCCCATCGCAACACCGCAATGAGGACATACATCATGCAACGCTCTCCCCTGAACCCTTGGAACTGGTCCCTGAACTTTGGCTATAATCAAGCTGAGATTGTCACAGGCGCGACCCAAACCCTGACCATCGCCGGGCAAACCGCAATGAACGCAGAAGGCCAGCCCATGCATCCTGGCGATATGCGTGCACAAATAGCGCTGACGCTGGAAAACCTGCAGGCCGTTCTAAAAGCCGCCAAGATGGAGATCACCGACATCACTCGGCTGGGGATCTTCACCACCGATATGGACGCAACAATGGACAACTATGATCTCATCGCTGCAACCTTTGCCGCACAAGGCGCCTTGCCCCCGGTCACCCTGCTGGGTGTAACCCGCTTGGCTTTACCACCGCTGATGTTCGAAATTGACGCCAACGCATGCAAATGATGAGGTAAAGCCATGCGCCGCGCCGAACGTCTTTTCCGCCTTGTCTCAGAACTCCGCAGCATGGGCACAGCCCGTGCCGAGGATCTTGCACGGCGTCTTGAGGTGTCGGTCAGCACAATCTACCGGGACATCGCACATCTTCAGGGCTCCGGCCTCCCGATCGAAGGGGAGGCCGGGATCGGCTACTTGCTTCGCCCGGGTTTCGATCTCCCGAACACTGCCTTTACCCATGATCAGGTTGATGCACTCGCGATCGGGCTTGCCTATGTCGAACGCACCGGCGATCCGTCGTTGGCGGCGGCCGCACGCGAAGTCCGGGCAAAACTCCAAGCTGGCATGCCAGACCCTGAAACTCGCGCCCTCGCTACGGCCCCCTATCTGAGCCTTCAGACCAAGGAGGGCGTCGATCAATCCGCCTTGCGCGCCGCGATCCGTGACCGCCAAATCGTTGAGCTTGGCTATACTGACAAATCCAGCGCTGTCTCGCTGCGCCGTATCCGCCCAATTTTAATCTGGGATCTTCCGCTCAGCTGGATGGTCACAGGATGGTGTGAACTGCGAAATGATTTCCGAACCTTCCGCGCAGACCGGATTTCCACCCTGACGATTACCGATGACCACTTCCCCGAAGACCAAAACAAAAACGTCGCCGCCTTCCTGACGCGGGATGAAGACATTGCAAAAAGCCCTCTTGGAAAACCTTCGTCCAAAACATACCGCCTCCCTGACGCGGCACGCGCCCTCACAGAGAAGCGCTAGCCACTCTTCATCTTTCTCAAAATACCTCGGGGGAGCGCGCAGCGCTGGGGGCAGCGCCCCAAAGGTTAACGCCGCTCGCACAAACATCGTATGTATTGGTTGTGTATAGAATGTGCATCACTTGTGCCTGCGGCGTATCTGACCAACACAGCAATAGTTAACGGCGAATGATGGCCCTTGGCGTGGTGCGCTGAGGCATAGGATCAGAGGGACGATCAGGCGCATCCGCAGCCAATTCCTCAAAGTCGAATTCGTCCAACCGCCGTGCGCGGGTTCCAGCCTTCTGAGCACTGATCTTGATCTCTTCGATATCCTTTTGTGCTTGCCCAAAATGCCGATCCAGATTGCCAACCCGCGTGCCGAGCCTATCCACATCCGCATATAGCGCGGCAAGCTCTTTCCGGATCGCGCCCGCCTGCGCCCGCATACGGGCATCCTTAAGGATCGCGCGCATGGTGTTCAAAGTCGCCATGCAAGTTGTAGGCGACACAATCCAAACCCGCGCCGCAAACCCCTCGCGCACCAATTCCGGGAAATTTGCGTGCAATTCTGAATAGATAGCCTCCGAGGGCAGGAACATCAGAGCTCCGTCTGCCGTTTCCCCTTCAAGGATATATTTCTCTGAAATTGCCCTAATATGCGCTTTCACGTCACTGCGAAAACGGCGGGCCGCGGCCAGCGCCTCTGCTTCGGTCGATGCATTTCGCAGCGCCTCATATCCCTCCAGCGGGAACTTGCTATCCACGACAATCGGCCCTGGAGGGTTCGGTAAATGGATCAGGCAATCCGCCCGCTTTCCATTGGACAATGTCGCCTGAAGCGTAAAGCTGTCCGGCGGCAACGCCTTGCCAACGATATCATTGAGCTGGATCTCCCCAAAGGATCCGCGGGCCTGTTTGTTGCTGAGAATATCCTGCAGTGACAATACGTTACCGCTTAACGCCGTGATATTCTCCTGCGCCTTATCGATGGCAATCAACCGCTGCTGAAGCGCACCCAGCGAATGGGCGGTCGCTGTTGCCGAAGCCGCTAGGTTCCCGTTGACCTGCTCCTGTACGGTGGCGAGCCGGGTCTCCAATAGTGTAAGGAGTTGGGCTTGTTGTTGGGCTTGAGCTTCGCTGACATGGGTTAACCCGCCCGCAAGTGCAGCAACCCTTTGCGCTTGCTTATCTGCATGCACCGCACCGCGTTGCGCTGCGCGCAAGCTCATGAAAAGCATGAGGAAAATGAGCAGAAGCACGATCGCGCCGCCAATCAGCAGCGGATCGTCTAGTGCGATCGTGCGGCCCCCAATTTGGATCATGTGCGCCCGAAAAGCCGCTCGATATCGGTCAGCTTAAGCTCAACATATGTGGGGCGTCCGTGATTGCATTGGCCGCTATGGGGTGTTGCCTCCATCTCACGCAATAGGGCGTTCATTTCTTCCGCCCGCATCCGGCGCCCTGTGCGCACAGATCCGTGGCATGCCACCCGGCTGAGCACGGCATCAATCCGCTCCTTAACCGCGCGCGTCGTGCCTCCATCAGTCAGCTCATCAAGCACGTCCAGCAACAAAGCTTTTGCATTACAAAGGCCTAGCACCGCTGGCGTCTCTTGCACGGCAACGGCGCCCGCGCCAAACCCTTCAATAGCCAGTCCCATCTGGGCCAACGCATCGGCTTGTCCAAGCAAGGTTTGAGCGTCTTCCACGGACATTTCTACAATCTCAGGGATCAGCAGTGCTTGCCGGGTCACGCCGTTAGCGGCCACTTGGGCCTTAAGCCGTTCATACACCAGCCGCTCATGAGCCGCATGCGCATCAACAAGGATCATCCCTGTCGCCGTTTGCGCAACGATGTAATTCTCATGCAATTGCGCACGAGCTGCCCCCAATGGATGAGACGTCAGATCGATCGCGGGCTCAGGTTCAACCTGTGCTGCCGGGGCCTCTGAGAACCCCGAAGGTGGCGGTTGAGGTCGCGATCGAGAAGCGAAATCCATTTGATAAACAACGGGTTCACTTGGGTTCGTGGGCTCGGGGCGCATGGCGCCCAGTACTCCATCCGCCACGGTTGTTGAGGCACGGTGCCCGGCTTCTGCCAAGGCGTGCCGCAGCGCTGAAACGATCAAACCACGCACAACGCCCGGCTCCCTGAACCGCACTTCCGACTTGGCAGGATGCACGTTCACATCAACGCGGGTTGGGTCGCACTCTATAAACAGAGCCACCGCAGGATGCCTGTCGCGGCTCAGGAAATCCGCATACGCTCCACGGAGCGCACCAGTAAGCTGTTTGTCCCGCACGGGCCGGCCATTCACAAAAAAGAACTGCGAAACCGCTGCGCCACGCGAATAGGTCGGCAATGCCGCAAAACCAGTGAGAGTAACGCCTTCGCGCACTGCATCTACGGGCACCGCGTTTTGAGTGAATTCTCGGCCAAGGATCTGCGACAAGCGACCGCCCAGCGCATCGAAAAGATCGCCCGATTGCGGGTCCGCGCGAAACACGTCCCGGCCGGTGCCCGCGTCTTTTAAGCTGAAACCTACAAAGGGTTCGGCCATCGCAAGGCGTTTTACAACATCCGCAATCGCCTGCGCCTCGGCGCGGTCAGACCGCAGGAATTTCAAACGGGCGGGTGTCGCAAAAAAGAGATCGCGAAGCTCGACCACCGTCCCGCGGCTTAAGGCTGCAGGACGTACTGCGCTTTCTTCGCCACCGGTCACAGAGATTTGCGCGGCGTCAAAGCCCGTGCGTCGCGACGTGACGGTAAGACGGCCCACGGCACCAAGAGACGGCAACGCCTCACCCCGGAAGCCGAAAGACTGAATGTTGAGGAGATCAGAGCCATCAATTTTGGACGTGGCATGGCGCGAAAGCGCAAGCGGGAGGTCTTCTGGCGCCATCCCACAGCCATCATCCGTAACGCGGATCAGGGATTTGCCACCCTCCTGATACGTTACTTCAACGCGGGCCGCGCCTGCATCAATTGAATTCTCGACCAGCTCTTTGACTGCGCTTGCTGGACGTTCCACCACCTCGCCAGCCGCAATCCGGTTGATCGCTGCATCATCAAGCTGTCGGATCACAGGCAATGCGCTTATGTTGGGGTTGGGGCGGGCCATGCCGCTAGGGGTAGCATGGCTCTCCCAGATTCGGAAAGGATCAGTTGGTGCTGCTTAGCCCTTCGGGCTGGCCCACTACCACGAAATGCAGAGCGTCAGGATCAAGCAATTCGGCAGCAACACGGTTGATGTCTTCCAGCGTTACCGCGCGGATCTTATCGTTTCGAGTGTTAATATAGTCGACTTCAAGCCCCGTCATCTGCATCCCGGCAAGGATATTCGCTATTCTCCCATTACCATCAAAGCGCAACGCATATGCCCCTGTAAGGAACGTTTGGGTGCGTTCCAGCTCCTCAGGCGTCACACCCTCAGTTGCAAGCTTTGCCCATTCACTGCGGATCGCCTCAATGGCCTGTGCAATCGTTTCATTCGAGGATCGCACACGACCCAACACCAGTTCTGCCTGATCTTTGGGGACAAGGAAGGACGACACCCCATAGGTTAGTCCGCGCTTTTCACGAACTTCTTGACCCAGCCGGCTTTCGAGGCCGCCGCCCCCAAGAATTTCATTCAAGATATACGCGGCAAAGAAGTCTGCGTCGTCACGTTCTATCCCGTCATGCCCAAACAATGCGGTGGATTGTGGCCCCTCGAAATCAATAACGGTGATGCCACCGGACAGAGTATAGTCGATCTCAGGCGGAAGCGGCGGGCCGGTCTCTGGCAGATCGCCCAAAAGCGTATCAAGCAGGGTGCCTAGTTCCTCGGGCGTTATGTCTCCAACCGCCCCAACAAACATTCGGTCTTTGGTCAATACGGCCTGCCGCGCGGCCTCTAGATCGCCACGCGCCAGCGCTGCTACGCTTTCAAGTGTACCATCAAGAGATGTGCCGTAGGGGTGATCGCCAAAGGCCAGCTCGAAATAGCGATCCGATGAGATGTCGTCCGCGTCTTTGAGGTTCGAGCGGATCACAGAAAAAACCTGCCCTTTAACGCGTTCAATTGCGGCTTCGTCAAAGCGTGGTTCTTTGATGGCCGCGCGCAGCAAAGCTATCGCTTCGTCCCGGTTTTCGGTCAGAAACTCAGCGCTGATCGTTATCGTATCGTCAAAACCGTCAAACTCATAAGATGCCGCAAGGTTTTCGCGGGCTTCCGCAAAGGCACGGGCATCCATGTCCGCGGCACCTTCCTCAAGCAGCGCCATCATCAGATTGGTAACGCCGCGCTTGCCTTCTGGATCAAGGGACGCACCGCCACGAAAGCGGATTTCAAGGGCGGTGAAGGGAATGGATGGTTGCTGGACCAGCCACGCATCAATACCTCCGGGGGATGTGATTTCTTCGATCTCAACCTCGGCCCAAGCGGGCGTAGTTAGAGCGAGGGCAAAAGCAATGGCGCGCGCGATCATTGGGACACCTCTTCGGTCGGTTGCTCAGGCTGCATGAGCCAACCTGTTACGGCGTTGGAGCGATCAAATACACGCGCAGCGGCGGCAAGGATGTCATCTTCTGTGACCGCCTCTAAAAGCGCTGGCCATTCCTGTACATCCTGCACTGTTAGGCCAGAGGTGAGCGCCGCACCGTAGCGCCGCGCGAGCCCGTTCACATCATCTTGGGCGTAAATGTTTGAGGCGCGCACTTGCGTTTTCAAACGTTCGAGTTGATCCGGATCCACCCCTTCGTTCATGAACTCCACAATCACTTGATCCATCGCAGCTTCGATTTCCTCAAGGCTCACATCCGGCACCGGCACGGCCACCAAACCAAAAGTAGATTGGTCAAGGGACACATCGTCGTAAAACGCGCTCGTGTAGACGGCCTGCTTGCTTTCAAATTCCAGCGCGTTGCCCAAGACAGACGTCGCGCCGGATCCACCAAGGATACGCGCAAGCATAAAGAGGGCTGCAGCCTCCTCTTGCTGACCTGCGTTGCGTTCAGGGGCAAGATAGCTGCGCGTGACGTAAGGCTGCGCGACGCGAGCATCGCGAAGCACCAAACGGCGTTCTGACAGTTGCGGCGGTTCTTGTGTACGGGCACGCTCGGTTATCGCAGGGTTGGCTGGAATTGAGCCGTAATGCTCCTTGGCTAGCGTAAGCACGTCTTCTGGGTTTACATCGCCAGCGACAATCAGAGTTGCATTGTTAGGTGCATAATGCGCCTTGTAAAACGCTTGTGCATCTTCAAGGCCCAACTCTTCAATCTCATGGCGCCACCCTATGATGGGTACGCCGTAGCGGTGATTGAGAAACTGGGCAGCGCGCATCTGTTCGCGGAACTGCCCACCGGGGGAGCTGTCTGTGCGTTGGTTGCGCTCTTCGATAACAACGCTGCGCTCAGTCGCAATATCGCCTTCAACAAGGCGAAGATTGGCCATCCGGTCCGCCTCCATCTCCATCATCAAGGGCAACCTGTCTGAGGCAACACGTTGGAAATAGGCCGTGTAATCAAAGCTCGTGAAAGCGTTGTCTTGGCCGCCATTTTCCGTGACGGTGCGACTGAACTCTCCTGCTTCAAGATTCTCTGTCGCTTTGAACATTAGGTGCTCAAGATAGTGCGCAATGCCGCTGACGCCCGCGGGCTCATCGGCACTACCCACGTTGTACCACACCATATGCACGACAACCGGCGCACGCCGGTCTTCGATCACAAGGACGTCCATCCCATTATCAAGCGCGTATTGGGTTATCCCATCCGCCGAAAGGGCCGGAAGGCCTGTGAAAGGCAAGGCAGTGACAGCAGCAATCAAGCTGGGAATACGGAACATGGCGGTCCTCCTTGGTGCAGAGTTACGCCGCAATTGCCGTCATTCAAGATTGCTAACGGCCTTGTGACGATTGGTTAGCGTGCGGGTGGCGCCGTTGGCACTTTTACCCCAGCCGCGCGAAAGCGCTCAAGCTCACGGTAAGGATCAAGCGTTTGCCGCCGGTAAGTCTCAAGATAGGAGGCACGCCCCCTTAGGAGTGTAAAACGACCGCGATTTTTGTGCAGCCGCTTATCCACCGTAAACAGCTCAGGCCGGATCGAAGGATCAACGCCAAAACGCGACGTGTGACGCACGATTGCACCGTCACTTGCAGGAATCCTGCCACTTTGAACGCGCCCACCTAACACTGCAATTGCATCTGCGTTTGGGTTAACATCCGCGCGGTTGGACGCACCCGGTGTCGGGATCGGAAGGTCATTGTAGCTTATTGGTTGCTCCAGCTCAGAGCTGGGCACGACAGAAAATTCGTCCGGCCCTTCGCTCACTCCACCAGAGCAGGCAGCGAGGCCAAGCATCGCAAAACTTACAATAATCCAGCGCATATGCACCCCTTTCCCTAGCTCCTCTTTACCCCAGCCGAACAGCATAGTCACGCCTTCCTGTCCGCATCATCGCTTGCGAAGAAAACAAGCCCAACGGCCCCTATAAAAATCGAGATATCAGCAATATTGAAGGCATACGGATTGCTGAAACCACAGCAGCTCATATTGAGAAAATCTGCCACCGCACCATAGAGAACCCGATCTATGACATTGCCAAGAGCACCGCCGATCAAAAGCCCCGCTGAGATAAAGGCTAGCGGCTTGACTTCCCGGCGCATCCACCACAGCACAACTCCGCAAATCACAAAGGCGATGCCAATGAGAATCCAGCGGGTCTTGTCATTATCACCTGCAAAAAGGCCAAAGTTGATCCCGTAGTTCCATGTCATCCGCAAGTTGAGAAAGGGCGGCAAAACATCGAGCGCAAGCCGTCGATCCAACTCAAGAAAGTGGACAATATACCACTTGCTGAGTTGGTCGATCACAAAAAGTGCGACAGCAGAGATCCAAAGCGCGCGCATCAGTGCCGGAAATGCCGCTGACCAGTGAATACCATCGCCAGCCCCGCCTCATCTGCGGCAGCAATAACATCGGCATCACGCATAGATCCGCCAGGCTGAATCACCGCTGTTGCGCCCGCTTCGGCAACCGTCAAAAGCCCGTCAGCAAAGGGAAAGAAAGCGTCAGACGCAGCAACAGAGCCTTGGGTTAGTGGCTCAGGCAAGCCAAGCGCTTCCGCCATATCGCGCGCCTTTTGGGCAGCGATGCGTGTGCTGTCTACCCGGCTCATCTGGCCCGCGCCCACACCCACGGTCGCACCGTCCTTGGCATAAACGATGGCATTAGATTTCACATGCTTGGCCACAATCCAAGCAAACATGAGGTCCGCCAATTCCTGTTCGGAAGGCGCACGTTTGGTCACGATCTTCAATTCATCCGAGGAAACATGGCCAACGTCCTTGTCCTGCAACAAGAACCCTCCTGCGACCTGCTTCATATACGGAGCGGCATCGCGCGGATTGGCCAACCCATCCGTTGTGAGAAGCCTAAGATTTTTCTTCGCCGCAAAAACTGCCCGGGCCTCTTCATTCGCGCTCGGAGCGATCACAACCTCAGTGAAGATTTGAACGATATCCTCCGCCGTCGGACCATCAAGCGGCTGGTTCAGTGCAACGATTCCGCCAAAGGCCGATGTTTGGTCGCACTGAAAGGCGCGCTCGTATGCTTCGGACAGCGTTTTGCCTGTTGCAACGCCGCAGGGGTTTGCGTGTTTTATGATTGCGCAAGCTGGCCCTTTTTCAGGCGCAAATTCTGATACAAGCTCAAACGCGGCATCAGTATCGTTGATATTGTTATATGACAGCTCTTTACCCTGATGCTGTTCAGCAGTGGCGACACCGGTACGATCCGATCCATCAACATAAAACGCCGCATTCTGGTGAGGGTTCTCACCATAGCGCATTTCTTGGCGCAGTGTGCCTGCCACAGAAAACCGGCGCGCACGCGTCTTTAACGCGCCTGCCATCCACCCCGAAACGGCTGCGTCATAGGCGGCAGTGCGTGCATAAGCATTCAACGCAAGCGCCTGCCGGAATGCATAGCTTGTTGCGCCGTCATGTTCGGCCAATTGTGCAAGCAAGGCATCATAGTCCTCAACATCTGTAACGACGTTAACATAGGCATGGTTCTTCGCTGCAGAACGCAGCATTGCTGGGCCACCGATGTCAATGTTCTCGATAACCTCGTCATACTCTGCACCTTTGGCGACGGTGGCTTCGAACGGGTACAAATTGACAACAACAAGATCGATTGCGCCAATTCCGTGCTCTTCCATCGAGGCTGCATGGTCCGGAATGTCTCTGACAGCAAGAAGCCCACCGTGCACAATTGGATGCAGTGTTTTTACGCGGCCATCCATCATCTCAGGAAAATCGGTTATTTCAGAAATATCTTTCACCGCCAGTCCTGCGTTTTGCAGCGCTTTGCATGTCCCACCGGTCGAAATGAGTTCCACTCCAATCTCAACCAGAGCTTGGCCAAGCTCAACGATGCCGGTTTTGTCGGAAACAGAAAGAAGCGCGCGGCGGAGCGGCACGAGATCAGGCATAGAAGCAGTCCTTGTTAATAGTCACGGTCACCAGAAGCATCTGGGTCGTATGGGTCATCGCCAAGCGGTCCATCCCGCTTGAAGTCGCGGATAGATAGCGGAGTTTCTTGGGCTTTGGCCAGTGACCACCTGATGCGATTGGTTTCCTCCAATGCGCGGCCACTAAGAACGATCTGCTCAGTACCGCGCGGACGCAGGCGGCCCTTTTCAAGGTAGACAGACGGTTCAAGCGACAAAGCTGCCTTGGCATCATGGCGAAACACCCAAATTTCACCGCTCTTTAGCGCAATCGACACCGCTTTCCCGCCCATATCCTGTACGGCGTCTACCTCTGGGTGCAGATGAAAGCGGATTGTAAAATCGACCCCTCGCAGGCCAGATGAATCAATTTGCTTGTTCAAAAGAGCCCGGTCGCGGTCGTTCAGTGCCACCAGCAGATCTTCGCCGGCAATGCCCCGCCCGTTATGGGTGAGCTCAAGCGTGCGAACATGGACCAGCCCATGTGTGGTGCGATACCCATCATGGCTTGCCTGTTGCCGGATCGCGAAATCAGTGAGGCGTCGTTCGCCCAGAACTTCTTTTGGGCCATCTGCGAGTGTTTCGCGCCGCCGGTCTGCATTGCCCCGCGCATGAGCAAGCCTTGACGAGGAATAGCCATCAAGCCCGAGCGTTGAATGGCTGGGCGTTGCGCGCCCGGCCCGCTGCCAATCTTCACCAAAAACCGACCCAGAGCCACAGTTTACAATCAAGGGGCGGCGGCCTGAAGTGAGTTCAAATGCGAGGGTCGACGCATGTGCGTTTTGGCTTGCCGCGCCAACGGGCGGTCGGGCGGCGTCCATGATAACGGTCGTGCGGCCGGCATTCATGCGTGCATAGCCCATTGCCATATCTGCGGTCGCCTCAGCTTTGATCCCGGACGAGGCCAAAGCCGCATCAAGCCGACCTTCTAACCCACGCCCGCCGCCGTGAAATCGCGCCAACCCGCCATCTGCATGGCGCAAAGCACGCAGAACCGGTGCGATACGCTCAATTGCGTCAAGATGGGCTGGCGCTGGATCTCGATCAGCTTCGCGCAAGGCCAGCGCAGACCAATTCAACAGGGTAAAGATCTCAAGCAACTCTTCGGGGTTACGCGTAACCAGCCCACCTTGCGCATCGATCTGCGACTTACAGGAACGGCCCAAAGCAACGATGGAGTCTGGCACATATTGTTCCATCCCAGAAAGCGACAACCCGGCATATATGAGGCCTGTCAGCGCCTCAATACGTGGCAAACCCGGCGTTGTGGCTTTCCAACGCCTTGCAAGAAAATGCGTTTGCCGCGCTAACGCACGTAGGAACACATCGTTGTCATTGCGGCCGGAGAGCACAAAGAGAGCGTGATTGATCCAGCGGATCAAACGCCGCCCCGTTAGGTCTGGCGTCCAACCCGGTCCTGTACCCCGCCCATATCGCGCAATCCAAGCATAACTCCAAGCCTGCGCCAACTCGCGTGCACGGCCATCGCCAACGGCTGCCAAATCATCAAGCCACAAGAACCCGTGTGCATCTTCCTCAAAGCTGGGCGCAGGCGGCGGCACGTCCCACAAGAGCGTGTTTGCACCCGCCTCAACAAGATAGCCTGCAAACAAATAGTTGCCAGCAACAAGCTGTCGGCCCTTGGCGAAATGCCCGATCCATCGTGGTTCTGGCTGGCTGTTAAAGGCGGTCGCGGGGCGCTTCATCCCAGCGTAACGCGCGTGAATACGGGTCAACATCCGAGTCCGCATCGGCAGCGGGCCAGGATTAACACCGGAACTCCCTGTTGGTTCAGCGCGCGATTTCACAATAGGCTTCCCGTTAGAGTACCCTCGCGAATGCCCATCGGGCTACTTATGTAGGTGCAACGACACACGGTCTTTGGCCTCAAGGATGACTGCAAGGTGGCTCTTTGGCTCTTAGCGGCAATCTAGCCGGGCAATTGGGTCAAGTCACCCCGCTTTTGAACTTGTCAGCGACCCTTAGCCTGTGTGGCGCAAACAGGCGATATAAAACCCGTCCATACCACCATCAGCACTCCAATAATCTGGGCGTAAACGCAGGCCACCTTCTTCGGTAACCCATGATGGATCTATGCCTGCAAGATCAAGCGCAGTCCGATCGGCTGTCAGGATTGGGTGCCGCTCCAATGCCTCTTCAACCTGCACCTCACCCTCATCTGGCAAAAGAGAACATGTGCAATAGAGCAATCTCCCGCCGGGTTTGAGCAGCTTCACGGCGCGATCGATCATTTTGATTTGCAACGCAATAAGCTCAGAGATCCCATGCCCATCCCGCGCATGTGGCAAGTCAGGATGGCGCCGGATTGTGCCAGTCGCACTACATGGCGCATCCAAAAGCACAGCATCAAATGGCCCGCCCGAAAATGAAAGCACATCTGCAACTTCTATCTGCGCAGCAAGCCCAGTACGGCCCAAATTCTCGGCAACCCGTCCAAGCCTATGCTCTGACGCATCAACTGCCGTCACGTTTGCCCCCGCTGAAGCAAGCTGCATTGTCTTGCCGCCCGGTGCGGCGCAAAGATCCGCTATCTCTTCTCCCGGCTTTGGGGCCAAGATCTGAACAGGAAGCGCTGCTGCCGCATCCTGCACCCACCAATCGCCAGACTCATAGCCTGGTAGCGTTGAAACCTGACCCGGCGCCGTCAGCCGAATAGATCCCGTTGGCAATAGCTTACCGTTTAGCGCATCAGCAACTGCAGAAGCATCCGCTTTGGCCGTTACATCTAAGGGAGCACCTTTCAGGTGCGCGCTTTCCATAGCCATCATCGGGCCGTTTCCATACGCATCCATAAGCGGGCCACGCAGCCATTTTGGCAAACGCGGGACCGGCATCTTACCCCATTTTCCATCGGCGGCTTCCTGCGCTCGGCGCAGCACTGCATTCACCATGCCCTTGTATGCTTGGGTTCGCTTCCCGCGCCCTGCGGCTGCAACCATATCATTCACCACACCGTGTGGCGCCTCACCAAGCGCGGCCATTTCAATCAAGCCAAGGCGCAGAATGTTGTGGACCTCAAGAGGCGGGGCCTTGCGGAGCAAAGGCTTCAGCACCCGGTCCGCGCGATCCATACCACGCAATGCTTCCAACGCGAGGCGCGTACCCCGCGCGCGGTCCGGCGCGTCATATTCATGAAACCATGGTTGTGCCGTAAGGTCCGAGATCATACGCTGCTCATCCATTACACCAAGCATCAGGCGCAACGCGGCGCGACGGGCGGGATGCGGGGTCTGCGAGGCGGGCTGCGGCATGTGCGCTCCTTGGACATTCGAGAAGAGCGGCGTATATCACCCGTATGGCAAATGACAATCCATCCCACACCTCCGAAGTGCGTTCAGAACAAAAGCCCGCGCGAGATCTGCCACCTGAAGCTGTTCGCGCCCTTGCCGAAGCGGCTGAGCGGCGCAAAAAGGCGGGGCAAATTTCGATGCCTAATGAGCTCGGCGGCCGTGATGGTCCTGAGCCAGTGCGCTATGGTGATTGGGAGAAGAAAGGGATCGCCATCGATTTTTGATGGGCTTCCCTACTACAGTTAAACCGGGTTCAACGAAGCCGAAAATCTGCATAGTCTCCGGCGCCTTGGTCCGTGGTGAAGCGCATAGTGTTTCCGTCAACTTCAACTTTCTGACAGTTGTACGGAAGTTCGCGCGTGCCCCAAGTTAAGCTTCGGCAGAAGTACCCGCTTTGCCATGTCCATTCACCTGTCACAGGTAACCCTACAGCGCGGCCTTGGATCTGACCATCAGGAGTCACTGACAAAGCCAACCCATAAAGGCGGATGTTAAGATCGCGGCCCGAAAGCACCTCAATAAACTCGCTACGAGACTCAATTTTTTCGAGAGCGGCAATCGGGGCCGCGGCGCAAATTACCACCGCAAAGACTATCGCCTTTAGGAATATCTGAAACATTACACCCTCTTTCAGCTCGTTTCCCGTTTATACGAGCCGTCGCGTTGATCGGATGTTTTGCAGGAAATACTTTGGGCGGATCTTAGCTAAGACCAAGTACATCCATCATGTCATATTGGCCCGGATTGCGCCCTTGCCCCCAAAGCGCCGCCTTAAGCGCGCCGCGCGCGAAAATGGCGCGATCTGTGGCAAGATGGCGCAAAACGATCCTTTCTCCCATCCCGGCAAAAAGAACGTCATGTTCTCCCACGATATCGCCTCCCCGGATATTGGAGAACCCGATATGCCCACGCTCGCGCGCGCCGGTGATTCCATGGCGTGTGTTATCCGCGTGGGTTTCAAGGCTCACGCCCCGACCCTCTGCAGCAGCTTGCCCTAACATCAACGCTGTGCCTGACGGCGCATCGACCTTGTGGTGATGATGCGCTTCGATCACCTCGATATCAAAGTCTTCGTCAAGCGCCGCGGCGACTTGCTGTGTTAGCTTTACAAGGAGGTTCACCCCAAGTGACATGTTGCCCGCCCGAACGATCACCGCATGACGCGCCGCAGGCTCAAGGCGCGCGATTTGAGCAGCCTCCATGCCGGTTGTTCCAATGACGTGCACCGCGCGCGCTTGCGCCGCTAGACCCGCGAATTCAAGCGTTGCCTCAGGCGCAGTAAAGTCGATCACACCCTGAGCTTTGGAAAATGCCTCGAGAGGATCATCGGTGGCGGCCACGCCTAAGGGTGCACCACCCATCGCGACACCCACATCTTGGCCGACCCATTCATGACCCGTCCGTTCAACCGCTCCGACCAGCCGCGCCTTATCTGACGCGGATATCGTTTCAATCAGCATCTGGCCCATTCGGCCCGACGCACCGGTTACTACGATCCCAGGAAGCTCAGTCATAATGTTCTCCATCCTTCGCGACCTTTTGCCTGAACGACGGGCTGCATGCAAAGCCTCCTTGGAATCGGTCGCGCGGCCCCGTATCTGTCGCGCATGGGTAAGAACAAATTTCATGATGGCCCCGGGCCAAGTCAACGCCAACTTCGGGTTGGTGAACTCATCCGCCGGACGTTGTCTGAGGTGATTCAGCGCGGCGATATTCACGATCCCGATCTCGGCCGCATGTCGATTACGGTCAGCGAGGTCACGACCTCCCCGGATCTGAAGATTGCAACCGTGTATGTCATGCCGCTCGGTGGCCAGCATCATAAGGAAGCGATCGAAGCGCTCGCCCGCAACAAACACGAGATGCGCCGCGCCGTTGGCAAGAAATCTGGCCTGAAATTCACGCCTGACCTACGTTTTCGAATTGATGAGACCTTTGACCGTATGGACGAAACCCGCGCAATGTTCGCGCGCGATGAGGTGCGGCGTGATCTTGAGGGTTAGCGCAACTATCCTTGCTCTTGTGGCACCTGCTGCTGCGCAGGCAGGCTGCGAGAATATTGCCTATGAAAGCAACCGTTACACGCTTTGCACGGTCAATCTAAGCGAGCAAAAGGCGGAACTCTTCTTACGGGACGAGAACGGCTCAGTTTATGGCGATTTCTCACGGCTTCCGCCGCAAGTTTCCATCGCCATGAATGGCGGCATGTACCACGCGGATCGAAGGCCGGTTGGACACTACATCGAAAACGGCGAAGAGGTGATGCGCGTTGTCCCGAATGCTGGGCCGGGCAACTTTGGCCTCTTGCCCAACGGTGTCTTGTGTCTCAATAGCGCGAGCGCTGAGATCTACGAAACGCTCAGCTATGTCTCGGCGGCCCCGACTTGTGACCACGCCACTCAATCCGGCCCGATGCTCGTGATAGATGGCGAGCTGCACCCAAGGTTCCTTGAGGACAGCACATCTCGCAAGCGGCGCAACGGCGTTGGAGTCTCGGAAGATGGCGAAACTCTTTTTCTTGCCATAACAAGCAATGCCGTGACCTTTCACGAATTCGGATCGCTTTTTCGTGACTATTTAGGCGTGCGAAATGCGTTGTTTCTCGATGGATCCATCTCGCGCCTTTATGACCGCGAAAACCGGCGGAGCGATGGAGGCGCGCTTATGGGTCCCATCCTTGCCATTTCAGACCGCGCCACCGATTGACGCAAGCGGCTTGCCGCGTTAGGCGCTCGCCTCACCACGGCGAAAGGACGCATCATGGCACGCACCCGCAAAGGCCGCGACATCTCAGGTTGGCTCATTATAGATAAGCCAGCAGGTCTGACCTCTACCGCTGTGGTCAACAAAGTGCGTTGGGCAATGCAAGCCAAGAAGGCAGGGCATGCGGGTACGCTTGATCCAGAAGCAACAGGTGTTCTTGCTGTCGCATTAGGTGAAGCCACAAAGACAATCCCCTATATCACCGATGCTCTCAAGGCCTATGAATTTACGGTCCGGTGGGGGCAGGCCACCAACACTGACGATGCCGAAGGTGAAGTTATCGAAACCTCTGACACGCGCCCGACGGAAACCGCGGTCAAGGATGCGCTCGGACGCTTTGTCGGCGAAATCGAACAGGTACCCCCGCAATTTTCCGCCGTTAAAATCGATGGAGAACGCGCCTATAAAAAGGCACGTGAGGGCGAAGAAATGCAGCTGGCAGCGCGCCCGCTTTGGGTCGACGAGCTGACATTGGTGGACCGTCCGTCCGAAGACACGGCTATTCTGCATATGGTCTGTGGCAAAGGCGGCTATGTGCGCTCAATCGCGCGGGATTTGGGCCGTGTGTTGGGATGCTTTGGGCATGTGCTCACGCTGCGCCGGACGTGGTCCGGCCCATTTGAGGCCGCTGATGGGCTTGCACTGGGCCGCGTTGAAGAGCTTGCTCAAGATCCCAAACTGGATACATATTTGCGCCCGCTGGAAGCGGGGCTGACCGAACTGCCAGAGGTTCGCACTACGCAAGAGGGAGCGACCCGCCTGCGGAATGGCAATCCGGGCATCATCTATCCCGGCGACGTCGAGTATGGGGATGAGGCTTGGGCTTCGCTCGATGGGCGCGCGGTGGCAGTCGGCATGGTTCGCGGCAGTGAACTGCACCCTTCGCGAGTGTTTGTCACGCGGTAGGTTTTGCGCAGGTTCCGGATGGCTTTTCATTGCCGGCGCATGACACTTTGTCCCCATATAGGAGCCAAACAATGCCATTCCAATTAGAAGCCCTCCCAGCCGAAACTTTTGCCCATCTGCACATGCTCACAGATGCGGAACTTTTGCAGCACAGGGCTGTTCGTCGCGTCGCCGATGGGGACAAAGCACCCTGCCGCGTAAGTCTGCGGTTTGCGCAAAGGGGCGAAACCCTGGTTCTCGTAAATTATCAACATCTCAAAACCGAGTCTCCCTATGCAGCGAGCTAGGCGGTCTATGTACTGAAAGGAAGCGACACAGGGCGCCTCGCCTCGAATGAAATCCCTGAAATCATGGCGGATGCCACCCTTTCTTTACGTGCTTTCGATGCCGCCGGCTTTATTGTGGACCGCGAGGTCATTGAAGCAGACGCAATGCGCTTTTCGCTGGAACGTCTGTTGTCCTTGGATCGCGTTCTGCACGTTGATGTTCACTACGCTTGAGCGGGCTGCTTTGCTGCGCGGGCACGATCAATTTGATCAGCTTGTCATTAGCCGCGGAACAACGCACAAACTGGCGTTATGATCACTCGCACGCATATCAAAGGCGACGCACCTTCAGTCGCTGTCTATTCAGAATGCGAGCAGTATCGATATAGTCTGACTCGCGTTTGGGATAACAGAGCGCGCAGGGCGCTTTTCATAATGCTCAACCCGTCCACTGCAACTGAGGTGCAAAACGACCCGACTGTCGAGCGGTGCGAACGGCGCGCGCGCGCGCTTGGATACGGTGCATTTCGGGTAACAAACATCTTTGCGTGGCGCGATACGGATCCGCGCAAGATGCGCGCGGCGACGGATCCGATCGGGCCTGAGAATGACAATACAATTCTTGCAAGTTTGCCCTGGGCCGACACAGTTCTTGCTGCATGGGGCACCCACGGTGCGCATTTGGACCGTGGTCCAAAAATGGAAGCGCTGTTGCGCGCATCCGGTCAACCACTGCATCACCTTGGTTTGAGCAAAGCAGGTCACCCAAAACATCCCTTGTATATTTCGTACACCCAGCAACCGACCCTTTGGGAGCCCACAAATGAGCACTGAGGCGAAACCAGACACCGAAGCCGGGCCGCCCAACCAGGAGACTAGACTAGAAATTGCCGAGCTGACCAAAGAGCTGAGAAACCTCCAAGGGCATTATGCGATGCGTTCGCTCCAATCTCGCAAACGAATGATGCTCGCGCAGTTTTTACGCGGTTTGTCGTTTGGCCTTGGGTCCGTGATTGGCGCGACCATTCTTGTTTCCGTCTCTGTTTATCTGCTGTCGCAGATCGATTTCATTCCCATTATCGGGGATTGGGCGGCGCAGATTGCCAACGAGATAAGCCCCGAGAATGTCCGAGTTGACGATGCATCTGGCGCGGGTTCAGCGGGCACAGCGCAAGATTAGATTCCAATCCCAAGGTGCCGCGTTAACCTTGATATGATCTGTTCAATGATTGTTCACCCCACACGACCTATACCCAACGATGACCCGGGAACATGAACGGGCGCTTTTATCGGATTTGCGTATGTTGATGTTGGCTGGGCTTGTAGGTGTGATGATGTTGGGTTCCGCTTTTGTCGGTCCTTTCCTTGAGGTGGATGACGATGCGGACAACGACAGTGACGCCTTTGAGGCAGATGGGTCTGAAACCGGGCTTCTGATAGACCCCCCAGACCAACAAGATGCTCTTGGCGAACTCACTGGTGGTGACAATGCGGACCGCTTGATCGGCGGAGCTGAAGCAGAAGCTTTTGACGGCGGTGATGGTGCAGATGAAATTGCTGGCTATGGCGGCGAAGATACAATCGATGCCGGTGCCGGAGATGACTATGTGCACGGGGGGCAAGGCGACGATGTAATCACCGGCGGTGATGGGATCGACCACCTACATGGCGATGATGGTGACGATGAAATCGAAGGCGGTGAAGGGAATGACCGGCTTTTTGGCCATAATGGCAACGATACGCTTCGGGGCGGAACCGGAGCTGACGTTCTTGTTGGTGCAGATGGAAATGATTTGCTCGACGGCGGTGACGACGCCGATTCTCTTCAGGGCATGGACGGTCAAGACACCCTGATCGGCGGCATGGGGCAAGACACACTCTTTGGCAATGACGGCAATGATGTGCTCGACGGCCGCGTGCTTGATGAAGATGGTCAGGATATAGATACCCGCGATTTCTTGAATGGTGGTGACGGTGACGATGTTGTTTGGGCGGGTGCGGGCGACAATGTGCATCTGGGTGATGGGGCAGATATCGTTTTTATCGGAGATTGGGTTGGGGACGATGAAGCTCTGGTGCAGGACTTCGACACAGGAGAAGACAAGCTAGTCGTTGTCTATGACGATTCCACCGGCGGCGAACCAACACTACAACTCGTTGACGACACGTCATTGCCGGGTATTACCTACCTTGTTGTGAATGGCTCCAGCGTAATGGCGCTACAAGATGTAGGTGAGTTGGCACCAAGCGATGTCAGTTTTGTGGGCCAAAGCGAATTGGCGCAAACGCAGATGCGGAATTGATTGCCTACACGCAAACTGCATCGACTCTTCCCTCACTCAAAGAATCTGCTATACGCGCGCATCTGCCGAGCTTGGCAGACCTCCACGGGCCTTGCTGGACGACATCCCGGCTTGCGCCATAACCCTTAATCTCAAAGGAGACCCAGATGTCGATTACAGTTGAAGAAAAAGAACGTCTCATCAAGGAATTCGCGACCAAAGAAGGCGACACTGGTTCGCCCGAAGTACAGGTTGCCATACTGACATCGCGTATTTCCACGCTGACAGAGCACTTCAAGACCCATAAGAAAGACAATCACGGCCGCCGTGGTCTTCTTAAGATGGTTGCTCTGCGCCGGAAGCTTCTGGACTACACCAAAGCCAAAGACGAAGCGCGCTATCAAGACCTTATCAAGCGCCTCGGCATCCGTCGTTAAGCGCTTACGCAGATCTGGAAACGGGGCCGCAGCATTGCTGTGGCCCTTTTTCTTTACGCGTGAGCGGGTTCCGGGTTGTTGATATCAAAGATATAAAAGCCGCTCGGTGCGAAGGATACATGCATTTTCGCATGGCAGGCACACGGCATTGGGCAATTCCTTTGGGTTTCGATCCGCGCAAGAAGCCGGGATCAGGAGGTCCAACATGCCCACTCTTCCCATCAAATCAGCCCGCATCTTGCTTGGCATCACACTTGCTTTAAGCATTCTTGTCGTTCTTCCTGGCCTCCTGCGGCTGGTGGAGTTGTCGGGGCTTGCCGCCGCTACTGAGGCTGAGCCGCGCTATACCGCACAACCTGCACCAATCTTGGCGCACATCCTAACAGCCGTGCCCTATATCTTGCTTGCGCCATGGTCGGTCCATTGGGGACTCACAAAGCAGCGACAATCTGCGCACCGGGCTTTTGGGCCGCTTGTCATGCTTCTTGGGTTCGGTACAGCGGCAAGCGGGCTATGGGCTGTGCTGGCTTTGCCACTGGCCGCGGGTGAGCTTCCCGTGATGGCATGGTTGCGCGCAAGCGTTTCGCTAGCAATGCTTGGCGCCATCCTTATGAGCGTCCAAAGTCTGCGTGAGCGGCGCTACCGCATCCATGCCGCATGGTCTTTGCGGACCTATGCACTGGCAACAGGCGCGCTGACACAGGCCGTGTTTTTCGTCCCACTCTTCCTGACCATTGGCCTGCCCGGGCCAGGCATCTCAGCCACGGTCATGGGGGCGGCTTGGGGTGCAAACGTTGCGTTCGCAGAGCTTCTAATCCGCAGACGCCCCTTGGCGGGTTCAAAGGATCTGGTCTAGCCTCGCCGTCAAAGGAGAGGTTCATATGATCCCAGCCCTGCGTGTCTTGATGAACATGGGTAGCCTTCACAGGTTGCTGCCTTTCTGGCTACTCGGCGCGGTTTTAGCGGCTCTGCATTGGAGCCCTTGGATGCTGTTGGTACTTGTCTACGGCGCGGTTATGCAGTTCTTCGTAGAATATGTGTTGCACCGTTTTCTGCTGCATCGAGACCCTCCAAAGGAACAAGGCACTTTCAACGCGCTCTATCGGTCGCATATCGGGCACCATGAATTCCCTGGTGACCCAGAGTTTTTTACCGGTGGAGATCACTGGTATGCTGTGCGCTTTGGTCTGATGTCACTTGGCCTTCATTTTGTTGTGCTTTGGCCATTTTTGGGTTGGCAGGTCGCACTTGTTTGGCCCGCGGTGGCGATCTTTGTAGGCTCTGTTTCAGCCTTTGCCTTTTACGAGTATTGTCACACGCTCGCCCACCTCAAGGTGCCCAAAGGCTGGTTTGGCAAGCGGGTGACCCAAAGCCACCTGAAGCACCATTTCAATGACCATAACAGCGTGTACCATGTGAGTTTCGGCATGGGCTGGATCGATCGCCTATTTGGGACGTCTTATGACCGAGACGTTGCCAAAGACCGCTATGACCCAGAGACCATACTCAGCATGGGAATGGACCCCGAAGATCTTCGTCTAATCACAGCGCGCAAGGCCTTTGGAATCACAAAAACACCCCGCAAACGCGCCTGACCTCGCTTTGCTCGGCGAGGACAGGCTCTCAACTCGTCAGTCCCGCACTGCTCTAAGGGCGCGCGCGCCGAGCGGTGGCACAGCAGACCGCATCAGGATCATCCGACGAGCAGCCCGTTTGCCCAGTATGGCAGCCTAAAATCTAGTTCGATCCCGCAGCGCCTGCATGGTAGTGATAGCCATCAGCATCGGTGGTGTGCCCGAAACAATAATCCAAATCTGCGGGTACTGAGCCATCGGTCCGGGCGTGCGCATAGATCATGTATCCATCCAACGCCAATCCCACTGCCGAAGCATGAACTTCCGATGCGACTTCCTGACAATCTGTCACAGCGTGATAACGATATCCGACAAACGGGTTCACGTGGCCGCCACAGTCGTCAAAAGCCGCGATAGTGTAAGCTGACAGAATGGCCTCTGTCGGCGCAGGACCATCAAGCCGGACGCCGTTCAATGCCACACCGGCACTCTGCATGCGGCCTTCCTCATCTGCCACCACGGGCTCCAATGGGATTACATAGGTCATAGTTAGATCGTCAGCGACATAACTCATCTGCCCTTCAACACAGTAGTTCTGATATTCTTCCGTAACGTCCGGACGCGCAGCTGCTTCAAACGCCTCTTGGGTCTCTGTCACGTTGATATCGCCGGTCTCACCGTCGAAAAGCTGCCATTGATCATCTTTGTAGAAGTTGGCGAGGTTTTCAATGAAACTTCCATCCACGTCTTAGACCTCCCCTCCCTCAAGCCAAATCCCCCCAGCATCTGCGCCATCTGAAATGTTGCTTGGGCACCATGGGCCGGGTTCATACTCGGCAGGTGCAGGCAGCATTGTGATAGAAAGACACTGAGTCTGCGCCCCACCTGAAAGGGTGCACTCTACGATTTCGGGCGTTCCAACAACTTGTGCCGCTTCAAACAGCGTACCGGCAAACTCGGGGGTCATTTCATGGGCGTTTACCACGAATGGCGCAACAGCGGTCACGAGTATCGCAATGGGTCGGGTCAGCATCATAGGCTCCTTGAAAAAACAAGCACCTTTTCATGATGCCGGTACATTCAACGCTCAAACTCATGTTTTCCGTCGCACCACCAGAGCGCGAACAACACGGTTTCCATTCTATACATTCTGCGGTATGCGCCCTCATCTGAGACGTAACGCCAAGGCCCCGGCGTTGTGCACAGGAACAGGGGCCGGTGGCATGGGGCCGCCATTGCAACGGAAGACCCGGGACCGCCCGGGACCGCTTCCAGACAGGATACGAAAATGTTCAAAGAGACAAAAAAATCAATCCAGTGGGGCGAAGAAACGCTGACTCTGGAAACCGGCAAGGTTGCCCGCCAGGCAGACGGTTCCGTGATCGCCACACTGGGCGAAACCTCCGTCATGGCAAATGTGACCTTTGCTAAAGCACCGAAGCCAGGGCAAGATTTCTTCCCGCTGACTGTGCACTACCAAGAGAAATATTATGCTGCGGGTAAAATCCCTGGCGGTTTCTTTAAGCGTGAGGCCCGCCCCACCGAGAAAGAAACTCTGACCGCACGGTTGATTGACCGCCCAATCCGCCCTCTGTTTGTTCCCGGCTTCAAGCACGAAGTTCTGGTGATGTGCACAGTGCTGTCGCACGATCTCGTCAATGACCCAGACGTCGTTGCGATGATCGCGGCCTCAGCTGCACTGACCATTTCGGGCGCGCCATTCATGGGCCCAATCGCCTGTGCACGCGTTGGCTTCGTGGATGGTGAATACATCCTGAACCCAATGTGCGAAGACATGACCAAACTCCGCGACAACCCCGAGCAGCGGCTCGATCTTGTTGTGGCCGGCACCAAAGACGCCGTGATGATGGTCGAATCCGAAGCCTATGAGCTGACCGAAGACGAAATGCTTGGTGCGGTGACCTTCGCACATGACAGCATCCAGCCCGTGATCGACATGATCATCGATCTGGCTGAAGATTGCGCCAAAGAGCCTTTTGACTTCCAACCGCCGGACTACAGCGACCTCTTCGAGGCCGTAAAATCCGCAGGCGAAGCATCGATGAAAGACGCATATGCAATCAGCGACAAGCAAGAGCGCACAGCGGCCGTTTCAGCCGCCAAAGCTGCGATTGTCGAAGGTCTGAGCGAAGAGCAACAAGCCGATGCAAACCTTGGCGCTGCTCTCAAGAAGCTGGAATCGACAGTTCTGCGGTCTGACGTTGTGAAAAACAGCCGCCGCATCGATGGTCGCGCGCTCGACGAAATCCGTGATATCGTGTGCGAAACGGGCTTCCTGCCCCGAACACACGGCTCCGCTCTGTTCACCCGTGGGGAAACTCAGGGTCTCGTTGTGACGACATTGGGCACCGGCGACGATGAGCAGATGATCGACGCGCTGGAAGGGACGTATAAATCCAACTTCCTGCTGCACTATAACTTCCCTCCATATTCGGTTGGTGAAGTTGGCCGTGTGAGTGGCCCTGGCCGCCGTGAAATCGGTCACGGCAAACTGGCTTGGCGCGCGCTTCAAGCAGTTCTCCCTGCGGCAACAGATTTCCCATACACGGTGCGTCTGGTGTCTGAGATCACGGAATCCAACGGCTCCTCATCGATGGCATCCGTTTGTGGTGGTTCCTTGTCGATGATGGACGCGGGCGTTCCTCTCAAGGCACCGGTTGCCGGTGTGGCGATGGGTCTTGTCATGGAAGATGACGGCGATTTTGCTATCCTGTCTGACATTCTTGGTGACGAAGATCACCTTGGCGACATGGACTTCAAAGTGGCCGGGACCGAAAACGGGATCACATCGCTTCAGATGGACATCAAGATCGCAGGCATCACGCCCGAGATCATGAAGCAAGCCTTAGCACAAGCCAAAGCAGGCCGTCTGCACATTCTGGGTGAGATGTCCAAAGCGCTAACTGGCGCGCAGGAATTCTCTGTCCACGCACCGCGTATCGAAACGATGCAAGTGCCCACGGACAAAATCCGCGAAGTCATCGGTTCCGGCGGCAAAGTCATCCGCGAGATCGTAGAAGTCTCGGGTGCCAAGGTCGATATCAACGACGACGGGATCATCAAGATTGCCTCCGCCAACGGCGAAGCGATCAAAAAGGCTTATGAGATGATCCATTCTATCGTGGCTGAACCAGAGGAAGGTGTGATCTACAAAGGCACCGTCGTGAAGATCGTCGATTTTGGCGCCTTCGTGAACTTCTTTGGCAAGCGTGACGGTCTGGTGCATGTGTCCCAAATCGAAAACCGCCGCCTGAACCATCCGTCGGATGTGCTCAAGGAAGGCCAAGAGGTGTTTGTGAAGCTCCTTGGCTTTGACGATCGCGGCAAGGTTCGTTTGGCCATGAAAATGGTCGATCAAGAAAGCGGCGAAGAAGCGACACCGGACGACGCAGGCTAAGCGACTTCGGATATCTCTCACAGGGCCCCGGCAGACATGCCGGGGCCCTTTTTTATCCCTGACGACATGTCACAAAACTGAAAGCTGGCCGTTACGTCCACGCCACATAGTCTCCTTACCCTCTGAGTCGCTGCAAGGCACAGCGACATGCTGATCAACACCCAGCCGGAGGAATTCCATGTCACCGCGTGACGACATCATCAACGATCCCGAATACTGCAACAAAGCCGAAGCGTTTGAGGCTTTTGACGATATCCCGACCAACCCACATCTGGACAACACCATCGGCTCCGTGATCGCGCGCCGCTATGGGCGCCGCGATATGCTGCGTGGGATGCTGGGCGTCTCCGCCGCGGCGGCTCTATTTGGCACATCCGCCATGATCGCTCCGCGTCAGGCCGCTGCGGCCGCCGCCTCTGACCGTTTCGATTTCCCCGAACTGAGCTGGGGCAATGACGAAACCCACCACATCGCCGACGGCTACACTGCCGAGGTGCTGCTGCGCTGGGGCGATCCGATCACAGCCAGCGCGCCCGCATTTGACCCGCAGAACCAATCGCCCGAAGCGCAGCTTCAGCAGTTTGGCTACAACAATGACTATGTCGGCTTTGCCGAAATGACTCCCGGTCGTGGGATGTTGTGTGTGAACCACGAATACACCAACGAAGAGGTGATGTTCCCCGGTCTTGGCCGTCAGGACCGCGCCGGATTTGAGGGCATGACCAAAGAGATCGTCGATATCGAGATGGCCGCCCATGGTGGCACTGTGGTCGAGATCGCCAAAGGCTCGGATGGCAAATGGGCGGTTGACCTTGCCTCCCCCCGCAACCGCCGGATCACGCCGCTGAACACGGCGATGACTTTCTCTGGCCCGGCAGCAGGCAATCCGCGCCTGCGTACAAATGCCGACCCCAACGGCATGACCGTCATCGGCACCATCAACAACTGTGCTGGGGGGATGACGCCGTGGGGCACCTATCTGATGGCTGAGGAAAACTTCCACGGCTATTTCTGGACCGACACGCTGGATTCCGAAGGTCGCCCAGATGTGTCTGCACAGCCCGAAGCGGAAAGCATGGAGCGCTACGGCGTGCCAGGCCGTTGGTATGCCTGGGGTCAGCATTATGACCGCTTCAATATCGACAAAGAGCCGAACGAGCCGAACCGCTTTGGCTATGTGGTCGAAGTGGACCCGATGAACCCGGACGCAACGCCGATCAAACACACCGCCCTTGGTCGCTTCCGGCACGAAGGCTGCGAGACCACCATCGCCGCCGACGGCCGTCTGGTGATCTATTCCGGCGACGACAACCGCTTTGACTACCAATACAAATGGGTCTCCGCAGATCCCGTGACCGAAGGAAACAGCTTCTTTGGCTCGCCGTTGATGTCCGACGGCACACTCTATGTCGCGCGGTTTAATGAGGACGGCACGATTGACTGGCTCGCGCTGGTTCACGGAAAGGGGCCACTGACAGCCGAGAACGGGTTTGAGAGCCAGGCAGATATCTCCATCGATACCCGCCTCGCCGCCGATGCGCTCGGGGCCACACCGATGGACCGCCCCGAGGATGCGCAGCCGCGCGGGGATGGGACGGCGTATATCATGCTGACCAACAACACCCGCCGTCAGCCGGATCAAGTGGACGCCGCCAACCCGCGCGCCGAAAACTCCTTTGGCCATATCATCGAGATCAAGGAAGCGGGCGGCAACCACTCCGCGACCTCCGGCACATGGTCGATCCTCGTCAAATGCGGCGATCCTGAATTGGCCGAGGTCGGCGCGCAGTGGAACCCCGAGACCTCCGAGAACGGCTGGTTCGGCTCTCCCGACAACTGCGCGATCGATGCGGATGGGCGGCTCTGGATTTCGACCGATCAGGGCGGAAACTGGGGCAAAACGGGAAAATCCGACGGGCTTTATTCGCTTGAGACCGAAGGCGACCTGCGCGGTCATTCCAAACTGTTCTTCCGCTGCCCAGTGGGTGGGGAGCTGTGCGGGCCGTATTTCGCCGACAACTCAGAGACGCTGTTTCTTGCCGTGCAGCACCCCGGCACAGATGGAACCAGCGATTTCAAAGGGTTCGAACGCGCCTCAACCTTCGAAGATCCAGCGACACGCTGGCCAGACTTTGAAGAAGGCATGCCACCGCGCCCGTCTGTTTTAGTGGTGCAAAAAACCGGTGGCGGCAAAATCGCAGTATAGACGACGCTCCACACTGAATTTGAAAGCACCGGGCCCTTTGTCCCGGTGCTTTTTTGCTTGCTGGACTTATTAAAGAAATGACCGCGCGTTTCTCCAATGCCACGGCTTTTCTAACGTTCCCGTGAGGCTCTGGCGCAAGCGCGGTAAATCTGCAAACATCACCCATTGATCGCGTTTTGTGTGATGATCGCTGTTTTAAAGGACTGCTGCCATGCTTACCCGCCGCCATTTTATTTCCACGTCCAGCGCGCTGTTTTCCACAGCATTGCCGACTATCGCCGCGGCACAAGAGGCCGCTCAGGCAGTTGCAGAGACCGCCGAAGTTGTTGTTGCAACACCGCCACCGCCCCCACCCCCCCGCAAACCAGTATCGAACCGGGCGATGTGGAATACATGGGACGCGCGCGTAACGCCTGCGGAATATGATCCTTTCACATCCAATCCTTGGGGATTTCACCCTCGTTTTCTCCCTCAAGTGGTTGAAGCGAATGACGGGCTGACGCCAGGGGACATCCATGTAGATGCTGTAGCGCGCTACCTTTACCATATTCGTGACGATGGCACTGCGATGCGCTATGGCGTGGCAATTGCCAAAGGCAACCTTTATGAGCCGGGTACATACACCATACGGCGTAAGACAAAGTGGCCTACATGGCGTCCCACGGATGCGATGATCGAACGTGAACCAAACGCATATGAGAAATTTGCCGACGGCATGGATGGAGGGCCAAACAACCCGCTTGGATCGCGCGCACTGTATCTTTTTGTGGGAAATCGCGACACGTATCTACGAATCCATGGCACGACGAGCCCCCGCTCAATTGGAGGTCGGGCTAGCTCAGGTTGTGTACGGATGGTAATGGCACATATCATCGGGCTTTATGATCAGGTCGCAACTGGCTCCACAGCACATCTGTATGCGCCAGAGGCGTTCGCAACCGCGCAGAGTTAAATCGGATTAGCTAGACGCAGCCTCCGCTGGGGGCTGCGTGCAAATCGGGCGGCCATCTGTCGTGACAAGCGGCAAGAGCGTTGTTTCAACTGGCCCTGCATACTCATACCAGAAGCAATTATCTTCGAGCAGCCGCGCAGTAGCGAGATTCTGCGTAGGTGCAGCTATTGCTGTGACAGCTTCGGGTAAATTGGAAATGGGTTGCCCCGGAATGGGCTCGCAGGCCGCAAGGCCGAAGAGACCCAATAGAACCAAACCAATACGCTGCATATGCACTTCTCCCAAACTATCGTTCCCCTACAAAAGAACCGATCTAAAAGGGTTGCAAGTCAAATCCACGCGACGCTTACGCATGTGCGCAATAGCTTGGGCACAGCTCGTAAATATCACCTTCGACAAAACACCTCTCAAGACCAGTATTTTGGATAAAACCCGGGCCGCATCGAATTGCGCCCCGGGACGAATATCTGTTGCAGTGGGCACTATTAAAGGCCCGCTTGCTGCCGTCTGATTGGTCGTTATTGTGGCAGCTTAGCCATTCGCAAGTAGGGTAGCTTTGTGTCGATGGCCCCGTATTTCGCAATAGCGTCAGCATCAGACACAGCCACCGGAACAACAACATCCTGACCGGGCGTCCAGTTCGCGGGCGTTGCAATGCTCTCTTTCGCTGAAATTTGAAGAGCATCCAGCGCGCGCAAGATCTCAGCAAAGTTACGGCCGACAGTCATTGGATACGTCATAGACAACTTAAGTTGCTTGTCAGGTCCCACGATAAAGACGGAACGAACCGTGGCGCTGTCCGCAGGAGTCCGGCCATCCGGCAAAACAGCCTCGCCGGGAAGCATGTCAAATGCCTTGGCCATCTTGAGCCCGTCATCTGCCACAATAGCAAACTCAGGCTTAGCCCCCTCAAGGCTTTCAATATCGGCTTTCCACTTCACATGGTCTTCCACCCCATCAACGCTGACGCCCAACACCTTGGTATTGCGCGCGGCCCATTCTGCTCCCAACACTGCAACCGCGCTAAATTCAGTGGTGCAAACGGGGGTGAAGTCTTTTGGGTGCGAGAAGATCACCGCCCAGCTATCGCCCACCCAATCGTGCAGCGAAATCTCGCCTTGATCGGTCGTAACTGTCAAATCGGGGATCGTGTCATTGATACGCAGGGCCATTTGGGTCTCCTTCGGGTTTGTGTTGGCCTTACATAGTCCAGACGTCCCGGTTTGTTGAGGGGGCATACTATCAGAAAGAACATACGTTCTTTTCCGCTTCAATACACGGAACACATACACTTGACGGCGGCCTAGCGCGCAGACAGGGTGCCGTGAAATGCACTCAAAACGGGGGGATAACGCCATGATCGAGAAACGCCAATTCTATATCAATGGAAAGTGGGTAGATCCGGCTAGTCCAAACGACTTCCCGGTCATTGACCCATCAACCGAAGAAACATGCGCGGTGATCTCACTGGGTGGTCAGGCGGACACTGATGCAGCCGTGACCGCAGCGCGCGCTGCGTTCCCATCATGGGCCGCGACACAGCCTTTTGAACGCAAAGCTTTGATTGAGCGCATTCTGGAAGTCTATTTAGCGCATACGGAAGAGATGGCCGTTGCCATGTCCTTTGAAATGGGTGCGCCGATCGATTTCTCCCGGTCAAGTCAGGTCACGTCAGGCGATTGGCATATAGAGGGTTTTCTGAACAACTTTGACCGCATCACATTTGAAGGAACTCTCCCCGGCGAAGACGGCGAGCGGATCCATCGTGAACCAATCGGTGTTGTGGGCATGATCACGCCTTGGAACTGGCCAATGAACCAAGTGACGCTCAAGGTTATTCCGGCGCTTGCCGCAGGCTGTACGATGGTGCTCAAACCCTCCGAGGTAGCTCCACTGTCGTCTCTCCTTTGGGCTGAGATTATGGACAAAGCCGGGACACCGCCGGGCGTATTTAATCTTGTGAATGGAGACGGTCCAGGCGTTGGTACTCAGCTCTCCGAACACATGAATGTGGATATGATCTCGTTCACCGGCTCCACCCGAGCCGGGCGGCTTATCACAGCGGCATCGGTATCAAATCTCAAGCGCGTTAGCCTTGAGCTGGGTGGCAAAGGGGCGAATATTATCTTCGCTGATGCTGATGAAAAGGCCGTCATTCGCGGAGCGCGGCATTGCTTTTCAAACTCTGGTCAGTCTTGCAATGCTCCTACCCGGATGCTTGTCGAACGCAGCCGCTATGAAGAAGCAGTAGAACAGGCTGCCGCCACTGCAGATAAAACAAATGTAAACCACAGCGCCGAGAGCGGCCGTCATATTGGACCAGTTGTGTCGGAGGTCCAATTCAACAAGATTCAAGACCTCATCCAAAAAGGCATTGATGAAGGCGCACGGCTAGCCGCTGGCGGGACAGGTCGCCCCGACGGTTTGAACCGAGGCTATTTTGTTCGACCCACGGTGTTTGCAGATGTCACCAATGAAATGACAATTGCACGCGAAGAGATCTTTGGTCCTGTTCTGTCGATTATGCCCTTCGACACAGAAGAAGAAGCAATCGCCATCGCCAATGACACACCCTATGGCCTTACAAATTACGTTCAAACCTCAGACGATGAGCGTCGCTTGCGCGTGGCGCGGCAAGTTCGCTCGGGTATGGTAGAGACCAATGGCGTCGGAATGGCAAAGGGCAGCCCTTTTGGCGGCATGAAGCAATCCGGAAATGGCCGCGAAGGCGGGGTCTTTGGTATTGAAGAGTTTCAAGAAATCAAGGCAATCAGCGGCTGCTGAACACCCCTGATCGGGCGCCGTCTATTCGGCGGCGTCCGAGTGTCTTGCTCCCTGCAACAGAGCGCGCTCGCAGTGCGGTGCATCTTCAACTGCATAGCAGCTACGCGTAATACGCCAACTCTCATCCATCAACTTGAGCGTCGAATGCACCGCATAAAGCGCCTGAAGCAATACAATTCTATGGCCCAAAACACGGCACTCATGCGTGCTGGAAATTGTGTGTAGGTCAGTCAACTCAGCTACAACAATATGCCGGATCAGTTGCTGTGCTCCACTCGATCGGAAGTGTGCACAACCTCCTTCGAATGCTACCCTAAGCTCTTCGCTGGTGGTCAAAAAGCGCGCGCCTTCAAAGGTTAGGACTTCAGTTGGAACTGCGAAGCAACTCGCAAACGCGACAAAGTCACGCGCAATCAATGCGGGCCCGCTTCTCTGCAAAATGTCATCACAGATTGCATGTGCTTTGAATGCACTGACCGCCATTGTTAACGGCTTCTCCCTTGAACTCGCACGTTCTTTGCGGGTTCCCGCAAAAAGCGCTTTCTGGGCGCTACTGAGTGCACATCCCCAAATCCAAGCTTTTTGCCTCACAATCCGTGAATCTGCGGAATGCTGCCAGTTTTCCGTTCAAAATGGTCGTTTGGCACGAAACTCAACAGCTTCTCCGCCGTCGGGGTGCCGTATCGCCAGCTTCCAAGCATGCAGCATCAGCCGATCGGCAGCTTGAAAGGCAAAGTCATCCGCATAGAACGGATCCCCCAAAATGGGGTGGCCAAGAGAAAGCATATGAACCCGCAACTGATGTGATCGCCCGGTCTCGGGGCGTAGTTCAACTTGCGACCTGTCTCCACTGCGTTTCGAACGCCAATCTGTTACGGCCGGCTTGCCTGTTTCGTGACAGACCTTTTGCAACGGGCGATTTGGCCAATCTACGATCAGCGGCAGGTCAATACGTCCCTTCCCCTCCAACTTACCCCAAACTTCGGCAAGGTAGACTTTCTTGGTCTGGCGTTTCTCAAATTGCAGACCAATATGTCGCTGGGCGCGGGCGGACAGTGCAAAAAGCATAACCCCACTGGTGTCTCGATCCAGCCGATGCACCAAAAGGGCGGCAGGGTATTCCGCGTGTACGCGCGCTATAAGACAATCGGCAAGCTCCGGCCCCTTTCCCGGAACACTCAGCAGCCCTGAAGGCTTATCCACTGCAAGTAATTCGTGGTCGTGATAGACAACAGCCAACGGCCCATTTGGTGGTGAATAGGGTTCGTTGCGGTCACGCATGAGTTTTGCTCCTGTCACGTGCATTCTTGAACAAGGAAAGCGAATAAAGGATTAGCGCTCCCCAAAGCATCGGAAACGCAATCCACCGGGCACGACCAAACTCTTCACCAAAGGCAAAGACTGCAACCAGCATGATCAGCGTTGGCGCGATGTATTGCAGAATGCCGATCGTCGAAAGCTGCAAGGCTTTGGCTCCGTTTGCATAAAGGATCAGCGGTATCGCCGTTACAACGCCGCTTCCCAGCAGGAGCAACCAGTCTGTTGCGAAGTGACCTTCACCCTTAGCGGCGACAAACCAGATATAGCCCAATGCAAAAGGCGTGAGGATTAGAACCTCAAGAAGAAACCCTTGATTTGGTCCAATTGGGAGCCGGCGTTTGCACAAGGCATAAAGCCCAAAGCTCAGCGTCAGGAGCAAAGCAATGTAAGGCACCTGGCCAGCCTCTAGTGTAAGTACAATCACAGCTGCTGCAGCAAGAACTACAGCCCCCCATTGACGCCGATCTAACCGTTCCCCAAGAACCAGAGCCCCCATTAACACAGAGAAGATCGGATTGATATAATATCCAAATGCTGCGTCCAGCGCCTGATCATTTGCAACGGCATAAACGTAGATCAACCAATTCACAGAAATCATGGCCGCCGTCACCGCGGCCATGCCCAGCGCAGCAGGATCCCGCAGCGCTTGCTTAATATCTTCCGTGCGCCGCAATGCGATCAATAACCCTGCCGCCAATGGCACGGACCAAACCACGCGATGCGCGACAAGTTCAAAAGGCGGAACATGGTCCAACACCTTAAGGTAAAGCGGCAAGAGCCCCCAAAGCACATAGGCCGCGATGGCAAACGCGTATCCAGATGGGGTATCTTGTGGTTCATTCATCCTTGGTCCCTACGCCCAAGAACCGGCCCGCGAAACCCCTGTTTAATGATGCGGAAAAGGTACAGCAGGATATACTGATCTAAACGCCCGGTCCCTACGTGAGCACCTGTAACGCTAAGCGAGGTTGGGGCGGCGGGGCTGGGTGGGAGCCGACCCAACCCCGACTTCTTCAAACCTTCACGCGCTCAGATTTTGGATCATACATTGGCCTCAAAGACGCCTCCGCACGCACGCGGCTGCCCATGACGTCAATCTCATATGTTGAAGCCAAGACTTCATCAGCGCGTTCCCCTGCACAGGGCACATAGCCCAAGCCCATCGCTGCGCCCAAAGCGTGGCCATACGCTCCGGAGGACAGGTAACCGACGATCTCACCATCCCGAAGTATCGGTTCATTATGATACAAGAGCGGCTCAGATTCCGTCAGCCGGAACTGCAGCATACGTTGTTCCAAACCAGTCTCTTTCTTGCGCAAGACCGCATCACGTCCGATAAAGCTTGGCTTATCCAGTTTGACCGCAAAGCCAAGCC
>CALKJA010000112.1 GCA_937995865.1 uncultured Paracoccaceae bacterium | reverse complement strand
ACAGATGTGCCACCGAAAGCCTTCCAAAAGCAGATCGCTTTCAACGTGATCCCGCAGATCGACGTCTTCATGGAAGACGGCACCACCAAGGAAGAATGGAAGATGGTCGCCGAGACGAAGAAAATCGTCGACCCAAGCATCAAGGTCACCGCAACCTGCGTGCGTGTTCCGGTTTTCGTGGGCCACTCTGAATCGATCAACATCGAGTTTGAGGATTTCCTCGACGAGGATGAAGCCCGTGACATCCTGCGCGAAGCACCCGGCATCATGGTCATCGATAAACGCGAAGACGGTGGATACGTGACGCCTGTTGAATGTGTTGGCGACTTCGCCACATTCATCAGCCGCATTCGCCAAGACAGCACAATCGATAATGGTCTGAACCTGTGGTGCGTGTCTGACAACTTGCGCAAGGGTGCTGCTTTGAATGCGGTCCAGATTGCCGAAGTCTTGGGGAACCGCTGCCTGAAAAAAGGCTAAACCCTTTAGGAAATTTTGAAACCGCCCTCCTGAGATATTGGGGGGCGGTTTTTTGCTGCGCTGCTCCCTTTGGAAACTTCCCCCTTGCAGTGGCCGGGTCCCGTACCGACCTATAGGGCCATAGTTTAAGGAGATTACGATGCGGGCATTACTTTGGGCGAGCGTGGCATGCGTGCCGGGATTGGCTTGGGCAGAAGAGATACAACTTCCGCTGCCCGTCACAGCAGTTGAGCTGTTTCCACAAGGTGCGGCGCTGACGCTTGCCGCCGAAACAGAGCTTTCTGCCGGACGGCATACTTTGCAAACCATTCTCCCTCAGGGGCTGCTTGAACTGGGGCAATTGACTGTCACAGGTGGGACACTTCTGGCGACGGAACTCGGCGAAAACACTGGATTTGACCCGGAGTTGTTTTATCCACCCGCAGTGCGCGCGGCGGATGCCGCCGTAGACAAGGCCAGCGATGCCGTCGACGCCAAGATCAACGAATTACGCGCGCTGGATGCGCAGCTTCAGGCGTTGGAGGCACAGGCGGCGCTGGTGCGCTCTATTGGCGGAGGCGATGCGCTGCCAACCCCGGAAGCGCTTGCGGCATTGGCGCAAACCATCGGGGCAGAGCTGACCCGCATTGCGGCGGAACGCGCTGCGATTGAAGCCCGCCTGCCGGTCTTGCAAGAAGAAATCGCGACCGCCGAAGCAGAGCTCGCGCGCAAACAGGCCGCGCTCAAGGCGCTTCGCCCACCGGATGACAACTGGGCGCTGGCGTCTATGACGATTGAAATGGACGGGCCGGGGCCACTGGCCGTGGCGCTGGAAACGGTGGTGCGTGAAGCGGGCTGGCACATGTCCTATGATGCGCGATTGAGCGGTGAAGCAATCACCCTTGAGCGCAACGTGTCCTTGTTTCAGGGCGGGACGTTGCCTTGGGTGGGGGCGTCCATCACGCTGTCGACGGCGCAACCATCCGGGCAAACCGAACCTTCCAACGTGGATCGATCAATCCCGCGTATCTTTGAACTCCAAAAGGATAGAATGCGGTCCTCACCTGCACCGGTGATGGAGGCCGCCGTCGCAGCGGACGCTGCGTTGGGGGCGGCCTTTGTGACCGCTGACTTGGATGGACCAGTAGTAAGTTACGCCTTGTTAGAGCCTGTTTCTGTGCTTCCCGGCGCGAATGGCGCGCGGGTTTCGCTTCCGGCGCTGACGTTGCCTGCAGACTCCTATATCGCGGCCTCCCCGCGTTATGACAGCACGGCGTTTCACGTTTCTGAGGCCGAAAATCAAAGCGGCGAACCCATCCTGCCCGGGCCGGCGCGGTTCTATCGGGACGGTGCGCTGGTTGGCGAGGGGTTCATGCCGCCACTGCCCGCAGGGGATAGCGCGACACTTGGCTTTGGGCCGGACGTGTCCGTTGCGCTTGAAATTGAGTTTCTGGACCAGCAAGAGGGCGATCGTGGCCTGATCCGCGGTCAAAATACCCGCGAAGACAATATCCGACTGACCGCGCGCAATCTGGGCGATGCACCCAAAGAGATCCGCCTGCGGCACGCAATCCCGACCTCTCAGCAAGAAGATCTGGATATCCGCGTTGAAATGGTGCCCGAACCGGATCTGCGCGATGCTGAGGATCTACTGGGCGTCATGGAATGGCGGCTGACCCTTGCGCCGGGCGCGTCTGAAATGATCGCGCTTGGCTTTGATATGCGCTGGCCTGAAGACCAGATGCTTGAGTGGTGGCCATGAGTACATGAAGCCAAGGCAGGGTTGGCACACGCAAATCCGGCTTTTCTTACCTCAGGATCGCTTACAGATGCTGAAACGAGCCCGACGCTGGATCATACCAATCCAACGCCCCCGAAGCGATATCCGTCCAGAGACCATGAATCGAAAGCTCTCCTGACTCCACTGCGGCTTCGATAAACGGGAAGGTCATCAGATTCTCAAGGCTCACAATCACCGCTTGCTGTTCTAGCGCGCGGGTGCGGTCTGCTTTCTCTTCGATTGAAGACACACGGTCATGACCCCGGCGCAAGATATCCATCCAGCGCCCAACGAACGAGGTCTCCACCTCAAGTTCGGGCGCGTGCCCTTCACACATATCAAGGCACCCGGCGACACCGCCGCAGTTTGAATGCCCCATCACAATCAAATGCGGTACTTTTAGAACTGTAACCGCATATTCGATGGTCGCGGAGGTCCCACGCTGCCCGTCGCCTGCATTAAATGGTGGAACAAGGTTGGCGATGTTGCGGTGTATAAAGAACTCACCTTGTTCCGCGCCAAAGATCGAAAGCGCGTTTACCCGGCTATCACAGCAGCTGATAAACATGGCGCGAGGACGTTGTCCCTCTTCGGCTAGGCGCCGATACCACGCGCTATTGTCGGCGTGCGTAGTGGCTTTCCAACCGTGGTACCGCTGAACAAGGTTTGAGGGCAGGGGGCGTGCATATTTCATAGTTGTAATCAGCTTATGGTCTTTTCGTAGAACGTCCCTAGCGCGAGCGGGGGACCTGACGCAAACAAAACCGTGGTAAATACAGGATAAGCGAATGGCCCCCTGATTTCACCAAATGCAAGATATCCAGCCCGTGAGAGGTAACACTTCGTAAGGACGTGACCCACATAAAGAGCACTGACCGTGGGGGCGGTTTACGAGGGTGAGAGTGAATGGAGAATGTGTTGGTGCTTGCGCATGATGAAATCGTGCGCATGGATAATGAAGCTGTGGATGCGCTGCGGGCGCAGTTAGGGGAAGCAGGTGCAGAGGGTGTAATCAACCGTGCGATGGAAGAGATGGCCAATCGGCTCTCATTGATCGAACGGTGCTATTATCAGGGCGATATGGATGCGCTTTGGAAAGCGTCCAAGGGATTGATCGGGATCGTAGATCAGATCGGGCTTGGGGGCGTTGGTAATGCATCCCGTGCCGTTGCGGAATGCGCGCGTGGCTCTGATTCGGTTGCGCTTGCGGCAGTTATGAACCGGTTGATCCGGTTGGGCGATCGGTCTCTTACGGCGGTGTGGGATATGCCGGAGGTTTCTCTCTAGGGGCTGCGGGCCTGCCTTGGCGTGGATGCGAAGCAGGGGCGCCGCTTGCCACGGCTGCTCGCCACGGTAGGGTGCGCACAGACCGTATTTATGTGAGCGCACCATGCCCCTGACCCAAGCTAGTTTTTCCAAGCCTTCAGCACAGGCCCTGCCTCTTGCTATTGTCGCACCCAATGGCGTGGCCACGTGGTGCGATACGCTGAGCGCCGCACAAGCGGCATGGGTCAAAGCCTCGGGTTTCAACGGCGCTTTGGGTCAAAGCGTTGTTCTACCGGGAGAGGCTGGCCCCGCTGGCGCAGCGATTGGCTATGGCACAAAAGCGGCCCGCGCGCGCAAGCGTGACGGGCTGTTGGCCGCCGTACCGCGTTTGACAGAGGCCGCTTGGCAGGTTGCGTCCGCGCCGGACGGTTTTGACGCAGAAGCATTTGCTCTTGGATGGTTGCTCGCCTCTTACCGGTTTGACCGATACGCAACGCAACCAAGCCAAAATGCTGCGCTTGTCGCCCCTGAAAGCGTTGATGCGGCTCGGGTTGAAGCGATTGCCGCAGGGGAGGCATTGACCCGGGATCTGATCAACACGCCGTCCTCGGACATGGGTCCCGCTGAGCTAGAGGATGCGGCCCGTGATTTGGCGAATACGCACGGCGCATCGATGGGTGTGACGCTGGGCGATGCCCTGCTGGAGGCAAACTTTCCAATGATCCACACGGTGGGGCGGGCGTCGTCTCGGCCGCCGCGGTTGATCGATATGCGCTGGGGCGAAAGCGGCCCGGCACTGACGCTTGTGGGCAAAGGTGTGTGCTTTGACACAGGCGGTCTGAATATCAAGCCGGGCAGCTCGATGGGTCTGATGAAAAAGGATATGGGCGGTTCGGCTGCCGTTTTGGGGTTGGCGCATATGATTATGGCGCAGGGGCTGCCCTTGCGGTTGCGGGTGCTGATCCCAGCGGTTGAAAACAGCATTGATGGCTCTGCCTTCCGCCCGCAGGATATTCTCACCTCCCGCAAGGGGCTAACGGTTGAGATCAATAATACAGATGCCGAGGGCCGTTTGGTTTTGGCGGATGCGCTGGCGTTGGCCGAAGAGGAAAGCCCTGATTTGCTGATCTCGATGGCAACACTGACCGGCGCGGCGCGGGTGGCCGTGGGGCCGGACCTTGCCCCATACTTCACGGATGATGCGGGTTTTGCAGCTGCGCTTGAGGGCGGAGCCGCTGCCGCAAAGGATCCGGTGTGGCGTTTGCCGTTTCACGCACCTTATGAGACCATGATCGAGCCTGGCATCGCGGATTTGGACAATGCACCCAAAGGCGGGTTCGCTGGAACGATCACGGCAGCTCTTTTCCTGCGGCGCTTTGCGGATAAAGCCCCGTCATACGCGCATTTTGATATCTACGGCTGGCAACCGGTGGCTGAAGCGACACGGCCCAAAGGCGGTGTTGGGCAGGGCACGCGCGCGATCCTTGCGGCGCTGCCAAAGGCGCTGGGTCTGTGATCAACGCCACGCCGGACCGGCGCTTTGTGCGCAGCAACGCCGATGTGGCAGATGGCGCAAGGACCATTGAGCGCCGGATTGCCGTCCCGGTGGCGGATCTGTACCGCGCACCAACGGGTGGACGCGACAAAAACATGGTGCACGGACAGAGCTTTGCACAGCTTGACCTGCGCGACGGGTGGGCCTTTGGCTATGACCCGGCGGATGGGTATGTGGGATATCTTCATGAAGCCGCGCTAGGCGATGCCGGCGCTGCACCAACCCACCGTGTCAAAGGTCGCATGGCGCATATCTATGCGGAGCCAGATTTCAAATCCCCCGAACACGCAGTTTTGTGCCAGCTTTCTGAGCTGTGCTGCGTGGCTGAGACGGACGGATATCTGGAATTGAGCGGTGGCGGTTTTGTTCCCTCGCAACAGGTTGCCCCGCTGGATTACGTCGCGGAGGATTGGGTTGCCGTTGCAGAAAGCTATTTGGGTACCGCCTATCTTTGGGGCGGCAACACGATGCTCGGCATTGATTGTTCCGGGCTTGTTATGATCGGGCTGGTGGCTGCGGGCCGCGCTTGCCCGCGCGACAGTGATCTGCAAGCGGTGGCCTTTGCGCCATTGGCTGATGGGGCTGCACTACAGCGCGGAGATCTGGTCTTTTGGGCCGGGCATGTAGGGCTACTGACCAGCGCGGATACCTTGCTCCATGCAAATGCGCATCACATGCACGTGGCGCAGGAGCCGCTTGCGGATGCCATTGCCCGCATTGGCGCGCGCGAATTTGGTGAAGTCACAGGGTATGCGCGCCCTTAGGCGGCAGATTGGGCCGCGCTCTTAGTCTACGGCGCGGATGAGTTTGCGTTCGAGAACGCGGAGCACAGATTTCAGATCATGGCCGCGTTTTAGAACCTGACCCTCTGCGCCGATAACGGCATACATCCCTTGTTTCGCGCGCAGCTTGGGGCGCTTTTCGATCCGGTAGAGCGGATTTTCAGCGGTGCGGCGGAACACGGAGAACACCGCGACTTCGCGTAGGGACGAGATGCCGTAATCGCGCCATTCGCCCGCGGCGACCATGCGCCCGTAAAGCGAAAGGATCTGACTTAGCTCTGTCCTGTGGAAGGCTGTTTGCTCAGGCAGGCGGAACGGGGCGGTTTGCATGTTCATGGTCTCAGACTTGCGCTGTTTGGCTGTTAAATCAACCCTGCCGTCTGCTGTTGGCTTGATGGGCCTTTGGTCCGTCATTTTCGGGACGATTTTGATTGCTTTTTAGGTGTCGCAATGTTGCCGCAAAATGGCCTGTGAAGCACCGCCGGCGCGACCAACGATCGCCGTGCGATGCGATCAAAGCTGTGATCAACGTAAGGCGCCCCGGCGTGCCGTTTATTTGCCCCCACCGCGCGCGCCCGGGGTCGCCTTGCGTCAACATATTTGCTTTGCCCGCTATGCGGGCCGGCTGGATGCATCTCCGTTTTCTATATCTGGACGTGTTGTATTGAACGGCCCTGTGTGGCGCTTTAGGCGAAGCGTCCGTGACAGAACCATCCGCCACTTTGTGCGCCGCCATGCGCATAGTAGATCCAGAGGCGCGCACCTTGGGCTGTGGTGACGTGCCAATAGTCGCGGGTGCCGGTGCGCCATGTGCGCTCGGCGAGCCACCATTCGGGCGCAATGCGTTCTGGCCCATAGGCGCGCAGGGTATCATACCACCGCCCCCGCCATTTGAACCGGTGGGGAAGATGCGGCTCTGGTGGTGCGTCCACCAATTCAACGGCATGCAGCGTGAGGGGGCGGGGTGGCAATGTTTGAGACATCGAAAAGCCTGCCTCCGATTCTTGTGTGTCTGGCGCTGTTGTTTCTGCGTCGGCCCATCCCAACAGCGGCCAGTCCATGACGGGCGGTGTATAAGCAGCAGCAATCGTTTGCGCGGCTTTTTCCGGGATATGTGAGGCACCGGGATGGTGGCGGGTGATGGCCTCAAGCCCCACACGCGCGCCGATTCGCCCGATCAGGTCATCCAGCTGTGAACCTATGTCCTGCTGGGGTTGTCCGGGCAGGCGGCGGTGCTGTTCGGGGCGCACGGGTTCGTGGGTTGTGGCAATGAGGCGGAGCATATCGATACCAAAGCCTGCCTCAATCTGGGGCAGTTTCATGGCCAGCAAAGGTTCCATCCGATCCGCCAATGCGGAGGGGCGGGCAAGACCCACCTCAACCGCCTGCATGGATCCTTCGGCGCGGTAGGCCTCAAGCCTGAGCCGCCGCGCTCCGCGCCCGGCTTTGGCAAGCCTGTCGCACAAGGTGGGGAGCATGCGGGCAATTGCCTCGGCCATGTCCGCCTCAAGCCCGATGGGTTCGGGCAGGGACATGCGGCAGGAGAAGATCCGGGGTGGGCGTGCGGGGTTGATGGGTTCGGCCATGAGGCCAAGCGCCTGATCCATGCGGCGCCCCAGATTTTGACCATAGCGCCGCATGAGCGGTCCGCGCGGTTGGTTGAGGACGTCTTCGATCCGGCGCAGGCCAACACGGGCCAACTCAGTGACGGTTTTATCCTCCAGCCTGAGCGCCGAGACGGGGAGGGCGGCGATGGCTTGCCGGGTTTGCCCCGGTGTGGCGATGCGGGCTTGCCGGGCGCGTAGGGTCACGGGCTTGGGTGCGGCTCCGCCCCGTTCCCAATTGCGGCGTTTCACGGCGCGGGCGCGGGTGGCATACGCCTCTTGGTCGATGGCATCGCCGGATCGGGTGGCCCCTGGCCCTTGCCCTGCGTAATGCGCCAGTGCCCAAGCTGCGCCTGCGGTATCGGCCAGCCCTATTTGCACGGTGAGCCCAAAGCGGGCGCAATCCTGTTCTATGGCATCGATGACGCCGTCCTCTCCTCCACGCAGATGGGCGGAGCCGGTGATATCGATGAAAAGCCCATCCGTGCCAGAGGCGCTGACCCAAGGCGCGAACCTGCCCGCCCAGCGGCGCAGGTGCCCCAAAAAGGCGGCCTCTGCATGCGGTTGCTCAGCGCGGGTGACAAGGATCGAACAGCTTGCCAGAGCATCGCGCAGGGGTTGGCCAACGCTGAGCCCGGCGGCAGAGGCTTCGTCTGATAAGGAGACCAGCGTATTGAGGTTGCCGCTTTCGCGCACCACGGCCAGAGGCCCCGTGATGGTGCCGCGCGCGCGCCGCAGGAGCCGCTCTGCGGCCATCCGAGGAAACCAAAGCGCAAGGATGCGCCGCGGCTTTTCTGGAGCAGGGGGATCAAATAAGTTCACCATTTGTTCTTATTGTGTGATTCCCTGTAGTGAGTCGAGAGACCCCGGACACCCGGCACCAAAGGTGGCAAATATCAGCCGCAGTAGACGCGGGTTACGCGGCCATTGGCATCCAAAGAAATGTTGAGCCTGTTAGAGCGGAAATCCATTGTCACAATATCGCCGGGCCGGATCACGCGAACGGGACCAAGGATACGGATGCGCAGCAGATCATCGTGGTGCATTCCAACAAGCCGCTGATAGGTATCGGCCTGACACTCGGCAGGAACCGGGCGCGGTTTGGTTGGCGTGGACACGATCCTCTCTCCTGGTGGCGTGGGAACAGGGGTGGGTTGGCACGCGGCCAATGCCAGCACGACTGGCAATCCAAACCAGCGGGCTGAGCCGAAAATCGGAGCGAAAAGGCGCAACAATAAAATCATCATGAGTGACTCTGTGAGCGATAATGTGCGTTGGATCAAGGGTCTTGCGCCATGCGCTGCACTGCGCCTAGGGTCAGTAAAACACTGGGAGGATACATAAATGCGCACCCGTGCCGCCGTTGCGACCGCCGCTGGAAAGCCGCTGGAAATCATGGACGTGAACTTAGACGGACCGCGGGAGGGTGAGGTTCTGGTGGAAGTAAAAGCCACTGGCATCTGCCATACCGATGAATTTACTCTGTCAGGCGCGGATCCGGAGGGGCTTTTTCCCGCCATTTTAGGCCATGAAGGTGCGGGCGTGGTTGTGGATGTAGGTCCCGGCGTCACCAGCCTGAAGAAAGGGGATCATGTGATCCCGCTTTATACGCCGGAATGTCGCGAATGTGAGTATTGCCTGAACCCCAAAACCAACCTGTGCCAATCAATCAGATCCACACAAGGGGCCGGAGTGATGCCGGACGGGACGTCTCGATTCTCAACTTTGGATGGGGATCCGATCCTGCACTATATGGGCTGCTCGACGTTTGCGAACCACACAGTGCTGCCTGAGATCGCGCTGGCAAAGGTTCGCGAGGACGCGCCTTTTGACAAGATTTGCTACATTGGCTGTGGCGTTACCACGGGCATCGGCGCAGTGATCAATACGGCGAAAGTCGAGATAGGCAGCCGCGCGATCGTGTTTGGGCTGGGCGGAATCGGGCTGAACGTTATTCAAGGGCTGCGTCTGGCGGGCGCCGATCAGATCGTGGGTGTGGATCTAAACCCGGACAAGATAGAGATGGCGACACGCTTTGGCATGACGGATTTCGTGAACCCAACGGAGGTGGACGGCGATCTTGTGGCCTATTTGGTTAACCTCACCAAAGGTGGCGCGGATTACACATTTGATGCGACGGGCAACGTGGGCGTGATGCGCACAGCGCTGGAAAGCGCGCATAAAGGCTGGGGTGAATCGATCATCATCGGCGTGGCGCCTGCCGGGGCAGAAATCAGCACACGCCCCTTCCAGCTTGTCACTGGGCGCTCGTGGCGCGGAACCGCCTTTGGCGGTGCCCGTGGACGCACAGATGTGCCTAAGATTGTGGATTGGTACATGGATGGCAAAATCGAGATTGACCCGATGATCACGCACACAATGGGCTTGGACGATATCAATACCGGGTTTGACCTGATGCATGCAGGTAAATCGATCCGTTCTGTGGTGGTTTACTAAGCTGGCTGCCTGACGAACCAAACGGGATGAAAGCCGGCGGAGCGGGACTGTTTCTGCGCTCCGCTTGAAAGACGCCCGCCCACCGACCCCTATGAAAACGCCACCGCGGTGATCGCGCAATGTGGTTGAGCTGCGCTTGCTGCATCTCGGCCGACCGTACACATATGTGCGCATGTCTTCAGGCGGTGATTTCGCGCAACTTGCCTGCCGCAATTCTGAGGGCTGGCAGGCTATGAATGCGCTAAGCTTGTGGGCTCCAGCAGCCGCGCCAATACGGCAATGAGCGGATGGTCCAGCGCTGCGATTAAGCCGTACCGTAGCGCGCCAAAAACATCTCAACGGCGCCATCGATTACGCGTGCTTTTTCGGTATCTGTTGTTTGGACCTGTACTTGCATAAGCCTGCGCGGCACAAGCCAGCTTCGGCAGAGATCGACAAACTGATGCGCTGCGAGCTTTTTGTCCTCAATAAGCAGTTCTCCGCGAGCTTCGGCGACTTTGAAATATTCAACCAACTCAGTCTCAACCAGTTGCGGGCCACACTCGTAGAAATGTACGCCTAAACCCTCAAAATGCTGCGATTCTGATACAGACATCCGAAATGTCTGAAGCCCAAAATCTGACAGAAAAATCTCAAGCATGATGCGCCCCGCCATAGGCAGAACTTTGGTGGGTGGGTTGGATTTGTCGATCAGCTGCTTTGCTTCGTCAGCTTGACGCTGGCATTCGCGCTTCATGACTTCGACAAAGAGCAAACGCTTGTCTGGGAAATAGCTATATAGCGTGGCTTTAGAGACGCCGGCGCGGCGTGCGATCTCATCGACCGAGGCGCGTTCGAAGCCATCTGTCATAAAGACGCCAGTTGCGCCTTCAATAACCTGATCGAATTTTCGGCCCTTTCGGACCTCTGTCTGACTTCCGTCTGGCATGGCTACTCCCTTACCGAAGGTATAAACGGTTCCGTTTAGCTCCGGCAAGGGAAGGTGCAGCTTCACTCAGTGCAAGCTTCGGTGAGGGGGGAGACACAGGACTGAGTGACCACACCGCCAGACGCATCCGGGAAAGTCAGATGCGGCAGAACTGGAATGGCGGGCATGGCAAATGCGGCTGTGCAAGCAAATGTGAGAGTAAGGGCGAGGAAGAGGGATTTCATCGGGCGGTGTCCTTGATTAAACTGAACTGTTCGGTTCATAATGTTGTAACTAAACACGTGAGTTCAGGAATCAAGTAAAAAGTGAACTATTGAGTTCAGTTTTCTCTAAAACCGGCCTTGAACGCTTGCTACTCTTGCCGCACCGGGCGCGGGCCTTTACCGATACAGCATGCTCGCAATCTTCCTAAAGACGCTCCCCTTTTTCGCCCTGATCGGGCTGGGCTATGTTGCTGGCCGCACAAAATTCTTCACTGAGGAGGCGACGGCGTCCCTCACCCGTTTTGTCTTTTACTTTGCCCTTTCAGCGATGCTGTTTCGCTTTTCGGCCAATCTTTCTGTTGGGGACGTTTTCGATCTGCCTTTTGTTCTGGCCTATCTCTGGGGGTCGATGTTGGTTTATTTGTTAGCAACTCTTGTTGGGTTGCTGCGTAAACTCAAAGTCGATGAGATCGCCGTAGAAGCGCAAATCGCCGTGATCGGGAATGTAGGCTTTCTGGGCATACCTATGTTGGTGCTGCTGTTGGGGGATGCCGCAATTGGGCCCGTGATGATGGTGCTCGCGGTGGATCTCATTGTGTTTGGATCGCTGATTGTGATTTTGATTACCGGATCACGCGATGGGCGGATGTCTATCGGTGTTTTGAGGACGGTTGGGATCGGGCTGATCAAAAACCCGATGATCGTCTCTATCACTTGCGGGCTTGCCTGGGGGCTGACCGGGTTAGCGTTGCCGGGGCCGGCTGAAGAGTTTCTGACAATTCTTGGCTCTGCTGCAACGCCCGGAGCGCTGTTTGCGATTGGCGCATCTTTGGCTTCTAAATCCGCCAACAAGCTGGCGGTCACAGGCTATCTAAGCGTCCTCAAGTTGGTCGTGCATCCTGCCGCCGTTGCCTTTGCCGCGATTATCATCTTTCCTGTCGATCCATACGCGGCCGGTGTCATGATCGCAGCCGCCGCTCTCCCGGTTGCGGGCAATGTGTTCATTCTTGCCCAGCACTACAACGTTGCACCCACACGGGTTTCGGCCTCAATACTCATCTCCACGGCGGTGTCCGTCGTGACCGTCTCACTCGTCATTGGATGGGTGGGCGGGCTTGCCCAATAGGAAAACTACATGAAAACGATCTCTGAAAATGCGTGTTTTGGCGGAGTGCAGGGTGTCTATGCACATGTCTCTGAAACCTGCGCCTGCGATATGACCTTTGGGTTGTTTATGCCAGAAGCAGCCAAATCTGGTCCGGTCCCCGTGCTATGGTATCTCAGCGGCCTGACCTGCACCCATGAAAACGCGATGGTCAAAGCGGGTGCACAGGCATGGGCCGCGCAAGCCGGGATTGCAGTTGTCTTTCCAGATACATCCCCGCGTGGCGAGGGCGTGGCCAATGATGATGCGTATGATCTGGGCCAAGGTGCCGGCTTTTACGTCGACGCGACCGAGGCCCCTTGGGCACCACATTTCAACATGTGGAGCTACATCTCGGATGAGCTCCCCGCCCTTGTTGGTGAAATGGGCTGCGATCTGGAGCGTCAGGCAATCACCGGCCATTCAATGGGCGGGCATGGTGCGCTGACGCTTGCAATGGCCCATCCCGGGCGGTTCCGCTCAGTTTCAGCCTTTGCGCCAATCGCGAACCCGACCCAAAGCGATTGGGGCAAAAAGCAGCTTAATGCGTATCTTGGCGCGGATGAAGCTTCATGGCAGCGCCACGACGCGACGGTTCAAATGGCAAAAGGCGGGTTGGACGTTCCGCTTTTGGTAGACACCGGTACAGCCGATCAATTTGTCGATCTGCTTAAGCCCGAGGCATTGGCAGCGACGATTGCTTTGCGTCGTCAATCGGCCGTGTTCCGCATGCAGCCGGGCTATGATCATTCCTATTTCTTCGTTGCGTCCTTTATGGCGGATCACGTTGAATTCCATGCAGAAGCCCTGATCGGATGACCTGCGCGTGATTTATGTAGATGCCGATGCTTGCCCCGTTAAGGACGAGGTGGAGCGTGTCGCAACACGCCACAAATTGCTGGTGGCGATGGTCTCAAACGGGGGCATCAGGCCGTCGCGCAATCCGCTGATCGAAAGTGTGATTGTCCCCGATGGGCCGGACGTGGCGGATATGTGGATCGCGGAGCGGGCTGGTCCGGGTGATGTGGTTGTGACTGGGGATATCCCACTGGCCGCAAAATGTGTGGATGCTGGCGCATTGGTGCTTAAACATAACGGCGGATCCTTGAGTGCTGCCAATGTGAAACAGGCATTGGCAACCCGGGATCTAATGACGGATCTGCGCGCGGCGGATCCGTTCCGCCAAGGTGGTGGCCGCCCGTTCTCTAAGGCTGATCGCAGCGCATTTTTGAACACGCTGGAGCGGCTTGTCCGGCAGGCGGCGTCGCAAACGCGCTAGACGGGCCCCACACTTGGGATACTCTCAGACCATGCTCAAACGACTCTTGGAAAATCCGACGCGGCTGGGGGCGGTCTGCGCGATGCTGGCCGTCACTCTCTTTGCAGTGAATGATACCACGATCAAATTCCTCAGCGGTGACTATGCCCTGCATGAGGTGGTCTTGTTTCGCTCAAGTCTTGGGCTCTTGGTGGCGTCTATTCTGATTTTTCCCTTTGCGGGCGGATGGCGCGTTCTGCGTACGCGGCGGCTGGGCTTGCATATTCTACGCGGCCTTTTGGTTGTAGTGGCCAACATGACCTTCTTTCTTGGACTGGCCGTTTTGCCTTTGGCGGATGCAGTCGCGATCTTTTTTGTATCGCCTTTGTTGATCACTGTCTTTTCGGTGATCTTTCTAAGAGAGCGCGTTGGCCCCCGTCGCTGGGGCGCGGTGATTGTCGGGTTCATCGGCGTGTTGATTATGTTGCGTCCGGGATCAGACAGCTTTCAAACCGCATCGATTCTGCCGGTTCTTGCCGCCGGAGCCTATGCTGGGCTGCACATGATGACCCGTTTCATCGGTAAGACGGAAAGTGCAGCAACGATGACGGTCTATATACAGCTTACGTTTATCGTTGTGTGCCTTCTCATGGGACTGGCCGTAGGGGATGGGCGGTTCGGTGATCAAGAAAACGCCTCGCTTGCGTTTCTTTTGCGCGCCTGGGTTTGGCCTGCGCCGGGCGATTGGACCCTGTTTATGGCGATTGGCTTTGCCACCGGTGTGGGTGGGTTTTTCATTTCACAAGCCTACCGGGTGGCGGAGGCAGCTGTTGTTGCTCCGTTTGAGTATCTTGCGCTGCCGCTATCCGTGATTGCGGGGTATCTCATTTTTGATGAAGTGCCCGACGCGCTTTCTTGGCTTGGGATCACACTGATCCTTGGCGCGGGGCTTTTCATCATTTGGCGCGAAGCTCAGGTTGAGGGTGAGACACTGGTTGACGCCCCCCGCACCCGGCGGTGAAACTGCGCGCAAAGGGAGCAGTGGAATGACAATCAAAGCCGTGATTTTTGACATCGGCAACGTGCTGATCGAATGGCAGCCCGAACGATACTATGACCGCACCATCGGAGAAGCGCGACGGCGCGCGCTGTTCGATGCGGTAGACCTGCATTGGATGAATGAGCGGATCGACCGTGGTGAGCATTTTCGCGATGTGATTTATGCCACTGCCGAGGAATACCCGGAATGGCGCGCTGAGATCCGCGATTGGTATGACAATTGGATTGAGCTTGCGACGCCGGTTATTGAGCGTTCCGTCCGTTTGCTGCGTGCATTGCGCACCAAGGGCATCCCTGTCTACGCGCTCACCAATTTCGGGGTTGAAAGTTATGCCTATGCGCAAACCCAGTTTGATTTTCTCAAGGAATTTGACGTGGAATATGTGTCTGGCCAAATGCAAGTGACCAAGCCCGATCCTCAGATCTTTGCCCGTGTCGAAGAGGATTGCGGCATCCCCCCGGCGCAGCTTTTGTTTGCGGATGACCGCGATGACAATGTTGCTGCGGCCCAAGCGCGCGGCTGGCAGGTTCATCTTTTTGAAGGGCCAGATGGATGGGCCGCACGGCTGGTGTCTGACGGCCTCTTGACGGAAGCAGAAGCGGCATGAGCATCCCTTTTATTCCATTCGAAGATGGCGAAGCGCGGCTGAACTGGCTTGACCTTGTCGCAGCAATGGAGGCTGGGCATTCCGCCCCGCGCGCCTCGATCGAAGACAGCTTTCTTTATCGCGGTGACGATACGATTCTAAGCCGTGCGGCTTGGATCGATGGCATGGGCGCGCTTGTCAAAACGGCGACCGTGTTTCCCGGCAACCCGGCGAAGGGCCGGGCGATGATTGATGGATCGGTGAGCTTGTTTGATGACGAGACGGGCGTGCCTGCCGCGTTCATCGATTTCAAGCTTTTGACAAAATGGAAGACGGCCGGAGATAGCTTGCTGGCGGCGTTGAGGCTGGCGCCGGAAGGAGCGTCACGGGTGTTGATCGTGGGGGCTGGAACCGTGGGCCACTCTGTCCGGCAAGCGTTCGGTGCGGGGTTTCCGGATGCTGAGTTTGAAGTGTGGAGTCGGACCAATGCGAGTGCGGAGGCTCTGGCTGGCCAGTATGAGCACACTCAGGCTGTGGCTGATCTGGAAGCTGCCGCTGGCCGCGCCGATATTATTGTGGGCTGCACAATGGCGACTGACCCTTGGCTGCACGGCGCGTGGTTGAAGGACGGGTGTCACGTCAATCTGATCGGAGCCTATCGCCCGGATATGCGTGAAGCTGATGATACAACTTTGCTTCGGTCGCGGATCTATGTGGATAGCTTTGACACCACGTTGGACCATATTGGAGAGCTGAAGCTGCCGTTGGCGGCAGGGGTGATCACACGCGAAGATGTGCTTGGCGATTACTATGATTTGGCGGCCTTTGAGCGCGCGACGGGAGATATCACCTTGTTTAAGAACGGCGGCGGCGCGCATCTGGATTTGATGGTTGCAAGGTATATTCTAGAGGCTTGGGGCCGGTAGCGGCGCTGTTTGCCATTCGGCAAATGCGCCCCGCCCACCGTCCCCTGATTGGGAGCGCAGTATGATTTCGGACGAGCAGATTGAAGCTTATCAGCGCGAC
>CALKJA010000111.1 GCA_937995865.1 uncultured Paracoccaceae bacterium | reverse complement strand
ATCCCAATCCGATATTGATTGGCAAGCCTGCCACATTGATGGGCAACCCGTCATTGATCGCTACCTTAAGCTCGAAAACTTGCGGACAGATGTCGATGCCCTTGGCGCGTCTTGGGGCTTAAGCCCCGGATGCATAAAGCTCCCGGCAAGCAAAACAAAGGTGCGCGCGGCTGATGACATTCCCGTCGCCGCCTATTTTGATACCGAATCTGCTGATATTTTGCGGCGCAATCAAGACTGGCTCTTTGAAGCCGGAGGGTACTCTTTGGACCCCCAAGACGTCACACGAGCAAGCGCGAGCATTGTAGAATGATGAAACTTTCCATGCACCCAGCCCGACCCGCCCCCTCACTGTGCCTATTTATCCAGTCTGCGAAGGAAGCCGTATAATGACCGAACACTCTCCCAATGATGTCTTCCATGCCTCTTCTTTTATGCAGGGGCACAATGCTGAGTATTTAGAGCAACTCTATGCGCGTTATGCGTCAGACCCCGGCGCAGTTGATGCGGCATGGGCGGATTTCTTTGCTCAACTTGGCGATGCTGAGATGGATGTCAAAGCTGAGGCTCAAGGCCCCAGCTGGGCACGCGCTGATTGGCCACCCGCTCCAAATGATGACATGCACGGCGCGCTCACCGGCGAGTACCCGGTTGAAAAAGAGAGCAAGTCAACGGCAACAAAGATATCCGCTAAGGCAGACGAAAAGGGTGTAAAAGTCTCGGACGAGGCGATCAAACGCGCAGTGCTGGATTCAATGCGCGCCTTGATGCTGATCCGTGCCTATCGCATCCGGGGCCACCTTGCGGCTGACCTTGATCCACTCGGCATGCGCGAGCAGCCTGATCGGCCTGAGCTCAACCCAAGCTCTTATGGCTTCAATGAATCCGATATGGATCGGCCGATCTTTTTGGATAATGTGCTGGGCCTTCAAATAGGCACCATGCGCGAGATTTTGGCCATTGTGCGCCGCACCTATTGCGGCACCTTTGCGCTGCAATACATGCACATCTCCAACCCTGAAGAAAGCCAATGGCTCAAGGAACGGATCGAGGGTTTGGGCAAAGAAGTCATGTTCACCCGCGAGGGCCGCAGAGCGATCCTTAAGAAGATGGTTGAGGCTGAAGGCTTCGAAAAATTCCTTCATGTTAAATACATGGGAACGAAGCGTTTTGGGTTGGATGGCGGCGAAAGTCTCATCCCCGCAATGGAACAGATCATCAAGCGCGGTGGTGCGTTGGGCGTGCGCGATATCGTGATCGGTATGCCCCACCGTGGGCGCTTGAGTGTGCTCGCCAATGTGATGGGCAAACCCTATCAGGCGATCTTCAATGAATTTCAGGGCGGCAGTTCCAAGCCCGAAGATGTCGATGGATCCGGCGATGTGAAATATCACCTCGGTGCGTCTTCGGACCGAGAATTCAACGGTAACACCGTGCACCTTTCGCTAACCGCAAACCCATCGCACCTTGAGGCGGTGAACCCGGTTGTTTTGGGCAAAGTGCGCGCCAAGCAAGATCAGCTGAATGATACGGACCGTACATCGGTGCTGGGTGTTCTGTTGCACGGCGACGCGGCATTTGCGGGTCAGGGTGTTGTGGCCGAAGGGTTGGGCCTGTCCGGCCTGCGCGGCCACAAGACTGGCGGAACAATGCACATTGTTGTGAATAACCAGATCGGCTTTACCACTGCGCCACATTTCTCGCGCTCGTCGCCTTATCCCACCGATATCGCGCTGATGGTCGAAGCCCCAATTTTCCACGTTAACGGCGACGATCCCGAGGCTGTGGTCCACGCGGCCAAGGTCGCGACCGAATTCCGTCAGAAGTTCCACAAGGACGTTGTGCTGGATATCATCTGCTACCGTCGCTTCGGCCACAATGAGGGGGATGAACCGATGTTCACGAACCCGCTCATGTATAAGAAGATCAAGACCCAGAAGACCTCGCTGACGCTTTATACAGAACGGCTGGTCAAGGATGGTTTGATCCCCGAGGGCGAGATCGAAGACATGAAGGCTTCGTTTCAGGCTCATCTGAGCGAAGAATTCGAAGCGGGTAAGAATTACAAACCCAACAAAGCCGATTGGCTCGACGGGCGCTGGTCCCATCTTGATCGGCGTGGCGAGGAATATGAGCGCGGCCAAACCGCACTCAATGGCGAGACCTTTGATCAGGTCGCAAACGCGCTTACCCATGTGCCTGACGGTTATCCGTTGCACAAAACCGTGGCTCGCATGTTGGAAAACAAGGGCAAGGCCTTGAGTGCGGGCGAGGGTATCGACTGGGCCACTGGCGAGGCATTGGCCTTTGGGTCGCTTCTGACTGAAGGCTACCCTGTACGTCTTTCTGGGCAGGACTCAACGCGCGGCACCTTCTCGCAACGGCATTCAGGTCTGGTCAATCAAGAGACAGAGGAACGGTACTACCCGCTCAACAATATTCGCCCTGGGCAGTCGCAGTATGAGGTCATCGATTCCATGCTCTCGGAATACGCGGTGCTTGGCTTCGAGTACGGCTTTTCGCTGGCGGAGCCCAACGCGCTAACGCTTTGGGAGGCGCAATTTGGTGATTTCGCCAACGGCGCGCAGATCATGTTTGATCAGTTCATTTCATCGGGCGAATCCAAATGGCTGCGGATGTCGGGCCTTGTATGTCTTTTGCCTCATGGGTTTGAAGGTCAGGGACCAGAACACTCTTCGGCGCGTCTGGAGCGGTTCTTGCAAATGTGTGGTCAGGACAATTGGATCGTGGCCAACTGCACGACACCGGCAAACTATTTCCACATCCTGCGCCGCCAAATCCATCGTGATTTCCGTAAACCGCTGATCATGATGACACCCAAATCGCTGCTGCGCCACAAGCTGGCTGTCAGCCAACGGAGCGACTTCACGGAAGGGTCTTCCTTCCACCGGGTGCTTTGGGATGATGCGCAATACGGCAACTCAGACACGACCCTGAAAGCGGATGATAAAATCCGCCGTGTGGTCTTGTGCTCGGGCAAGGTCTATTTCGATCTGCTTGAGGAACGCGACGCGCGGGGCATCGATGATGTCTACCTCATGCGCGTTGAACAGTATTACCCCTTCCCGGCGCAATCGATGGTCAAAGAACTGGAGCGCTTCAAAAACGCTGAGGTCATCTGGTGCCAAGAAGAACCTAAAAATCAGGGGGCATGGACGTTCATCGAACCGAATCTCGAATGGGTGCTTGGCCGGATCAAAGCCAAACACTCGCGCCCCGTTTACGTTGGCCGCGCCACGTCGGCTTCACCGGCGACAGGCTTAGCCTCTGCCCACAAAAAACAACAAGCAGCGCTCGTTAATGACGCGCTTACGATCAAGGACTGAATGCAATGACCGAAGTACGAGTCCCCACACTGGGCGAAAGCGTAAGCGAAGCCACCGTCGCCACATGGTTCAAAAAGCCCGGCGATTCTGTCGCCGTTGATGAAATGCTCTGTGAGCTGGAAACCGACAAGGTGACCGTTGAAGTGCCCTCCCCCGTTGCGGGCACATTGAGCGAGATCGTGGCATCCGAAGGAGACACCGTAGGTGTTGACGCACTGTTGGCGCAAATCTCCGAAGGCGATGCCGCCCCTGCCCCAGCAGCCAAAACACAGAGCGCCCCCAAAGCCGCATCTGTTGCCAGCGTTGACATCATGGTGCCCACATTGGGCGAAAGCGTATCTGAGGCGACAGTGTCTACATGGTACAAAAAGCCGGGCGATACCGTCGCACAGGACGAAATGCTGTGTGAACTTGAAACAGATAAAGTTTCGGTCGAGGTGCCCGCACCAGCAGCAGGCACATTGACCGAGATCTTAGCCGCTGAAGGCGCAACCGTCGAAGCAGGCGGCAAGCTTGGTGTTCTGACGTCTGGCGAAGCAGGCGCTGCACAGGCCGCCCCAGCAGCGGCCCCGCAAGCCTCGGCTGTCAGCAAAGGCGCGGATATCGAAGATGCACCTTCTGCGAAAAAGATGATGGCCGAAAAGGGCATCGATCCGGCTTCTGTCTCCGGCTCAGGCCGCGATGGCCGCATCATGAAGGAAGACGTGCAAAAAGCGCTCTCCGCAGCGCCGGCCCCCGCAGCGCCCGTTGCAGCAGCACCGCGTGCACCTGTTTCGGCAGACGATGCCTCCCGCGAAGAGCGGGTGAAAATGACCCGGCTGCGCCAAACAATCGCCAAGCGCCTTAAGGACAGCCAAAATACAGCCGCAATGCTCACGACCTATAATGAGGTCGACATGACCGAGGTCATGGCCCTGCGCAGCGAATACAAAGATCTGTTCCTGAAGAAGCACGGCGTGAAATTGGGCTTTATGTCATTCTTCACCAAGGCATGTATCCATGCCCTGAACGAAGTGCCCGAAGTGAACGCGGAAATTGACGGAACCGATATCGTCTACAAGAACTTCGTGCATATGGGCATCGCCGCTGGTACGCCCACGGGCCTTGTTGTGCCGGTGATCCGTGACGCTGACGCGATGTCCTTTGCGGGTATCGAAAAAGCCATCGCCGAAAAAGGCGCCCGCGCCCGTGACGGCAAACTCAGCATGGCTGAAATGCAAGGCGGCACGTTCACGATCTCCAACGGCGGCGTCTATGGTTCGCTGATGTCTTCACCGATCCTGAACCCACCACAATCCGGCATCCTTGGCATGCACAAAATCCAGGACCGCCCAATGGCCATCGGCGGCCAAGTGGTGATCCGCCCAATGATGTATCTGGCCTTGAGCTACGACCACCGCATCGTTGACGGCAAAGGCGCGGTGACGTTCCTTGTGCGCGTGAAAGAGGCGCTGGAAGATCCACGGCGCCTCCTCATGGACCTGTAAATGACAGCACGCAACATAGGGCAGCCCGCGACCCTGGGTGGGGGTAAAGCCCCCTCCCGTTGGGAGGGTCGGGGGCTGCCCGTGCAAGCACGGGCTGAACACCACAGGATCTCAGCATCATGGATGTAGCATCGGGACTAACAGCCGCATCACAAGTGATCGAAATCTTAAAACAGATAAAAAACCTCGATGCATCCATAGATGCAGTCGCCTACAAAGAGAAACTGCTAGAGCTTCGCGAAAATGCCTTTGAGGCCCGGTCGGCCTTATTGGACGTCAAGCAAGAGCTTCTGGAAAATGCGTCAACTATTGCAGCGCTAGAAGCGCAAATTAAAAATCTAACGTCAGGCTCGATTTGTCCAAAGTGCTCGAGTGGCACAATGAAAACAATAATTACCAAGCCCCATTCAATGAGATCGGCTGCCAACCACGGGGTGCAGATTTGGACGAAGGAGTGCGACGCAGAAGACTGCAATCATAGAGATGAAATCATCCACGATCCTAACGGCCTCCTCAAAAAATGACCCCAGAACTCACCGCCCTTACCCTCGCCGCACTCCTGCAAGTGCTTCAATTCGGCCTGATGTCTGTTGCGGCCAATGTTGATCTTGGGCCTTCCAAAACGATGTCACCGCGCGATCAATCGCGGCTTGGTGGATCGCTTCAGGATCAAATGAGCGACAAACCCGCCCGCCTATTTCGGGCGTTCAACAACCACTTCGAGGGGCTGATCCTGTTTTCGATCGCCTGTCTTGTGATTCATACAACGGGGCAATCTAGCGGCTTTACCACCTTTTGCGCCTTCGCATATCTCGCGGCGCGGGTGGCCTATATTCCGGCCTACTACTTCGGTCTCGCACCGGGGCGGTCGCTAATCTGGTTTGTGGGCTTTTTGTCTACCGTTCTCATGCTCATTGCGGCTTTGATATGAATCCACGCACGGCCGTTGTCAGTTGTATGAAGAACGAAGGCCAATTCCTGTTGGAGTGGGTGGCCTTTTACCGGGTCCTCGGCTTTGACGAGATTCTAGTCCTGACCAATGATTGCCAGGATGGGACCGATGCCATGCTGCAGTATTTGCAGGATATCGGCGAGGTCACACATGTTCAAAACCCTCGTGAGGGTGACGAGCCCCCGCAAGTGACAGGCCTACGTCGCGCCTTTCGTAACAAGAAGGTGCGCAGTTGCGATTGGATGCTCCATTGCGACGCAGATGAATTCCTGCGGATCGATTATGGGAACGGCCATATTCAGGACTTGCTGGCAGCTATGCCCGGACATACGGACGCTATCGCCATTGCGTGGATGCCATACGGGCATGATGATCTCGCGGAGTGGCCCGGCGGCAACGTGATCGAGGCAAACACGCGGCGGCAATCTGAAACTGATCCGGGCGGGTTCCATAAATCACTCTACCGGCCCAACAAGTTTAGCGCTGCGACTGACCATATGCCTAAGCGCCCCTACGGCCCTGTCACCTTGCGCAACGCGGCCGGCACCGAAATGGATGCAATTGCCACGCGGACCGAACATGCAAAGTTTCGTGGCAATGGCCCTGAGATGATGTCCTGGGACGGTGCTGCGTTGCATCATTATGCGATCCGGGCCGACGACATCTTCATGATGAAGAACGCGCGCGGCGACGGCATGGCCTTCAATAACTCAAAGTACTTTTTGAACTCAGGGTTTTACCGGCGGTTCAACAAGAATGAGGTTACCGATACGGCGCTGCATCGCCAATTGCCTGCCTTGCAAGCAAAGTTAGATCAATACCGCTCAATGCCCGAATTGGCGGCGCTCGAAGCGCAGGCCCGACAATGGTATCTTGATCTGAAATCCCGAGTCTTAACGCCCGAACAGGCGGCCAAATGGACCAAAACGTAGTTGCGACAGACAGCGCCCAAAGGGCTATAGAAGAAAAAGGAAAAACCCATGGCTTCTTATGACGTTATCATCATCGGCTCCGGTCCCGGCGGCTATGTCAGCGCGATCCGTTGCGCGCAACTGGGCCTAAAAACCGCCTGTGTTGAAGGCCGCAAGACACTTGGTGGAACCTGCCTTAACGTTGGCTGCATCCCGTCCAAGGCACTTCTACACGCCTCGCACCAACTGCATGAGGCTGAGCACAACTTTGCAGAGATGGGGCTTAAGGGCAAAAGCCCGTCCGTGGATTGGAAGCAGATGCTGTCTTACAAGGACAAGGTGATTGCGCAAAACACTCAAGGCATCGAATTTCTGTTCAAAAAGAACAAGGTAGACTGGCTCAAAGGCTGGGGCTCCATCCCGGAAGCGGGCAAAGTTAAAGTGGGTGATGACGTCCATGAGGCCAAACACATCATCGTTGCCACAGGATCAGAAGCCTCTGCTCTTCCCGGCATCGAGATTGATGAAAAGGTGGTCGTGACGTCAACCGGTGCGTTAGAGCTGGGCAAAATCCCTAAGCGGATGGTTGTAATCGGCGCTGGTGTGATCGGGCTTGAGTTGGGATCGGTATATTCACGTTTGGGCACGGAAGTTGAGGTCGTCGAATTCCTTGATGGCATTACACCCGGCATGGACGCTGAAATCGCACGCACGTTCCAAAAGCTGCTTACAAAACAGGGTCTTAGCTTCACGCTGGGAGCAGCGGTTCAGTCCGTTGAAGCGAACAAGAACAAGGCTAAAGTGACCTATAAGCTGCGCAAAGATGACAGTGAACATACTGTTGATGCGGATGTCGTTTTGGTCGCAACCGGGCGCAAACCTTACACGGATGGCCTGGGCCTTGAGGCGCTTGGTGTTGACATGACGGACCGTGGCCAAATCAAAACCGATGGCCATTATGCCACCAACGTCAAAGGCATCTACGCAATCGGTGATGCAATCTCCGGCCCGATGTTGGCTCACAAAGCCGAAGATGAAGGCATGGCTGCGGCGGAAGGTATTGCAGGCCAGCATCCGCATGTGAATTACGGCGTGATCCCCGGTGTGATCTATACGCATCCTGAGGTCGCAAATGTGGGCGAGACCGAAGAAACCCTGAAAGAGCAAGGTCGCGCTTATAAGGTCGGCAAGTTTTCCTTTATGGGCAACGGCCGCGCTAAGGCGAATTTCGCGGCCGATGGGTTTGTGAAAATCCTGGCAGACAAAGATACCGATCGCATCCTCGGAGCCCACATCATCGGCCCGATGGCGGGGGATTTGATTCACGAGATATGCGTGGCCATGGAATTCGGCGCTGCCGCTGAGGACCTTGCACGCACCTGCCATGCGCACCCCACCTATTCGGAAGCCGTCCGCGAAGCAGCACTCGCTTGCGGCGACGGCGCAATTCATAGCTAAACACATCTGGAGCGCGAACAGAGCAGGATTTTCCCCGTAGAATCCTGCTCACCCTTAGGTCATACAATAGCCATCTAGATAAGGTACCCGAGGGGTATGAGGATCGTTTGAGTATCGGAGGTCGCGGAAATGGTTGCGTATGCACTATATGTCTACAGCCCCGATGATTTCGTTGGCGGCTTGCCCGATGAATCTGGCGCACAGGCCGCCGGAACGCCGACGTTCACCCTTACACTCAAGCCAACGGCTGAACCGACTCTGATATGGGTCGAGGATAATGACCTGATCTTTGATGAGATCGACAGCTCTCAGGCGTTGTCCCAAGCCGTCACAATCGACGAAAACAGCTACGCCGCCAATACTACGATCAACACCGCCTATGACCTGCGCAACACCACCACTGGTCACAAGGTTACGAGCTTCCATTTCGGTGGCGATGGCTATCAGCAAGGCCCCGTCGATGGCATTGTCTCGACTGTGGAACTTTTGCCGGGTCAGAGCTATTCCTTCAACCGCGAGCGCACGTCGCACCAGAAAAATAACCCGTATTCTGACTATGTTGCCTGCTTTGTTGCAGGCACTCTGATCGAGACACCGACGGGCGCAAAACCGGTCGAAACCCTGAATCCGGGCGATCTGGTCTGCACTCATGATGGCCCCGCGCAACGCTTGTGCTGGGTCGGTCAAACCGAGGTGACGGGGATCGGCCCTTTGGCGCCAGTGCGACTGCCCAAAGGGTGGAATGGGTTGCGGCGCGACCTTTACGTTTCCCCTCAGCATCGCATGCTAGTCGACGGCCCCAAGTGTGAGCTGATGACCGCAAACCCAAGCGGGCTAACCCCAGCGATTCATCTGGTCGACAGTGGCTTGGCCGAGATTGCGCCGCGCGCTCGGGTCACCTACTGCCACATAATGTGCGAAAACCATGAGATCGTTTTGGCCGAAGGCGTACCAAGCGAAAGCCTCCTTGTTACCGACCGCTCTCTCGCTGGCTTCTCCGAAGAGGTCGCCGCGGAAATTCGCCAACTGTTCCCTTCGCTTACATCGCGCCAAATGGTACCCGCCCATCCGATCCTCAAAGCATATCAGACCACAGCGATCCTCGCCTAGCTTGCCAGAAGCCTAAGCCCATTTGTGACATCTGCCCGCACAGCCACCCGCAAGCCCGGCTCATCGCCCGCCCTTAGCGCAGATAGGATCATCTTGTGGTGCACAGACCCTTCTGTACGGCGCAATTTACCATAGAGCGCCCGCATTGTTGGCCCAAGCTGCAGCCAGACCGTTTCCGCCATTGCTAGCATCGCCGGGGCCTGGGCGCGCAGATAGAGCGTCCTATGGAACTCAAGATTGCTTCGTATGTATGCAACCGCGTCTTTACGGGCGACGGCTGCGGAAATTCGTCCGTTGATTGTCTGAAGCCGCTCTACGAGCGCCAAATGCGCGCGTGGGAGCGCGCGCGTTGCCAGTTCAGTTTCAATGAGAGCACGCAGGGCGGCCAATTCCTCAATCCGCTCATTTGACAGCTCCGGTGTGCTGACCCGGCCAGACGCTGACAGTGACAATGCACCCTCAGCTGTGAGCCTGCGAAGGGCTTCACGTGCGGGTGTCATTGAAACATCATATTCTTTGCCAATCCCGCGCAATGTGAGTGCTGCCCCCGGTTCCAGCTCTCCATGCATGATCCGTGTGCGCAACGCACGGTACACGCGGTCATGCGCACTTGTCCCAGTGACTTCGGTGCGGAGCGGTTCATTGCGTGGTGTGATCAGCATGCCGCGCACTGTGATCACAAAATCGGCGCTAGTCCAGAACGATACGTTGCAATGTGTGGCCTTCGCGCTTTAACCACGCGCGGTGCTGCTTATAGTCTGGCATCAAAGCACCCACTTGCGCCCAAAACGCGGCAGAGTGGTTCATCTCCACAAGATGGGCCACCTCATGCGCGACCACATATTCCAGAACCCGCGGTGGCGCCATCGCGAGCCTCCATGAGTACATTAACCCGCCTTGCGATGTGCATGATCCCCAGCGCGTGCTGGTATCTCGCAGCGTTATTTTGGTGAATCTGCGATTCACTTGAGCCGCATAGGTTTCAGAATATGCGGTAACGGCGTCACGCGCGCGCAGTTTTAGAAACGCTGCAAGCGACGGGCCCGGTGCTGATGCACGACGCTCTGGGACGAGTATCCGGGCTCCGACAAGTTGCGGCGCCCGGACCGGCGCCGTTTCGATAACGCAGGGTTCACCCGCAATAGGCACAATATCGCCAATCGCCAATGCGCTAGGCGCGGCCACTTTGGCCACTTGCCCAGCGAGCCAACTTTGCTTGGATTGCGCGAAATCAAGAGCCTGTTTTGTGGCCATCCGCGTCGGGCACGTGAGTGTCACATGGCCATCACGGGCAGACACCCGCAGCGTTAAGCGACGGGCCCGGGCATTGCGGCGCAACTCAACCGTAATTGGAGGTTCACCTTCAAGGATATACTGTACGGCCATCTATGCGCTTTATGCCCTTTGGCAACACTGCGCAAAAGCCCTTGCATCGCCGCACAGGCTGCCCCATATCCCTGCGGCATCCGCAGCGTAGGTTTGACTCGTCATTCCCCCTGTGGCAGCAGACATGAATTCATCCCCGAATTGACTTAACGACCTCACGGAAAGGGATACCCGCCAATGCCCAAAGAAGAATGGGGTGTAAAACGCATTTGCCCTACGACTGGTAAACGCTTTTACGATCTGAACAAAGATCCCATCGTCAGCCCATATACCGGCGAGACGGTTACGATCGACACAAGCAAAGGCCGCACAATGGTGGCCGATGCTGAAGACGCGCAATCCAAGAAGCTCAAGGAGGAGGCGACGGACGAGGATGAACTCGTTCTCGACGACGACGAAGACGAGGATGCGGCTGATGTTGATCTGGGCGATGATGTGCTCGACGACGACGAAGACGATGACACAGTGCCGCTCGACGATCTTGCAGACGTGCCCGTTAACGATGACGACGACTGATCGAAGCTGGCCCATAGTGGCCGTCTGATCAGCGCAAAAATCCAGCGCGGGCGAGAATTTCGCTTGAACCCGCCCGCGCTGCAAAATATGACCCACGGCAATGGGGCCTTAGCTCAGCTGGGAGAGCGCCTGCATGGCATGCAGGAGGTCAGCGGTTCGATCCCGCTAGGCTCCACCATTCCTCTATTTGGATGCGCTATCTTGGCTTGCGAATGTTCGGCCACAAATGCGCGTGCATTGCAAAAGACCGCTGCGTTCGCACACTCCAAAGACTTGTTTAGAGGTCCATCGGCGAAACCCCGTTGAAGGCAGCCTTTGGCGGCATTTCTACCCCGTGCCGATTACCGCACCGTTCCGCAGGGGCCCATTTCTAGTAATTGCTCGGCCTCAACAACCGCCGACACCGGACCATCTCGGATGAGCGGTAAGTACACGCCATCTTCGGATAACCTGATTGCCAGGCTTGCACGGGCATCATCTGCTGGCCCATCGCCAATGCGACACGGCGCCAATGTAACACTCAGCGAACCCTTAAACGTATCATCATCCTCTGACTTCCATTGACGGGCTGTTGCTTGAAGATCACGCATCGCGCCAAGGTCATCAGGGGCAACTCGAAAAATTGCGCGCTGTGCTGGTACGCGCTCAAGCACGAAAACACCCTCCCTGACCTCACCCACGTCAGATTTCTGCATGGTGAACACCAGACGGGCCGAATCTGCGACGATTTCCAAACCCTCAGGCAAAGTGATCGCGACAGCAACATCAGCCGGATTGGCTTCAATTGGAGATATAGCAGCCAATCTCATGACCGTGCTTGGGACGATATTGGTGCAGCCCGAAAGACATAGGGCGGCTAAGACAAGTAAACGCATGATAATCTCCTTTGACATCTAAATCTTAATGTAATACAGTAAATAAGTATCAATAAAGGGTAAAAAATGACACAACTAAATCGTTTGAGGAAATGGGCGCGGTTTTTGGAGTGGACGACATTGCTTAGTTTGATGGCCATCCCCTCTGCGATCATCGTCGGTTTGGTGATTTCACCGATCACACCGGTTTCGCTAAATCAAAGGTTGGACGCGCTGACGGTGTCGCCGTCAGCTACGAATGTTCAGATGTATGCCGCCATTGGGCTTAATCTCATCCCGGTCGTTGTTTTGCTGTTCACCTTAAACACGATGCGAAAACTGTTTTCTGCCTATCACAAGGGCGAGGTTTTTACGGATGCCTGCGCCCGTTTGATCCAAAGCATCGGGCGCGGCTTTGTGAGCCTCGCGCTTTTGCCCTTCGTCCTGCACCCAATCCTGTCAGTTTTGCTGAGCATCTCAAACCCGCCCGGCCAAAGATCAATCTCAGTGAATGTGAGCAGCGAAATGATCTTTTTTGCTCTTTCCGGCGGTTTGATTATCGTTATCGGATGGGCGATGCGGCAGGCTTCGGAACTGGCATCTGAGAACAGGGCGTTCGTGTGAGAGACATTGAAATCGTGGTCAGGCTTGATGTCATGCTTGCGTTGCGCAAAATGAAATCCCGCGAGCTGGCGCTTGAGGTTGGCATAACTGAACAGAACCTTAGCCTTTTGAAATCTGGTAAGGTCAAAGGCGTTAGGTTTGAGACGCTCGCAAAGATTTGCGCGGTCTTGGAATGCCAGCCTGGAGACATTCTTGAAGCGGTCGATCGCACCCGCTAGCGGGGCACGCAATACGGCGACCCGACCTCACTGCGACGGCTTCCGGAAAGCAGATTCTGATCAAACGTCGATGCTTGCGTTTTCTTTCCGCCACGTCGACGGAGAGATGCCAGTAACGCGGATAAATTCGCGATTAAAATTTGACTTTGATGCAAAGCCCGCCGTAAGCGAAACGACCAAAATTGTGTCTTCGGTCGTCGCCAAAAGGTGGCAGGCGTCGCTGATCCGGCGGTTGTTTACAAATTGCGAAACGCTCAGGCCGGTGCTGCGGTTGATCGCATTCGATACTTTGCGGTCAGGGACGCCAAGACGACGTGCAATGCGCCTTAGGCTTAGGCTTTCTTCGCGATGCAAGCTTTCGCGTTCAAACAATCTCTCAAGCCCGGCGATGATATTGTCACTGTCTGATGCGGTGTCTGCCACCTCAACGGCGGGGCTTTCCTCGGCTTCGGGGGTTTGTGACAGCCGGCCAGACGCGGCGCAAATCCCAATCACAACAACAAACGTGGATTGAACCACACTGATAATCAGCCCAACATGGCGACCTTCATGCCGGATGAAATCGTAGATAACATAAACATCGGTCAAGCCTGACGCGATTAGCGTCGATCCCGTCAACGCCATCGCGATTACAATTTCGCGTGCGTTGTCCAGCGGCGAGAAGGCCAGTTGGTCGGGCCCGTTCCACGCCAAACGAATAAGCAAACCGCCAAAGCCAAGATATGTGACCAAGATCACTACATCCGCAATTTCCGGCGACGCTGTCAAAACCAGCCAGTTGACTGGAATGAAAAGAAGCGGAAGCAACCGCCGCGACCTGAGCGGCCCCGTTAAAGCATCATAAGATAGGAAAGCAAGAACGGGCAAAACCGGTGCTACGACGGCAGCGGCTGATGCGGCAACACGCACATCATATCCCCAACGTAAACTGAGCAAGAGTGCTTGAATAGAGTATAGTGCTAGAAGCAGCGAGAAAAGCTGATGCGCACGATGAGACATATCGTGAGAGCGCACGAACCAAATCAACACCGGGACAAGCAACAGGCTTGCCAGCAAAGGCAGTGGTACGAAGATCATGGGTCAGCTCTTGTTCACTCAATTTGCCACCAAGTATCCTAGATCGCGATCTGAGACGACCTCGAACATGTTCTAGGACGCTGTTTTGTCAGGCGTCATTGAAACACCGTCATATCACTGCAATGACGGAGACAAATCATGTCACTAATACGCAAGCTCATTCAAGCAACCGCAGGCCTATCGATCCTTGGCCTTGTAGGCTGGGGTGCATACGAATTGAACCGCCCGGCATATTTGGGTGGTGCAGGCATCACCTACGGCTCTGCCTTTGCCCCGGTTCGTCAGAGCGATGTTGATTTCAACGTCTGGTATCCTTCGGAACCGGGCGGCAAAACCGTTACCATCGGAGGCAATGGCGTGTTCTACGGTACGCCAGCTGGGCGCAGCGCACCGCATCGGCAAGGCCAGTTTCCCGCCATCATCATTTCGCATGGTGCGGGTGGAAATGCAGGGCAATTTGGTTGGATCGCGTCCCAGCTGGCCGAAGCGGGGTATGTGGTCATCTTGCCGAACCATCCCGGCACAACCAGCCGGAATGCGTCTGCGGAGGCTGCTGTACGGGTGTGGGAGCGCCCGGCTGACGTTACCGCGGTGATCGATGAAATCACCTCAAACCCAGAGGCCTATCCCTTTATCGATAGTCAGCGTTTTGGTATGCTGGGCTTCTCGGCGGGCGGGTATACAGCTATGGCCGCCTCAGGCGCGCGGGTTGATCCAGCGCTCTTGCAAACCTTCTGTGATGGCACGGATCACGGCATGTCTGATTGTGCGTTCCTGGCCCATTTCGACGTGGACCTGCACAGCATGGACCTAAGCCCGGCCTCCCAAGATCTGCACGATCCGCGGATCCAAACATCTGTGATCATCGATCCCGGTATCGTAAGCACTTTGACGCAAGAGAGCCTGTCTGAGATCGACATCCCCATGTTGATCATCAACCTTGGGGACGAAGACTTGGTCCCAGATGGGGTCTATGCGCGCGAAGCCGCAAACCAAATCTCAACAGCGACCTATCTTGTATCCCCGGACGCGACGCATTTCAGCTTCTTGGCAGAGTGCAAGCCAAAAGGCGCCGCTATCTTAGAAAGGGAAGGCGAGATGGACCTGCTCTGCGACGATGCGGGTGGGCGCTCACGGTCTGAAATCCACAGTGATCTTACCAGCAGGATCATCCCTTATCTGAACCAAAACCTGTGACGGCGTTCAACCAACAATGCACATTGGCTGAGGGGTCCAACTGGCTGCCCCTCAGCTGCTCAAAACAGTTTCATTCGAAAGTCCTCGCGCGGCGGCCATAGGCCAGTCATGGCGTGGCGTGGCGTGGCGTGGCGTGGCGAGCAAATCACACGCCAATCAAAACTAAACCAGCAGGCAACCCTGGGCTGACATACCGACCGTCGCTTGCAGGTGCACGCGCCTCACGTCTTGATTATTGAGAAAAAGAGCGCCGCCCGGCTGTCTGCGTCAATGGGAGGAGAACGCTTGGGCCGGACGGCGGACTAGTTTTGACCGAAAGACTAGGGAAGGAGTTGTCTCGCGGTGTGAAATCAGTATCGAAGCTTTCGAGTGTATCAGCTAGCTTTACGCGCGCAAAAAAGCGGGAATTGGCGCCGTTTTCCTCGAATGGGTAATAATTGAGCAAAGATTTCAAGCTTCGCCCTGAAATCACACCACCCATGCTTGCTGCATCGCAGCATCCTACGTTTGGTCTTAACCGAAGATGGACGCACAGCTCGATTCCCCAAGGCACTGCACCACCGTGCGGTTCCACTGCAATTTGCGTCAATCTCGCCGGATCCTGTTGTGTCCCAGTAAGGCGCTCTTAACCTGCACATCCCATACATGCGTCGGTCGGAGCAGGATGTGACGCGTGGGCGGATTTACTTATATTGGCACCCTGACGGACGGGTCTTTGGGCGAACCGCTTGGATCGGCCAAACTTCGGGTGCAAGAGGGCGAAGTGATTGTCCAGCACGACCAGCTGGACACCACCGTGGCGCTTGCGCTGAGCTCAAGCACGCTTGCGAGTGTTTCAGGCGAAGCCGCAGAAGATCCGGGCAGCTGGATGACCGCCGAGTGGTTCATCGGAGAAATGATCCTTCTCGCGGCCTCAGATATCGCAACTGTCTTCGAAAATGAGGGCAGCAACAGCCTTACAATCTATGGCAACCAATCGGGCCTTTACACAGACGCCGTTGAGGCGCTGGCAGTCACTGTCGAGGGCAGTGATTTTCTGGTGATGGTCAGCTCGGATGGCTACGGCATCCGAACCTACAAACAAAGCGATGGGGATCTGACGCGGATCCAGCTTATGGGGGATCCTGACGGAGCCTATAATCATGGCATTGCGAAACTGGCTACACTGGATTTGAACGGCGCGCAGTATGTCTTCTCCATCGGAGGAGAGGACAGCGGCGTTACTGCGTATACGATGAACAGTATTGGACGGCTCTCGGAGACGTCGCGCATCGGGCAGGATCAATTTTTGCCGATACAAACGCCCACAGATCTTGATGCATTTACGATCGCGGGCACGTCGTTTGTGCTTGTCGCGTCTGCAGGAACGTCGTCTCTCACCTTGCTGGAGCTGGATGAAAACGGAACGCTGATCGCGCGCGATCAGGTTATGGATGAGCTTAACACACGCTTTCAGGGCGTTCAGGTGATGGAGGTCTTTGTCCGGGGCGATCAAGCCTATGTTCTTGTCTCAGGGCAAGATGATGGGCTCAGCCTATTTTCCATCACTCCTGATGGGCGCATATTCCATCGTGAAACGATCGTCGACGATACAGAAATGGGGCTGACAAATATCGCTGACATGGAGGTTGTCGAAATCGACGGCCTGTATCAGATCTTGATTACCTCAACTGTGGAACCCGGTGTCACGCAACTGTCCCTTAACCTTGGTCCCGATGGGGAGGTGCGATATGCCGAAGGCGATACGCTCAGCGGCACGTCTCGGCAGGACGTGCTCATCGCAGATGACGGCGGCACGGCAATCGACGGCAAATTTGGCGATGACATCCTAATTGACGGCGCTGGGTTTGATCAGCTTACCGGCGGGACCAGCGCTGATATCTTTGTACTGGGTGCGGACGGCATCAGAGACGAGATCATGGATTTCGAGCTGGGCAAAGACAGCCTTGATCTCTCATCCTGGGGGTATCTGCGCGACATTTCCCAATTTTCATTTCTTAGCACATCCGACGGTGTCATTATCTCTGTTGGGGACGAAAGTGTGCGGCTCTTTTCTGCGAATGGCGCCTCGCTGTCGCGGGCTGATTTCACAACCAACGACCTTTTGAACGGGGCCCATGTGGATCTAAGCTATGTGGCGTCACATAGCGATACACAAGTGATCACCGGCACAAGTGATGACGACATTTTGACCGGCGGCGATGAAGGTGACGAGCTTTATGGCCTTGCTGGCGATGACGTTCTGACGGGCGGTGGCGGGGGCGACATTCTCGACGGCGGTGGCGGGGTTGATGTGGCCGACTATTCTAGTGCGGCTCAAGGGGTCGTTGCGGACCTTGGGGACCATTCGGAAAATTCTGGCGCCGCTTATGGCGATCTGTTCAGCGGCATCGAAGGGCTCAGTGGGTCAGCTTTTGACGATATACTCACCGGAGACGCAAACGAAAACACTCTGACAGGCGGCGCCGGCGATGACGTAATTATCGCCTTGGATGCAGATGATATCGTCCATGGCGAAGATGGGGTCGACTGGATCGATGGCGGTCTTGGGAATGACACCTTAAACGGGGGCGCAGGCAATGATGCGTTACTTGGCCGCGAGGGCGATGATGTGATCGATGGGGGCGCCGGAGATGATAATATCGCAGCTCATGATGGTGATGACACTGTCTATGGCGGCGATGGTGATGACTCCTTGGGCGGCTCTTATGGCGATGACATCATGTATGGCGACGCTGGAAACGATACGATTGGCTCAGGCCCGGATGATGACTTCATTTTTGCGGGTGATGGCGATGACGTAGCCAGCGGCGGCTGGGGATCCGATGACGTTCGCGGCGGCAACGGAAATGATACGCTCGCCGGAAGCTACGGCACTGACATCGTCTACGGTGAGGCTGGCAATGACAGTCTTGGCGGAGGGACAGGCAATGATACCCTTTGGGGCGGCGACGGCGATGATTTGATCGGAGCGGGCGATGATGATGACTATGCCAATGGCGGCAACGGCAATGATTTCATCGGTGGCGGTTCAGGCGATGATATCCTGCGAGGCGGCGATGGCGACGACACGTTGAATGGCGGCACAGGCGACGATTCCCTACATGGCGGTAGCGAAAGCGACATCTTTGTATTTAACAGTTTTGACGTTGGTGAGATTGATACGATTACGGATTTCACCATCGGAGAAGACGCCATTCGCATGAAATACGTGGCCGGGCGTTTTGAAGGCTTAGAGATTGAGAACATCACCCTAAGCGGCAAGAATTATGCGGAAATCACTTATGAGGGTCACAAAATTCGGCTGCTCGATGTAGATGCCGATCATCTGAGTGTGACAGATTTTATATTCTTGGGCTGATTCTAATCTTTGCGATTAGCTAGTTATTGATGATCTCCCGATACCAACGTCCCAACAGGATCATACCCAGCACAAAGCCGCCTGCGCCAATCCCCGCCACGAAAAGTGGCGCCGCAAAAGCAGCTTCATACCCTGGGTAAAGCGCGGCTCGCAACAAGGCGACGGTGTGGATCAATGGATTGAACCAAAGAAGGTCTTGGTACGGGTGAGGCACTGCATCGAACAAAAAGAAGATTGTAGAGATCACGAACAAGGGCCGCGTGACAATGGCCCAAACCCTCTCCCAAATAGGAGACAGGGACATGGCAACGCAATTCAGTGTTCCAACGCCGAGAGCGAGCAACAAGGTCAGCACAACGGCGAGCGCCAGTTTCGACCAGTCAAAGTCCACAGGAATGCCCCACAGCAAGACAATCCCGCCCAGCACGACAAAGATTACCAGAATTTCTACCAAGGCGTTCAGGACAAACCGGGCCAAGATCGGATCGCTAAACCGAACGGCTGGATAGAAGAGCAAAGGTTTGGAGAACCGGATCGCAACAGCAATCTTGTTCGACACGTTCAGGTAGGCCGAGAACAGCAAATAACCAGACGCATAGAACAAGGCGAAAGAACTGCCCAATGGTGGTGCGGTGAACGCCAAAGAAAAGATCACCGTCAGCAAAGTGATTCCGCCCACAGGCTCTGCAATCGCCCAAGCATATCCGCCTGGGTGACGGCCATAGCTTGTGGCCATTTCGCGCAGCATCAACGCTCCGATGACAGCAGGCATGCTCGACGGGGCAAATGTTTGATTTGGGCTGTCGCTCATTCGGGTCCTCCGCCCAGCGGGCTCAGGCTGGCGGTTCAGGCGCGTTTTGCAATGGGGCCAACGCCCCTTGTTTCGGCGCATCACGGTTAATTTGGGGTGAAGAACATGGGTCTAATCCAAGAAAAAATGGACGCAATGCCGCTGCAACCGGTTCCGAGAGTGCGCGCGCGTCTATCAAAGCTGCCCGCCGGGCCAACTGAGACCTACCCCCAAAAACCATTGCCAAGCGCCTTTGTCCCTTTGCCACCGCATTTGACGGAGCCCAAACCGCCCCGGCAGGTAAAACCCCGTCCACCAGGCCGCGCGCGCGGGGTCTGGAGTAGCTTTATGTTCTGCGTTGTGGCCCCCATTCTGGCCACCGCCCTGTATTTATGGGGTGTCGCACAGGACCAATATGCCTCAACCGTGGCATTCAGCGTGCAAACTGAAAGCCCTGCCTCCCCACTGGATCTATTTGGTGGTCTGGCGGATATGGGCGGGACATCGTCATCAGATACCGACATCCTGTTTGATTTTGCTCGCTCCCAACATCTTGTCGCCGCTGTACAAGCGCGGTTGGATTTGCATTCCCTTTGGGCCGCGCCCGACGATCCCATCTTTGGCTATACTCTCCCAAAGGGCGCACAGACCGTGACAATCGAAAGCCTAAGGGATCACTGGGCCCGCATGGTGACAACGCGCCATGACCCAGCCACAGGCCTGATCACGGTAACCGCCCGCGCTTTTTCACCCGAAGATGCCCTTGCTATTGCAAAGGCCGTCCGTCTTGAAAGCGCCAATATGATCAATGCGCTGAGCGAAACCGCACAGCGCGATGCCACCACTTTTGCATTTTCAGAGTTTGAGATCGCACGCGCTACACTTCGCGACGCTCGGCTGGCCCTAACGGGCTTTCGATTGGACACGCAGATGGTTGATCCTGCGATGGACCTGCAAGGGCGGCTTGGGCTTGTGGCTTCGCTTCAAGAACAGTTGGCCTCGGCCATGTTGGAACATCAGACGCTTGCAAGCAGCGAGCGCCCCAACCGTGAATTCACTTTAGCCCAAGCGCAGCAACGGATCGAAATTCTACGCGGCCTGATCGCGCAGGAGCGGGCCGCCATGACGGTGACCGAGAATGGAGGCGTCAGCTATGCCGCACAGGTTGCAGAATATGAGCGCCTAAAGGTTGATCTGGCCTTTGCCGAGGAAGCTTATGTTGCGGCGCGCGCAGCGCTTGATGTGGCGCGCGCCGAGGCGCAGCGCACAACCCGCTATCTTGCGGCTCATATCCCAGCGACTCTGGCACAAACCCCCGAATATCCGCGCCGTATTACTCTCACAGCGCTTGTGGGCGTGGCCGCGCTGCTGATTTGGTCAATGGGGACATTGCTTGTCCAAGCGCTCCGAGATCGTCGTTGAAGATGATCACTCTGCACGACGTCCATAAAACATTCGCGCGCAATCGGCAGCGCACTTCGATCGCACGAGGTATTTCCGGAACGTTTCCTGCGCGGCGATCTGTTGCATTATTGGGGCGCAATGGGGCTGGGAAATCCAGCCTGCTGCGCCTTATTGCGGGAACTTTGTCACCCGATCAGGGCTGGATTGAACATGCAGGACGGGTGTCATGGCCTATTGGGCTAATGGGCTCCTTTCACGGCGATCTGAGTGGGGCGCAGAACCTACGGTTCCTCGCGCGTATTTATGGCGCTGAGACAGAAGATCTGGTGGCCGTTGTTGAAGAATTCGCCCGGCTGGGCCCGCATTTGCATCTGCCAGTGCGTGGATACTCATCGGGCATGAAAGCGCGGCTGAGCTTTGGCGCCTCAATGGCGATCCCGTTTGATCATTACTTGGTAGATGAGGTCACGTCCGTGGGTGATGCTGCCTACAGGGAAGCATCCCAGGCTCTGTTCAAAGCGCGGCTTGGCTCTGCGGGCGCGATAGTCGTGTCCCATTCGCTGCCGCTTGTGCGTGAAGTTTGTGACTGTGCCGCCGTCCTTTCGGATGGTCGGCTCACGTTTCACCCAAACATTGAGGACGGTATCGCACACCACCTCGACATCGTGCGCGACCGCGCAGCCTAGCGTCGACTTCGGGCTTTGCGAGGGAAATACGCCGCAAATTCTGATGCGCATTAGCTCTTTCTTAAACACGATCGGACAGCGTGCAGACTGATGGCTGTCAAAGGGGCTCCGATGGAATCGATCTGCACAATTCTGGCATTGCATCAGCCGGATCCAGCGCATCTTGAGGCGCAGATTGCCTCCCTTGGCGCACAGGTCCATCCTGCGCACTTTGTGCTCTTTGTTGAGGCTGACCAAACATCCGGCGCTGGCGCTTTAGAGATGGCCCGCGCACATGGGTTACAAGCCGAAGTCCTTAATACAGACACGCGGCTAGACGCGCCGCGCGCGTTTGAAGCTGGATTAAGCGCTGCCCTTGCACGGTATCCAGAGACAGATCTTTTTGCATTCTGCGATCAGGACGACGTGTGGATGCCGGATCGGCTTTCCACAGGATATCAAAGGCTCAAAGCCACAGGAGCCGAACTTGTGCATTCCGATGCCAGTTTGATCGATGCCCAAGGAGCTGCAATCGCGCCCTCGCTCTTTGCGGCTGAAAACAGAACCGCAAGCGATGGTTTGAACGACCTGCTAACACGTAACACCGTGACTGGGATGACCATGCTCATGCGTCGACGGTTGGTTACAGCGGCACTGCCGTTTCCACCTCAGGATGGTGTGCATTTTTATCATGATCTCTGGTTGGCCCTTGTCGCCGCCGCGCGCGGAAAGATTGCGCGTGTGGATCGCCCACTTGTGAAGTATCGGCAGCATGGCGGCAACGCAGTGGGCGCATGCCTGCGCGTTGCACACCCAAGCTTGCGCGCGTTGGCAGGGGCATATGCTCTCGCACGGTACTTGGCGCTGACGCTTGAGTTGCGCGGATTGAAACACAAGGATCTGCGCGCGTTCCGATCCTCGGCGCATCTGGGCTTGCGGTTTGTCCCGGAGGCCGCAAAACATATATTGCAACGGCGCCTAGATCTGGCAGCCATCAATCTTGGCTTTGCCGCAATTAACGCAGGACGCTTGATGTGGGCGTTGCGCGCCACATTCGCAGGGCTGCGCCCTCACAACGTCCGCATGCATTTGGCGACACTTGATGCGCGGCTATTTGCGCTTGCCCCCGGTCCCGCACCAACCCCCGCTCCTTCCAAGCAAGAGCCGGTTGCCCCGGCAGCACACACTCCTGCAGAACCTTGGTGGCATCATTTTGATGGCCGGATGACCGCAAAGTGGGCGCCGAAAATGACGGCGAGCGGGCCCGTTCTGAACCTGCTCGTGCCGACCCTCAATCCGACGGAGATGTTTGCAGGGATCGCGACAGCCGTTGACCTAGGGCTTATTCTTGCAAACCAAGGACATCCCGTGCGTTTCATCGCGACGGATCTGCCAATGGCGGCGCCAGACGCATCACGCGCCTTTGTAGCGTCGCGTGCCCGAAATTCGGCAACCATGACGCGCATCTCTTTGGCGTGCGGCGTCACGTCAAAATCCTTGCCTTGCCACCCGGATGACCGGTTCTTGGCAACGGCGTGGTGGACGGCACATGTTGCTCATGGCCTTCTCAAAGAAGGCGTGTTTTCGGAGCGCCGCTTTGCCTATTTGATCCAAGACTATGAACCGAATTTCTACCCTTGGGGCACGGAACACGCTGGCGCATTAGCAAGCTATGAATTCCCCTGCCTGCCGATATTCAACACCGTAACTCTGGCCAATCATACGGGCGCACAGGGCCACAACCTGCCCATTGGCGCGGCCTTTCGTCCGGCTATCGACACCGCGCACTATGCACAGCTCACGCGCGCGCCGCGTGACCGCAAAAGGATCGTCCTTTACGGGCGGCCAGAGGTGCCACGCAATCTTTTCCCGCTCGCTGTTGAGGGGTTGGGCCAGTTTCTCGAAGCTCAGTTACTGACCAAATCCGAAGTTGATGTGGTGAGCCTTGGCTTGGCCCATCGCAATGTGATGCTTCCCGGCGGGATTGAAATGCAGTCGCGGGGCAAACTTCCTTGGTCCGAATATCCGGCCTATCTTGCGCAATCCGATCTGGGCCTTTCGCTTATGATGTCACCTCACCCAAGCCACCCACCGATTGAAATGGCGGCCGCTGGTATGCGCGTTGTGACAAACCGTTTTGGCGAAAAGGATCTTTCAACACTTGCGCCACATATCCTCTCTGCTCAGCTCACCGCGCCGAGCATCGCTTCTGCCCTAAAAGCCGCTTGGAATTTACCAGAACCATGCCCCGCAAACAGGGCGATAGACCTTGCGCCTCTGGGATCCACGCTTGAAGCTGCAGCCGTTACGCTGGCCACTCAGCTTTGGCCTCAAACCTTGCGTCATGTGGCATGAGCCGAATTCTGCTCCATATCGGCGCGCCAAAATGCGGCTCAACCTTTCTGCAACGCGTCTTATTGAAGAACCAAGCGCGGTTGCGTTCAGCCGGTGTCGATTACCCGCATATAGGCGCGGGGCACCCAGGCAACGGGCTTATGCTGCCTGGTCTGACCGCCCCCTGGCTGGAGGGCCGTCTTCAAGCAGCACATACGATCATCTTCTCGCATGAATTGCTGTTTGCTGTCGCAGCAGACGGGCGCAAGCTTGCACGGATTGCGCAACGGCTGAATGTGCAAGTGCAGGTCATTGCCTTCCTGCGGCCCTTTGAAGAGCTGTTGTTCGGGGATTATTCACAAACGGTGAAACAAGCTTTGCCTGAAATTGCCGCGCGCCGGGCAACCGTTCCGCCCTTTGAGCATTTTGTGCAAGCGCGCCGCAGCCGGATCCAACCGGCACGCTTTTTGGAAGACTGGCAATCACTATTTATGGACATCCCATTGCACGCCGCGCCGCACACCGAAATCCGCCCCATAATGGAGGCTTATGTCCCTGCACTTGCGCAGGCGGATTGGAGTTTGCCCAAATGGCGCACCAACCCCTCTCTGCGGATAGAAGATTGTGAAGCACTTGTTGAGGCGGCACCGGGTCATCCAGAACCTTATGCGTTGCTCCAAGCTGCACAAAAGCACAGCCACAAGCTGGATATAGGGCGCACCCAAGCGCGGCGTGCGCTCATCCGTGCGAGCTTTGCGCAAGAGGCTGCCGCGTTGCGTTCCAAATTCGGGATCAACGTCGATGCATAGCCCGGACACCAATACGCCGCCTCGGCCTATTGAGGCGGCGCCGATCGCCATCCTTTTGGCAACCTACAACGGGGCCGCGCATTTAGCCGCGCAGATTGATAGCCTCCATGCTCAAACACTCGCGGATTGGCGGCTTTATGCTTCGGATGATGGATCAACCGACGGTACGACCGACCTAATCGAAGCACGCGGCGCGGCACGGTTGGCTGACATATCCCAAGGCCCGCGTCGCGGGCACGCTGCGAATTTTGCACATCTTCTTTGCGCCGCACCACGTGGTCACTATGTGGCGTTTTGCGATCAAGATGACGTGTGGCATCCGGGCAAGCTTGAGCGTGCGCTCGCGCATTTGCCGAGCCCGCAAGACCCCGTACTCTATTGCGCGCGGACATGGGTCTGCGGGCCCAATCTGGAGCATCGGCACCGCTCCGCTTTGCCCAAACGCGGATTGTCATTGCGCAACGCGCTCGTTCAGAATGTCGCGGCCGGAAATACGATTGTCCTTACACCGGCGGCTGTCGAAATCCTGCGCCATTGGAGGGCGCCGGGCGCGCCATCCTTTGATTGGTGGTGCTATCTGGCGTTGGCAGCATCCGGCGCTGAGTTGATCTATGACGCAGAGCCTGTGCTTTTGTATCGGCAACACGGGCAAAACGCGATTGGTGAGAATGCAGGGCTTCGTGCCAGACTGGCCCGCGCCCGCGCACTACGAAGGCGAACGTTCGAAAGCTGGTCCAACGCACATCTTTCCGCGCTCCAAACACGGTGGATGCATCTTGATCCAGCGGCCCGCGCCACAATCGCAAGTTTCGCCCTCGCACGAAAGCGCCCTTGGCGCGCAGCATGCGCCCCTCCGGTACACCGCCAGTCATGGACCGGGCAACAAGCTTTGCGTATGGCCTTTGCCGCCGGATATGTCTGAGCGGACCTTAGAAGCCCTTGCGTTTGACGCTGGGGCATATCTTTTGGGCGATCCCAACTAAGGGCATTCAGCGTCGGAGTTAAGGCTCGCGGAACGCTTCTTTGCTCTTGTAGAGCGGCTTTAGAAGATAGTTCAGGATTGTCTTTTGGCCGGTGTGCAGCTCAACGGTTGCGCGCAGACCTGGCCGGATTTCAATCCGCGATTGGCGGCCTTCAAGTTGGGAAAGATCCACGGCAACGGCAACACGGTAATGCGGATCACCATCTGGGGCGCGCTCATTTTCAAACGTATCAGCGCTGATGTTTTGCACCACACCCGTCAGCGATCCATAGATCGTATAATCATAAGCGGTCAGTTTGATTGTGGCGTGCTGGCCGATTTTGATATTGGCGATATCCTCAGGCTTTACCTGTGCTTGCACATGCAACGCATCGTCCAGCGGCGTGATCTGCGCGATCTCTTCGCCGGGGCGCACAACACCACCGATGGTGGTCACGCTCAGATTATTCACGATGCCGCGCATGGGCGATACCAGGGTTGTGCGGCTGAGTTGATCTTCGCTCGTGCGGAGAGTTTGGGCCAGCGTCCCGATCTCTTTGAGCGTGTCAGAGTAAGCGCCCGCGCGTTCCAGTTCAGCTTGTGTCACCACTTCATCATAGCGCGCTTTGGCATCGCCGTGGGCTTTGCGGGCCCGTGTCACTTCAATGAGCGAGACGATTTTGCGCTCAAGCATATTTTCCAGCAAGCCAAGCTCTTTTGCCGCCTGATCCATGACCGAACGCGCACCCGCAGCGCGGCTTTGGAAATCAGACTGGCGCGCATTGAGTAGCGCCTGTTCTGAGGCAACGATACCGGGGTGGCGATCCGCAAGAAATGCAGGAGCGGTAAAGCTATAGAGCCCGTCCATCTCAGCCTCGAGCCGCACGCGTTTGATCTCCAATGCATCAATTTGCGCCTGAAGATCATCAACCGAGGCTTCAAATCGGGTGGAGTGCAAACGGGCCAGAACGGTGCCCGGTTCAACAACATCGCCTTCTTGGACCGCAAGTTCAGCAAGGATGCCCCCCTCAAGGTTCTGGATGATCTGCGGGCGCGATTGGCTCACGACCTCACCTTGCCCACGCACGATTTCATCCACCCAAGCGAACGCCGCCCAAACCAGAAAGATCAAAACCGTCGCCGTCACCAACCAAATGGTGAGCGACGGGCGCTTCATAGCGTGCTCAAGATGCGCATCTATAGTTGCGGCGTTTGTGGCGGCGAGGCTCATGCACCCTCCTTGCGCTTGTTGAGATGGGCCAAAACAGCATCGCGCGGCCCATCAACGGCAAGGCGGCCGTTCTGAAGGATAAAGGTGCGGTCTGTTAGTTGCAGGATCGGAACGCGGTGTGTGGCAATCACGGCAGTACGCCCCTCAAGCCAGCGGCTCAAACGGCGGATCAGCGCGCTTTCAAGTGTTTGGTCCAGCGATGCGGTTGGTTCATCCAGCAGGACCACGGCCGGATCTTGCAGCCACAGCCGCGCCCATCCGATGCTTTGACGTTGCCCAATGCTCAGCCCTTCGCCGCCGTCGCGGATATCAAGATCCAGCCCCTTGTGATGGCCACGCACGTGGGGCCCAAGCCCCGCGAAATCGAGAGCGGCCAAAAGGCGATCATCATCGCGCTCAAGCTGGCTAAGGTTAAGATTGTCGCGCAGCGTGCCTGAGAACAGGCGCACATCTTGGCTTAGGTAGCCCACATTGCGCCGGACATCGCGCGGATCAATCTGCCCTATATCCACACCATCAATCAGCACCCGCCCAGACGCCGGAGAATACAGGCCCGACATAAGTTTCAACAGTGTTGATTTACCTGTGCCATTGGTGCCCAGCACAGCGATTTTTTCACCGGCTTCAAGACTAATCCCTTGGATCTCAAGCGTGGGTGCCCCGTCTTCCTCATAGCGGAACGTGACATCGCGCAGCTCAAACGCGCCCGCGATCTTTTCACGGCGCAAATAGGTGCGTTCTTCATCGCGATCTTGCTCTGCGCCGATGACTTTTTCCAAACCTTCAAGCGCGGTTTGGACGTTGGACCATCGCGCCATGATGCCAGCAAGCTGGGTCAGCGGAGCAAGCGTGCGTGATGTCAGGATACCAATAGCGATAATCGATCCAACCGTCAGGTTGCCGGCAAAGACCATAAACGTACCCGCGATGACGGCGCTCACATACGTGGCTTGCTGCACACCTTGGCTCCAGAACGTGAGCGAAGATGCCAGCCGGCGCTGTTCGCCGGAGGTGACCGAAGACAGGCCCGTCAATTCATTCCAAACCCGCAAAAACCGATCTTCGGCGCGGTGGCTTTTCACAGTATCCAGCTCAAAGATCGCTTCGTGCAACAAACGCGAGGATTGGGCCGATGCGCCCTGCGCCTCATGGGTGAGCGCCAGCATCCGGCGTTGCAGGAAGTAGCCCGGCAGCACCATCAGGATACCACCCGCAACCAAAACCCACACAATCGGTCCCCCGATTGAGGCAACAAGCGCCAAGAACAAAACGATAAACGGGATGTCCGCCAGCGCGCCAATGGTTGAGGCCGTAAAGAATTCCCGTACAGATCCAAATTCGCGCATCGAGGCAAACAAGGATGACGGCGGCATTGGTTTGCGGTCAGACCGCATGCCCAACACGCGTTGCATCAAGCTGTCTTGGACTTTGATTTCAATCGCACGGCCCGCACCATCCATTAGGCGCGCGCGGCTGATCTTGAGCGCGGCTTCAAGCAGCAGGGCGATGAACGCACCGATAGCCAGCACCCATAGCGTCGACACGCTTTCATGGGGGATCACCCGATCATAAACCTGAAGCGAAAACAGCGCTACAGCCACCGCGAGCATATTGGCGACCAGCGAGCCCATGATAATATCGCCAAGGATCGCACGGTATTTCAGGAACCGTCCCCAGAACCAATGCAGCGCCTTGGGCGGCGCGATATGGGTCTTGCGAATATGCGCCATTGTCGCTTTGGCCTGTACGACCACGCCGATGAAATACGGTGTGAATTCCGACTCGGGCACGGTGAGTTCTTGATCCGGCTCGTCCGCGTCATAGATGCGAAGCCCCGCGTCCGTCTGCCCCAACACCAGCACAAATTGGCCGTCATACATCTGGGCCAGCGCGGGCCATGTTTCAGGTGCGCAGGGTGCAGACGTCAGAACGTCCGCCTTTAGTTCAGCTGTTGAAAGGGCCGCCGCAACTGCGGCAGGCGCAACGGATCCTTCGGCATCGGCACCAATTTTATCAACAGCTTCAAGCAGATCGGGCAAATGCGCGTCTGCGCCCAACACCGCGGCATAGGCCGAAATAAGGGCGGCGCGTTCGTGATCATCTGCAGAGTAACGCGGCGCGCGTTCGGAATTCGCCGGAGCGGCATCAGCGCTGACAACGCCCAAAATGCCAGCTTGGTTCATCTTACCGCGAAGGTCCGCTTCATCACTCATATCGTATCGCCATCCACCAGAGCTCCAAATATATTGGCGATCTCAAGCCTGAGCTGTGCGCGGTCATACTTGATCCTGACGTGGTCTCGCTCAAGCCGCATGGCGGTTTCATAGTTGCCGATCACATCCATCATGGACCGTGCACCCATCTCAAATTGTTGTTGGAACGTGTCTTGATTGGCCCTTGCGGACGCCGCAAGATCGCGTGCTTCGTCTTCTTGACGCTCCAAGGCAGTGAGCCGTTGCGACAAGCGCCGCAATTCGCGGTTGGATTCCTCGGACGCATGGATCACGCGGCGGTCGGCGGCATCCTTGGCCGCTTGGACAGCCTGTAAGGCCGCCCCAGTTCCAATCCCAAGAAGCTGCTCGCCATCAACTGTCACGGCCAGCTCCGGCCCTTCGCCAGCCACTGCGCCAGTGATCGACGCTCCGGGGAGCATATCGGCCCTTTGCATATGAGCTTGCGCGATATCGCGGCTCCGTTGTGCTTCGGCCTTCAAAACGCCGAGCGGTTTTAGGCCCGTTGGTGCGGTCGCAAGAGCCGCAACCCCGCTCACAGCGTGCACATTCCCGTTCGACATCGCGCCAAGCTCAGCCAACGCAACCTGAGCCGCTTCGCGGTCCGTGATAAGCCGATTTTCGGCCTCTTTGAGTTTGTTTGCGATGACGCGCAGCTCTGAAATGTCCGAGACGCCACCTTGGACGCGCTCGCCCATGATGCCGTGGAAATAGCGCATGCGCTCTGCGGCGCGGGAAGAGACGCGGGCGCTTTCGCGAGCTTGCTCAGCTTGCAAGTAAAGCGTGAGCGCGGACAAAACGCGCGCATTCGTATCCGTTGAAAGTGTGACGGCTGCGGCTTCAACATCCGCGGCAGCAAAGGCACGTTCCGCTTTGCGGCGACCGTTGTCAAACAACACTTGCTCAACCAAAAGCCCCGCTGCGACCGCGCTCAAGGATGTGAGTGAGATAGACGGCCCGATTTTGGGCAACCAATTCTTGTTGGCCGCGTCCGAACGCAGCTTGGCGGCGCGTAGCTCGGCCTCGGCCGGGCGCGCATTGGCCGCCAATGCGGCGGCCGTAACCGTTGCATAAGGAGATCCGGCGGGGATAACGCTGCTCCGGTAGAGCAGGCTTTCAATAATTTCGGATCCTTCCGCCTCGGCAAAGCTATTTGGCGGCTGCGCTTGCGAAGCCGCGCGTGTGACATCGGGCGCCGCATCCTGAGATCCAAGCTGCATGCACCCTGACAACGCGGTGAGCACAAGCCCACCGAACATACCCATAGAAAGCTGCCGTTTCACCAGCTGCCCCTTTCCTACCACCTCATGTCCCGTATGCCCGGGCCGCCCCTCTTTGGTGGGGGCTGGCCCGGCGGGATCTTTTAAATAACGACGTCGATATCCTGATCGATGATGACTGAGACGCCATCGTCGCCAAGGGTATAAACGTCGTATGTTTGCGTGCCGATCTGGCGAACTTCGCCGGTGATCTGCGCGCCCTGCATCGTAACCTGATCGTCCGCGCCACCGTGGATCGTAAGCTCGTCGGAATTTTCCGAAAGCTCTTTGACCAAATCGGCGGTGATGACGACATCCGCGTCGGATGCAAACTGAAGGTCCACAGCCTCAACATCGAAGCCCGAAAGCCCCGCGTTCTCGAGGTTCACGCTTGGATCATCTTCGTTCTCAAGAACAAAGAGTGTGGATGTGCTGTTGCCCGCCGCGTCTTGCGCGGTCACAACAAGATCCGACCCATCCGAAACCGGGCTTGTGAAGCGATAGTTCACTTCGCCAAATGCCTGATCTTCGGTTGTGGTGTAGTTCAAATCCTGCACAGCACCGAGATCGGTGATTTCTGCAATCTCTACACTGTCATCTGACATCAGCGTCGAGACGCCTCGCAGACCGGTGATACCTGTGGAGAAGGCGGTGATAAGCGGTGCGCCCGGCGCTTCGTTGTCCACTTGGAACGCAGCCGTTGTGGTATCGGTATTGCCGACACCATCCGTCGCAAGAACGGTCACATCCGCTTCATATTCGCCAACTGGAATGTCGCCGTCAGCAAATGTAGCTGTCCATGCTCCGGTTGGCCCAACCGTCGCGTATTGCGATGTGCCTTCAAAGGTCACAAGCACCGAGGAGCCAACCTCAACCGTGCCGCCAATTGTGAGCCCAGCGTCCGAGGCCGCTGCATTCAGCACCTCTCCGTCTGAGACTGGAAGCGATACGATCGCAAGGTTTGTCACCCCGGTATCGATTTGCACGGTGTCGTTGATGACAGCGGTGTTGCCCGCCGCGTCCGTTGCTGTTGCAACCAAAGACGCGATCATTTCACCCTGACCAATGTCACTTGCGTCAAAGACAGCCGTCCACATGCCTGTTTCCGAGACAACCGCATTCACCGAGGCAGAGCCCAGTGCAACGACTACCGCCGAACCCGCTTCGACCATTCCTGTGACCACGACCCCGTCCGAAGCTTCTGCGCCGGTGATGACGTTGTCGCCCTCAACCGGACCGCCAGAGAAGGCGAAATTGGTAACTTGGGTGTCGATCCTAACGGTGTCAGAAACGTTTGCTTGGTTGCCAGCCCCATCAATCGTGTAGGCCGAGATCCCCGCATTATACGTGCCGCTTGGCACTTCTGACGCGGAATAATAGGTGCTCCAAGAGCCATCTATTGACGCAATAACAGTCTTGGACACGCTGCCCAGCGACACATAAACAACAGCTCCAGGATCGGCGGTGCCCGTAAGTGTGACCCCATCCGAAGCCTCAGCAGCGTTCACAACGTCATCGCCTTCAATCGGGGCAGCAGACAGTGTCAGCGTTGATGCAACCGTATCAACAAGCACCGATTGGGTCAGGGTTTCCTGATTGCCCGCCGGGTCTGTCATAGTGGCTGTCATCGATGTTGAATATTCGCCTTGCGGGATGGTTCCGGATGCAAAGGTTGTGCTCCAGCTGCCATCAGCGGCCACCTGTGCACTTTGCGACACGCCTGCAACGACCACAACAACCGAGCTGCCCGGTTCGGTTGTGCCGGTCAAAGTGACGCCAGTGCCAAGCTCGTCGGCCCCAAGTGTCCCATCGCCACCGACGATGCCGGAGGTCAGTGCGAAATTGTTGGTTTGAGTGTCCACATTGATCGTGGCGGTATCGGTGGATTGGTTACCCGTTGGGCTGACCGCAGACGCGGTGAGAGTGCCCGCGTAGGTGCCTGCCGGAATATCCGTTGCGGCGAAATTCGCCGTCCAAGTGCCATCCGCGCCAACAACCGCAGTGTTTGTCGTGCCCGCGAAGGTAACAGTAACAGACGACCCGGGCTGCGTTGTACCGGTAAAGATAACGCCATCCGAGGCTTCAATTTCATTGATGATGCCATCGCCCTCAACGGGTGCGCCGCTGATTGAAATAAAGCCCATCGTATCAAGTGACAGAATGCCCGTATCCGAAACTGTGTTGCCTGCCGCATCTGTTGCAACGGCCGTCATTGGCAGTTCCATCACACCGGATGGCAGATCGCCGGACGCAAAGGTTGCATTCCATGTGCCATCGCTTGAAACCGTCGCGGCGCGTTCAACACCATTCAGAGTCACGGTTACTGAGGCTCCGCGTTGTGTTGTCCCGGTAAGGGTAACACCCGCATTCGCTTCTTGTGCTGTGATCAGATTGTCACCTGCTTGGACGTCATCCAGCGCAACATTAACGCTTGTATCGACGTGCACCGAACCGGTTGCGGTGGTGACGTTGCCTGCCGCGTCCGTTGCGGTGGCCGTGACCGCCACATCGTATTCGCCGCCTGCGATCCCAGAGGCCGGAACCGTCACAGTCCACGAACCATCCGCTGCGACCGTCGCCGAATAGGATGCGGTGCCGAACTGAACCTGAACCGAAGACCCCGGTTGCGTTGTCCCGTTAAGGACGATGCCATCAGCAGCCTCGGCCGCGTTGATCGTGCCGTCCGTTTCAACAGTTGCAGTCACAACTGAGACTGCGCCCAAAGTATCAACACGCACAGGTGCGCTGTCTGTGGCCACATTGCCCGCGCCATCCGTGGTGGTCGCAACAAGTGTCGCGTCATATTCGCCGGGTGGCAAAACGCCCGGGCCAAACGTGGCACTCCACGTGCCATCAGCGGCAGCCGTAGCGCCAACTGTCACACCGGCCAAAGTCAGCGCAATTACAGCGCCGGGTGTTGCTGTACCCTGGACCGTTACGCCCGCGTCATTCTCAACGTCATTGATGACGCTATCAACGGCCACAGCAACATCGTCGAGAGCCAGCGCATTGGCATCCGTATCAACATCCAAAACGTCATTCAGTGTTGTGATGTTACCTGCATCATCCATCGCTGTGACAGTGATCGGCATCTGGTAAGTGCCCATAGGCACAACACTTTCTGGGATATTGACATACCAGTTTCCGCCATCATCAACGATTGCGCGTTGCGTGGTGCCATCAACGGTAACCGCGATCTGATCGCCGGGTTCACCGGTGCCGCTCAGTTCAACGCCGCCTGCTTGCCATTCGGCATCGATAACATCGTTCATCGATTGTGTGCCGGAGGCCATGCCCAGATCCGGAGCGTCGGTGTCTACAACGAATGAAGGACCTTCAAGGATCACTTCTTCTCCGTCGGTCACAACGCGTACGGAGGCTGTGTAATCGCCATCGGCAGGCATATCTTCGCCTGCGAATGTCACGGACCAGTCGCCGTTTTCATCAGGCTGGGTCTCAAGCGTTACATCGCCAAGGGTCACATAAACAGTGGAACCCAGTTCAGCGCGCCCGGCCATCGAAATATCAGGAGTGGCCGCATTGACGGTTGCATCGCCATCATCGACGCTTGGGTCGATTGGCGTTCCACCGCCACCGCCACCGCCGCCACCAAGTGCTGCCGTGCCAACAACCCCGGCGCCAACCGCCCCAGCAGTGCCCCATCCGCCAAAGAATAGAGGAGCCGCAGCCATTGTTGTTTCTGTGTTTGCCACCACGCCGCTAGAGGCTTCGAACAAAAGTTCTCCTTCGGCACTGGTGGACGCCGCACCGTCAAAATGCGCGTAGTTCGTCCGGCCCCAGCTTTCAGAGAAGGTGATCTCTACCAATTCGTTGTTCGCGCTCAGATACAAGCGGCTGTCGGTCACAGAGATTTCTGAGAAGAAACCTTCGAGAACCAAAACGCGACCATCTTCCAAGATGATCTCAAGGCTGGATCCGATCCGCTTGTAATCGCGGATGTTTCCACGATCGAGGTTCAGAGAAACCTCGGACCGAGTGTCCACATCAATAATGTTTCTAATATCCGTTGAACCAACGGTGCCCCGAACCAGACGGCCTTCGCCGTCGCGAACGACATAGTCAATCGCAGTCATTGCTTTACCACCTTACCTCATCGCCTTGGCTCTTTTGGACGGCCATAGTGCGAGCAGCCGGGTTATCCGGCCAAACTGAGGAAAAGCTAACGAATCATTCCAATTCGCGCCACATAAATCTCTTAATTCGCACGCTAAATTTTGTGCCTTTCCCAAATAGAGGGGTTTTAGGTGGCAGTTTTCGCTACATCTTGGGGTACTAAACCGGTAGTTGTAGGAAGAACTTTGCACCATTCTGTGTCTTTTTCGCCGCAATACTGCCACCATGAGCGTCAATCATCCTACGCACGATGGCCAAGCCCATTCCTGTTCCGCCTGCTTCGCGTCGCGTGGTGAAAAACGGATCGAAGATCTTTGGCAGATTACCGTCGGAAATTCCGGGCCCATCATCGCAAAGAACGACGCCCCCATCCTGCACCAATAGGCACAGATGCCCCGCGCCATGTTGCGCGGCGTTGGCGCTAAGGTGTTCAAAGATCGCTTGTGCTGCGCCTGGGGCAAGCCGCGCCATGATCGGCCCGCTGATGGTTATATCAAGCTGTGAGTGCTGGGCCGCAGCGCGGGCGATTGGCGTCAAATCAATCAAAGGCGCATCACTTTGCCCCTCGGCCCGCGCCAAGGCTTGCAACGCATCCAAAAGGTCCTGCATGCGCGCCGTTGCTTGAGCAACGCGGGCGGTGAGTTTGGAACGGTCTTCATCGGAAAGTCCGGGATCTTCAAGAAGCTCAGCCGCGGCCGCGAGTGTGGTCAAAGGGGACCGCAGCTCATGGGTGACATGGTCCGAATAGGCCCGTAAATCTTGAACCTGCGCTTGCAGGCGGCTGGCCATATCTAGAACGGCCTCCCCCATATCGCGCAGTTCTTGTGTACCGTAATGCGCCAGTGCCCGCCGTGCATCTGACCCGCGAGGCTGTGCTGCCTGTGCGCCCAACGCGCGCACCGGACGCAAAATCAGACGCGACAAAAGCCATGCCAGCGCAACCGTCAACGCAAACAGCCCGCATCCCACAAGCGCCAACCCAACACCCCAACCCATATCCGGAACAATAGCCCGTAGCGTCAGCACAGAGGCCAGAGTAAAGGTCGCCATCAGGGCAAGTGCCCCAAACAAGACCATAGCCAGCGGCGGACGCCATTTGCGTGTGATGTTTACGCGCGCGCGCATCGACCCATCCGGATACCGACCCCATGAAGGGTTTCAATCGCATCATCGCATCCTGCCTCACGCAGCTTATTGCGCAAATTGCGCAAGTGGCTGTCTAAAGTGCGGTCTGAGACTTCGATATTCACGCCATAAATCGCGTCCGTCAGCTGCACACGGCTCAGCACTTGATCAGGCCGCTGGATGAGTCGTTCAAGCAGCGCCATTTCGCGCCCCGTCAGCGCAACGGGTTGATCGGCGACGGCCACAAAATGCTGCGCAGCATCCACCCGAAGCACACCACGCGTGAACACATCTTTGGGGGCTTGCGTGCTGCGTTTCAGGATCGCGCCGATCCGCGCCGTCAGCTCACGCGGCGAGAAGGGTTTGACAACATAATCATCCGCGCCCAGCTCTAGGCCTACAATACGGTCCACCTCATCGCCCTGCGCCGTTAAGAACAGCACCGGCACATCGCTTTCTCGGCGCAACGCCCTGCATACCTCGCGGCCATCCATCTCAGGCAGGCCGATATCCAGCACCACAAGATCGAACCGGCCAGAGCGCGCCTTGGCCAAAGCCTCCGCCCCGTCGCCCGCAAGCTCCACCTTGTGACCCGCCTGCGAGAGAGCAATTTCAAGCACATCTCGGATTGCCGGGTCATCATCCACACATAATACGCGCGCCATAGCCGCCTCCTTTGGTTACCCTACAGATGAACCAAGGCCCCGCAAACGGCGTGGTGCGCCTGTGCAGGAAATGTGCAGATCAGGCGCAGGCTGCCCGGATCGCGCGGATATTCTCACCATAAGGTGCCGGGTCTTTCACAGACCCACCCTTGAACACTGCCGATCCAGCAACCAACACATCTGCACCTGCCTGTACGACAAGCGGCGCGGTTGTGGGGGTAACGCCGCCATCAATTTCAATGTGGATTTCACGATCGCCGATCATCTGCCGCAAGGCACGGACCTTAGACGTCATGTCGATAAAGGATTGCCCACCAAAGCCGGGGTTCACCGTCATCACGCAGACAAGATCCACTGAATCCAAAAGTTCTTCTACCGCGCTGACCGGCGTGCCGGGGTTCAGCGCGACACCGGCTTTGGCTCCTGCCCCGCGGATCGCTTGAAGCGTGCGGTGAATATGCGGGCCAGCCTCAACATGGGCCGTGATGAAATCGGCACCCGCTTCGGCAAAGGCCTCAATATACGGGTCCACAGGCGCGATCATCAAATGCACATCCATGACAGTTTTGATATGCGGACGGATTGCGGCACAGGTTGTTGGACCAAAGGAAATGTTGGGTACAAAATGCCCATCCATCACGTCCACATGGATCCAATCGGCCCCTTGTGCCTCAACGGCTTCAATCTCGGCGCCAAAGTTTGCAAAATCCGCCGCGAGGATTGAAGGCGCAATTTTGACTAAACGGTCAAAAATCATGGTGGTCTCCTTTGCACGGTCTGGTATGACGGGAGCCGACCCACGGCAAGCCTTGCCGTGCGCGCTGGCTTCCTGTTTGGTGAAAACATGCATGAGATCCTAACTGATACACATCTTCCGCAGGCCATGGAGCCGCGCAATCCGGGCATGCCGCTTGATCTGGATTGGGCGCTGAGTGTGCAGGCCAACACGTCTGCCATCGAACGGCGCTGTGCAAGCCTGCCCGGTCGCCGGACGGTTAAGAAAGATTATCAGGCCGCTTGGCTTGCGCGCGCGATCAGTTGCATCGATCTGACCACACTTGCGGGCGATGATACGCCCGGACGTGTGCGCCGCCTGTGTGCCAAGGCGCGCCAACCTGTGCGGGCCGATCTGCTTAACGCAATCGGCCTCCCCGATCTGACCACAGGCGCGGTTTGTGTGTATCACGATATGGTGGAAACCGCCGTTGAGGCGTTGCAGGGCACCGGTATCCCCGTTGCGGCAGTGTCCACGGGGTTCCCTGCGGGCCTGTCTCCTTTGCATCTGCGAATGATGGAGATCGAGGAAAGCGTGAAGGCTGGGGCGAAAGAGATCGATATCGTAATTTCCCGCCGCCACGTTCTGACCCGCAATTGGCAAGCGCTTTATGATGAGATGAAAACGATGCGAGAGGCGTGCGGTGACGCGCATGTCAAAGCGATCCTTGCAACGGGTGAGCTTGGCACGCTGCGCAATGTCGCGCGCGCTTCGATGGTGTGCATGATGGCCGGGGCCGATTTCATCAAAACCTCAACCGGCAAAGAAAATGTAAATGCCACGCTGCCTGTGTCTTTGGTCATGATCCGCTGCATCCGCGCGTTTCATGAGCGCACGGGCTACCGGGTGGGCTATAAGCCCGCTGGCGGCATTTCCAAAGCCAAAGATAGTCTAACCTATCTTGCGCTGATAAAAGAAGAGCTGGGCAATCGCTGGCTGGAACCGGATATGTTTCGCTTTGGCGCGTCCTCACTTCTGGGTGATATCGAACGGCAGCTGGAGCACCATGTGACAGGTGCCTATTCCGCAGGCTACCGGCACCCGATTGGGTAAAGAGATGTTGTTCACCCTCCCCCCCCATGTCGGACCACCACCCCGCAGCAAGCAATCGAATTTGAGCCCGTTATGACCATCAAACAAATCTATGACACAATGGACTATGGTCCCGCCCCCGAAAGCGCATCAGATGCGCTGGCGTGGCTGGTGGATCAAGGGGCGCGCTTTGGACATTTCATTGATGGCACCTTTACAGAGCCGCGCGACGATTTTGAGACCAAGAACCCCGCCAATGGCAATGTGCTCGCTACGCTCACGCAAGCCACGCAAGAGGATGTAGATGCCGCGCTAAAGGCCGCTCAAAAGGCGCAAGGTACATGGGCCAAGGATGGGCACGCACGGGCCAAAGTGCTGTATGCAATCGCGCGGCTTTTGCAAAAGCACAGCCGCCTTTTTGCGGTGCTTGAAACGTTGGATAACGGCAAGCCGATCCGCGAAGCGCGGGATATCGATATTCCGCTGGCGCAGCGCCATTTCTACTATCACGCCGGGATGGCGCAATTGATGGACACGGAGTTACCAGACCGCGCGCCGCTTGGCGTCTGCGGCCAGATCATCCCGTGGAACTTCCCGCTTTTGATGCTGGCATGGAAGGTCGCCCCTGCGCTTGCGATGGGCAACACTGTGGTGGTCAAGCCCGCTGAATACACATCCCTCACGGCCCTGCTATTTGCGGATATCTGCCGCCAAGCTGGTGTGCCCAAGGGCGTGGTGAACATCGTCACCGGCAATGGTGCCGTTGGTGAGAAGTTGACAGCTGTCAACTTTGATAAAATCGCCTTCACTGGCTCAACCGCTGTTGGCAAACGCATCCGGAAAGTAACGGCCGGTCGTGATATCCCGCTGACCTTAGAACTTGGCGGAAAATCCCCTTATATCGTGTTCGACGATGCCGATATCGATTCCGCGATCGAAGGGCTTGTGGATGCAATTTGGTTCAATCAGGGGCAAGTCTGCTGCGCTGGCTCCCGCCTTTTGGTTCAAGAAAGCATTGCCGAAGCATTTTACACCAAACTGCGCGCCCGCATGGAATCTCTCCGCATTGGCGATCCACTAGACAAGAGCATTGATATCGGCGCCATCGTAGACCCGGTGCAGTTGGCCACAATCAAACGACTGGTTGACGGCAACTCAGACGGCGAGACCTTTCAGGCAGGTGCAGTCCCAGATAACGGCTGCTACTACCCACCCACCCTAATCACCGGGCTGAGCACCGCCAACCCGCTGATGCAGGAAGAAATCTTTGGTCCGGTCCTTGTGGGAACCACGTTCCGCACCCCGGCTGAAGCAGTGCAAATCGCAAATAACACCCGCTATGGATTGGCAGCGACCCTGTGGACCGAAAATGTAAACCTTGCGCTGGATATCGCCCCCAAGCTTGTTGCCGGGGTGGTTTGGGTGAACGCAACAAACCTCTTTGATGCCGCGGCCCCGTTTGGCGGCGTCCGCGAAAGCGGCTATGGACGCGAAGGCGGCTGGGAAGGGCTTCAAGCCTATACCCGACCCAAACAGAAGGCCAAGCTCGCCAAACCAATCACGCCATTCGCAGGTGATGGAAAAACGACCACCGGACTCGACCGGACGCTGAAGCTCTATATCGGCGGCAAACAAACACGCCCCGACGGCGGATACTCCCGCGCGGTTTTCGGGCCAAAAGGGGCGCTTCTCGGACATGCTCCAATCGCAAACCGCAAGGATATCCGCAACGCGGTAGAAGCCGCCGCATCGGTGAAATGGGCCCAGACAACGGGCCACCTGAGGGCGCAGATCCTGTTCTATCTCGCCGAAAATCTCGCTGCACGGAGCAAAGACTTTGCTAAACTGATCAACGACCAAACCGGCAAAAGAGGTGGCGCAGCAGAGGTCGAAGCCTGCGTCAAAGCGCTTTTCACGGCCGCTGCATGGGCAGACAAACTGGACGGAACCGCAAAACCAGTGCCCATGCGCGGCACCGCTCTCGCTATGCGAGAAGCCGTCGGAACGATTGGCATCTTAGCCCAAGACGACGCTCCACTTCTGGGCACAGTAGCACCCGCTGCCGCGGCGATGGCCATGGGAAATAGCGTTATTGCGAGCCCAAGCCACCCTTACCCGCTTGCCGCGCTCGAGCTGGTGCAACTTTTGGAAACATCCGATATTCCAGCCGGCGTGCTTAATATCGTAACGGGCCCAACAGCAGAAATGACGCAAACATTGGCCCAGCACCTCAATCTCTCGGCGCTTTGGACCTTTGCGCCCAGCGCCGATGTCGCAAACCTAGAAGCATCTGGTGCCGGCAACCTAAAACGCACATGGACCGCACCCATAGCACCAACGTGGACACCAGCTGAGATCCGAACGGCTTTAGATCACGCGACCGAGATCAAAACGATCTGGATCCCCTACGGCGAGTGATAGCGCAGCGAGGGGCCAGCCCCTCGCGCTCCCCGGAGTGGCGGAA
>CALKJA010000110.1 GCA_937995865.1 uncultured Paracoccaceae bacterium | reverse complement strand
AATATCTCGGCGTCTGTGCCGCAGCTTGTTGCGGCCATCGAAGAGCTTCAGGCCGCGGGCTATGCCGTGCCCGACTATCCAGAGGCGCCTGCGACTGACGCGGAAAAAGAAAGCCGCGCGCGCTATGACGCGATCAAAGGGTCCGCTGTGAACCCAGTTTTGCGTGAAGGCAATTCCGACCGCCGCGCGCCTGCGGCCGTCAAAGCCTATGCCAAAGCAAACCCGCATCGCATGGGCAAATGGAGCGCAGACAGCAAAACGCGCGTGATGCACATGGATGCGGGAGATTTCCGCTCCAATGAGCAATCTGTCACGCTCAGCGCGGACAGCACGATGACGATCAAACACACCGCCGCCGACGGGTCTGTGACTGAGCTAGCAAGCGGCATCGCGCGTCCTGCGGGCACAATCGTGGATGCGACCTTCATGTCGCGCGCGGCACTTATGGCGTTCCTTGATGCAGCCATTGCGCAAACAGCCAAGGATGGCACACTCTTTTCGCTGCACATGAAAGCAACGATGATGAAGGTCTCAGACCCGATCATCTTTGGCCATGCGATCCGCGCCTATCTTGCGCCTGTGTTTGACCAATATGGCGATGCGCTGGCCGCAGCAGGAGCCACACCCAATGCCGGGCTTGGCACCATGCTGAGCGTAATTGAAGGGATGGACAACGGGGCCGAGATCAAGGCCGCGATTGACGCCTGTTTGGCGGACCGTCCGCGCATGTATATGGTGAATTCGGACAAAGGGATCACCAACTTGCACGTGCCGTCTGACGTAATCATCGATGCGTCTATGCCAGCTGTTCTGCGTGCAGGCGGCAAAGGTTGGGGGCCGGATGGCGAAGAAGATGACACCAACTGCGTCATCCCTGACAGCTCCTACGCGCCCGTTTACAGAGAGTGTGTAGACTATTTCAAAGCAAATGGTGCTTTGGACCCGTCCACCGTTGGCACCGTGCAGAATGTGGGTCTGATGGCCAAGAAGGCCGAGGAATACGGCTCTCACCCTACGACGTTTGAGATGCGCGCAGCCGGCACCGTAACCGTTGAAGCGGGCGGCGATGTTTTGATGTCGCATGACGTGGCCGAGGGTGATATTTGGCGTTTGGCGTCGACTCGTCGCGACGCGATTGAAAACTGGGTCGAGCTGGCGCGCGCGCGTCATGCCGCCACGGGCTATGCGTCGGTGTTTTGGCTCGACGCGGATCGCGGTCATGATGCGGAACTGATCAAAGCGATTACACCCCTGCTGGACGCGGCGGGTGCGACTGGCGATTTTCAGATTATGGATCCGGCGGCTGCAACCAAGCATGCGTTGGACGTCATTTTCGCTGGTAAGAACTGCATCGCGATCACCGGCAACGTTTTGCGCGATTATCTGACAGACCTGTTCCCGATCCTCGAAGTTGGCACCTCTGCAAAGATGCTTTCCGTTGTGCAGCTGATGCAGGGCGGTGGCTTGTTCGAAACAGGCGCGGGCGGTTCTGCCCCCAAGCACGTTCAACAATTGATGGAAGAAAACCATCTGCGTTGGGATAGCTTGGGGGAGTTTTGCGCGATTGCCGAAAGCCTGCGCTATCTGGGCACGGCCAAGGGCAACGACACGGCCAAAGTGCTGGGCGATGCGGCGGATGACGCCATCACTCGCCTTTTGGGCGAGGGCAAAAGCCCGGGCCGAAAAGTTGGTCAACCTGACAGCCGTGACAGCCACTTCTACTTCGGCCTGTTCTGGGCCGAGGCTTTGGCCGGGCAGTCTGATCTGCCAGAGCTAGCAACCGAATTTGGTACATTGGCCGCTGACTTGCGCGCGAAAGAAGCGCAGATCAACGAAGAACTAATGGCCGGCCGCGGCACGGCCGTAGATCTGGGCGGCTATTACCGGACGGATGCAGGCAAGGTCGATGCCGTCATGCGCCCTTCGGCAACGTTGAACGCCGTTATCGGCTAAAGCAGCACGAACGTATCAATAATGGGCGTGGCGGGGAGGTCTCTGCCGCGCCTTTTTCATGCGCGGCATCAAGACCACATCAATACGGTGGCATTTTGGTAGCCTTGGCCCTATCTGAGGCGCACCCAGCTGCATAGGAGACCCCGAAATGCCCAGCCCCGCCCATAAATCCGCGCGCCTTTCGGTTGCGCCGATGATGGCGTGGACGGATCGGAATTGTCGGATGTTCCACCGGCAATTCACTCAGCACACACTCCTTTACACCGAAATGGTGACCTCAGCCGCTTTGGTGCGTGGGGGCGCGTTGCGGCTTTTGGATTTTGACGCTGGTGAGCATCCTGTGGCTGTGCAGCTTGGCGGCTCTGATCCCGCCGAATTGGCACAGGCGGCGCGCCTGGCGCAGGATCACGGCTATGTTGAGGTTAATCTTAATGTCGGGTGCCCGTCTGACCGGGTGCAATCGGGGACATTCGGCGCGGTTTTGATGAAATCACCGGAGCTTGTGGCGGAATGCGTGGCCGCGATGCAAGACGCGGTGAAGATCCCAGTGACCGTGAAATGCCGGATCGGTGTAGATGATCAAGAGCCTGCGGAGGTGTTGCCCGCCTTTCTTGAGGCCGTGCAGGCCACGGGCGTTCGGCAGGTGACAGTCCATGCGCGCAAAGCGTGGCTCAAAGGGCTTTCGCCCAAGGAAAACAGGGATATCCCCCCGCTGGACTACGCGCTGGTGCATCAGATGGTTACGGCCTTTCCTGAACTAAGCCTTGCGATCAACGGTGGCATTGAAACGCTTGATGCCGCCGCCGCGCATCTTGAGCGTATGGATGGTGTGATGATCGGGCGTGCTGCGTATCACCAACCGGCGGATGTGTTGATGGGAGCGGATCGGTTATGGGATCCAGCCGCGCCACTGCGCAGCTGCGCTGAGGTATTGGATAGAATGGAGCCGCATATCGCCCGGCATCTCGAAGGTGGCGGGACATTGCACCAAGTCACGCGACATATGTTGGGGCTTTTTGCAGGGCAACCCGGCGCGCGAGCATGGCGGCGTATTCTTTCTGAAGGGGCAACGCGCCCCGGTGCAGGGCTTGAGTTGATTGCTCAAGCGCGCGGCGCAGTGGAACAGACTCAGGCGGCCTGAACTCTGGACATTCCCACCCGAGCGGGGGATGACCGTTCCGAAATTGGGAGACACGATCATGGATCTGGCAACACTTTTGCCCGTCGCGGCATTGCTTTTGACGATTGGTGCCTTTGCCGGCGTGCTGGCAGGACTGTTGGGAGTTGGCGGCGGAATCGTTTTGGTGCCAGCGTTTCTTTATGCGTTCCGGGCAACGGGGTTCGCCGGGGCCGATGTCATGCAAATGTGCGTGGCGACTTCGCTTGCGACGGTGGTCGTGACATCGATCCGATCTGTGATGGCGCATCACAAAAAAGGCGCTGTTGATTGGGAGATCTTGCGCGCATGGGCGCCCGGTTTGGCGGTGGGGGCGGCGATTGGTGTCGTTGTTGCGGCCAATTTGCGGTCCGAAGCCTTGCAACTGATCTTTGGTGTCTTGGCCGCTTGCGTTGGGCTGTATATGGCGTTTGGACGCGCGCACTGGCGGCTTGGGCATGCATTGCCGCTGGGTTGGGGCGGGCGTGTGATGGCTTCGGTTATGGGCGGTTTGTCGGTTCTGATGGGCATTGGCGGTGGCTCTTTTGGGGTTCCCACGATGTCACTATTCGGGGTGCCAATTCACCGGGCCGTGGCCACCGCTGCAGGCTTTGGTGTGGCAATCGCGGCCCCGTCTGTCATTGGCTTTTTCTTTGTGCCTTTGGATCCCGCGACGCGCCCGCCTTTGACTATTGGTGCGGTCAATTTAATTGCCTTTGCGATCATTATCCCAATGACAATTCTTACGGCCCCTTGGGGGGCGGCATTGGCGCATAGCCTGCCAAGCGATCGCCTCAAGCGGGTGTTCGGGGTCTTCTTAATTATCGTCGCGGCCAATATGGCGCGCGAGGTTCTTGCCGGGTGAGCTTTGAACGCGACGGATGGGTGCTGTTTGACCATGATGCGGCGCTGGCCTCTTGGATTGATGCGACGCGCCCTTTGGCGCTGAAATGTGCATCTAATCCGCAAGCGATCCGCGATTGGCTGCGCTCCGGGGGGACGTGGTTTGTTGGCGTCAATATCCTGCCCAACGATGTGAGCGGAGCGGTGCCGGGCGGGCCACCGCTGGCAGGTCAAGCGGCCGCGTTTTGCGCGGATTTGAATGGCGCAATACCCATGTGGGACCGCGCGCAGGTTTCTGTCATTTATCCGGGCTATCCGCAGCTGGGCGATGGTGAATCCGACTCCGCCTTTCGGTTTCGCCGCGACAGGGATGCCGCGCATGTGGATGGGCTTTTACCCATCGGCCCGGACCGCCGCCGCAAGATGCAAGAGCCCCATGCCTTTGTGCTGGGCCTACAGTTGACAGCTGTCAACTTTTCGGCGGCACCCATGGTTGTTTGGGAAGGCAGCCACGTGATCATGAAGCGCGCGTTCCAAAAGGTGTTAAATGGCGTGCCGCCTGAGCAATGGCCCGAGCAAGATTTGACCGAAGCCTATCAGGCCGCGCGTCGGCTTTGCTTTCAAAAGTGCAAGCGGGTCGCTATCGCGGCGCAGCCCGGGCAAGCCTATGTCATACATCGTTTGGCGCTACATGGAGTGGCCCCTTGGGGGGCAGATGCCATTGCCCCGCCAGAAGGGCGCGTCATCGCCTATTTCCGCCCGCCATTCAACGGTGCGGACTGGCTTACTGGACCTTAGCGGCGCGGCCACCCCGGCGCTTTCGCAAGCGAGCGGCACGGCCGGGCAGCTCTTCTTCCATTAGCTGACGGCGGGTCTCAGGTGTGAACCGTGACCAATCGCGGATCTCATTCATGGACCGCATGCAGCCCACGCAAATCCGCGCTTCGGGATGGATCGAGCACAGCTTGATGCAAGGGCTCTCGATTTCGGCGCGCTGCCAGATGTCATCACTCATGTTGTGTCCCGAAGATGGCGCATCCGATCCAGCGCGCCTTGGAGGATAAACGCTGCTGCCACATGATCAATCACCTCAGCGCGACGTTTGCGTGTCGTATCCGCCTCAAGCAATGCGCGTTCTGCGGCAACGGTTGAGAGACGTTCGTCCCAAAAAGTGATGGGAAGATCGGTCTTCTGGCTCAGGTTCCGGGCAAAAGCGCGGGTGGCTTGCGCGCGCGGCCCCTCTGTTCCGTCCATATTACGTGGCAGGCCCAGCACTATTCCGGCGACCTCCCGCGTGGTCAGCAGGGTCAAAAGCTTCTCAGCGTCCAACGTGAATTTCTTACGCTTGATTGTCTCAACGGGTGTGGCTGTCGACAAAAGCCGATCCGAAACGGCCACGCCGATTGTCACCGTGCCAAGATCAAGCCCCGCCACACCGGCCATAGGGGGCAGGGTGGGGGCGAAGTCTTCCATCATTTCAAAGATCATTCGAGCCCCGATTGCACCGCAACGCGATTAAAGAGAGTGAGCGCGTCAGCGCGGTCTTGGAACACAAAGCGCGCTTCAGCAAGGATTTCTCGAGCTGTTTCCACATTACCCAAGACCATATGCGCGGAAATCAAACGCGCCCAATCCTCGGGCGGGCCGCCTTCCGTGGCCAAACGCTCCGAAAGGCTATCGACCATGCCAGCAATCATTGCAGCGCGGTCTTCGGGTGTCATGTCTTCGGCGGCAGCAAGATCCGCGGCTGTTGGGCCGCGCTGATCAGGCGGTACAAATCGCAGCCCCGCGCGATCCGCGACGCCGGGCATTTGTTGCAAGATTGGCCCCAACCAAGGCTCAGTTCCCGTGCTTTGTTCAACCAATGGGTTCCAAAGCGCATAGGCAAGATCTGCGCGCCCGATCTGGTCATACATCAGACCAAGGTAGTAGCGTGTTGGTTCATCGGAGGGATCAAGATCAAACGCGGTGCGCAGCACGGCTTCAGCCTCGGGTGAGACATAGCCACCTGTTGCCACAATCATCAGCTCTGCCAAATCGCGGTGATCGGCGGCTGTGGCATTGCCCTCGCGCACGGCAACAATCTGCGCCCGAGCCGAGATGGCCGCGGTGAAATTGCCCAAAAGCGCTTCGTTCCGGGCCAAAAGCGCAAGGCCGCGTAAATCGCCTGGCCGTTCGCGAACAGCGGCGCGCAGTTGGTCAACAAGATCGCGATGCTGGTCTGTCGCCGTAGGTGTGGGGCTTGTCGCCGCAAAGGACCGCTGTGCAAGGGCTTGCGTGGGACGTGTGTCTGCCCTCTGTTGCATATTTTCCAGCCGCGCCTGAAGCGGCATATCCCCATATCCAGGCGCCCCAATCCAAAGATACGTCCCAATCCCGATGCCCATGGTGATGACAGCTAATGCGATTGTCAGCCCCAGCGGGGCTTTGGCAGATTGGCCGGGTTCCGTCGCTGCTGCCGCATCCGCCGCCAGCAGCCGCCGCGCGATTTCGGTGCGCAGGGCCTCAGCTTCATCTTCGGAAATCACACTGCGCGTAAGATCGCGATCTACCTCGGCCAGCTGCGCCTTGTAGATCGCCACATCCGTTGCGTCGCCGTCTTGTGCTGACGTTTCGGCTCCGGCCTGTGCACTGCGCACAAGCGTGAAACCAGCAGCGGCTGCGATCAGAGCAGCGATTGTCCAAAACATGATCAAGAAACAGCTCCGATCCGAAGTGCCCATGACATAAGCGGCCTAGTCGCAAACGGAAAGGGGCGGCGCTGTGCAATCAGGCAGAATTACTGCGCTGTTTGAGCTGACGGTCGTCTTATGTCGCATCCATTACCTTGTTCGACGTTCTTACTTAGGAATGTCGCGAATTTGGCGCTAAGACGAGAAAGGACTTCGGGGATTTGCCCCCCTATAAGGGAATTGCTAGATGAAACGCTATTCAGCCTTTGCCGTTGCGCGTGAAGCCTTTCGGCATCACACCGGATGGGAGCGCGCTTGGCGCAGCCCCGAACCAAAATCGCATTACGATGTAATCATCATCGGGGCGGGTGGCCACGGCTTGGCCACGGCCTACTACCTTGGTAAAAACCACGGCATCAAAAACGTTGCGGTTCTTGAAAAGGGTTGGCTTGGTGGCGGCAATACAGGCCGCAACACAACGATCATCCGTTCCAATTACCTGCAGGATCCGTCGGCTGCGATCTATGAAAAGGCGCGATCGCTCTATGAGGATCTGTCGCAGGACCTGAACTATAACATCATGTTCAGCCCGCGCGGTGTTATGATGTTGGCCCAGACCGAACACGAAATCCGCGGCTATCAGCGGACTGCCCATGCGAATACGCTGCAGGGCGTGGCAACAGAATTTATCAGCCCCAAACGGGTCAAAGAACTATGTCCGATCATTGATATTAGTGGCCCACGCTACCCTGTATTGGGCGCATTGTGGCAGCCGCGCGGCGGCACCGCGCGCCACGATGCTGTGGCATGGGGATATGCGCGGGCCTGCTCTGATATGGGCATGGACATAATCCAAAAATGCGAAGTGACCGCGATCAAGCAAGAGGGCGGCAGGGTCACGGGCGTTGAAACCACCAAAGGCGCAATTGGGTGCAACAAGATGGGTATTGTTGTGGCCGGGAATTCGGGGCAGGCTGCTGAGATGGCCGGGTTCCGGTTGCCGATTGAAAGCGTTCCGCTTCAGGCGCTGGTGTCGGAGCCGATCAAGCCCTGCATGGATGTCGTTGTCATGGCCAACACAGTGCACGGGTATCTCAGCCAATCTGACAAAGGTGAGATGGTGATTGGCGGCGGTACTGATGGTCACAACGCCTATACACAGCGCGGATCGTTTCATCACGTCGAAGAAACAGTGCGTGCTTTGATTGAGACTTTCCCGATGATCTCAAGGCTTAAGATGCTGCGGCAATGGGGCGGGATCGTGGACATTACGGGCGACCGTTCGCCGATCCTATCTACAACCCCACTTGACGGGTGCTTTATAAACTGTGGATGGGGCACCGGCGGGTTCAAGGCGATCCCCGGTTCTGGCTTCGGAATGGCCCAACTGATGGCAACCGGCCATTCGCCACTGACCGAGCAATTCGGCCTCAACCGGTTCCGTGAGGGCCGCTTTATTGATGAGAGCGTTGCAGCGGGGGTGGCACATTGATGAACTTGACCACATCTCAAGCACTCAAGTCCCATTCCTTGAAAATGCGGTTTTGCCCACAGGAGGGCGCATCATGCTGATTTTGACCTGTCCGAATTGCGGCGAAGCCAAAGACGAAACTGAGCTTCACGCTGGCGGCGAAGCGCATCTGAAACGCTTTGGACCGGGGTCTTCGGACGCCGATTTTGAGGCCTATCTTTTTGAGCGCGAAAATCCAAAGGGTGTGCATTTTGAGCGCTGGCATTGCGCGCCGGGCTGCGGCAAGTGGTTCCACGCCGCGCGCTGCACAATGACCAATGAGGTGTTTGGTACATATTCGGCACAAACGACTGAACCACCTGAAAACATCAAAGACGCGATCACGGCCAAGCGGCCCGGTTGGCACTGGAGGCAGTTCTCATGAGCACACGTCTGAACACTGGCGGCCGTTTGATTGATCGCACCCAAATTCAGAATTTTTCATTCAACGGCAAGCAGTTAAGCGGCTTTGCAGGCGACAACCTTGCCTCCGCCTTGCTTGCCAATGATCAAATGCTGATGGGCCGTTCGTTCAAATATCACCGCCCGCGCGGTGTTGTGACGTCCGATGGCTCCGAGCCGAATGCGCTGATGAATCTGGGCGAAGAGGGCCGTTTTGAGCCCAATGCACGCGCGACGACGACACCACTTTTTGAAGGGCTTTACGCGCAAAGCCAGAACCACTTCCCGTCCCTCGAATTCGATGTGGGTGCAGTGAACGCAAAGCTGGCGCGCTTCTTGCCAGCAGGCTTCTACTACAAAATGTTCATCCACCCACGGCCTTTCTGGAAACATATCTATGAGCCGATCATTCGGCATTCAGCGGGGCTTGGCAAAGCGCCCAAAGCACGAGACCTCGACACCTACGAGCATTTCTATGCTTTCTGCGATGTGGCTATCGTAGGCGGTGGAATTGCAGGCTTACAGGCCGCGTTGATCGCAGGTGCTGCTGGCAAAGATGTTATCTTGATGGAGCAAGACGGCCATTGGGGCGGACGTGCACCTGTGGACGGCGATATCATCGATGGTCAACCGGCCGAAGACTGGATCTCAGCAACCCTAAAAGCGCTTGAGGCGATGGAGAATGTGACGCTTCGGACGTCCATGCAGGGCTCGGGCGTTTATGATCACGGTTATCTTTTGGGGTATCAGCGGCTTGCCGATGGTGCGCCGGGCGCAGATGGCCCACGCCACCGGTTGTGGCGTATCCGAACCAAGCAAATCGTAGCCGCCACTGGTGCGATTGAGCGTCCGTTGAGCTTTGCCGGGAATGACATTCCGGGCGTCGTTCTCGCCTCTGCGGTCCGCGATTACCTTGTGAATTTTGGTGTGTCGCTGGGCGATCGCACTGTGGTCGTGACCAACAATGACACGGCTTATCTGACGGCGCTGGCCATGAAAGACGCGGGGCTTGAAGTGCCGTTGATCGTGGATGCACGGACGGGTGGCGCAGGCGCCTTGGGTGAGGCGGCCAAAGCCGCTGGTATCCGCGTTGAAACGGGCAAGGGCATTTCGTCTGTCAAAGGCGGAAAGCGCGTAACCAGCGTCGAAATTTGTGCACAAGCGGGTGAGGGCGCACCGCTTGAAGAGATTGCATGTGATGTTGTGGCCATGTCTGGCGGTTGGTCGCCTGTGGTCCATTTGTGGAGCCATTGCGGCGGCAAGCTCATTTGGAATGAGGCAGAGGCGATGTTTGCGCCGGATCCAGAGCGCGGACCGATTGGCGCAGATGGTGCCGCATTTGTGACTACGGCCGGAGCAGCATCTGGTGCGATGACCACAGCTGCGGCTTTGGCCGATGCTCACACCAAATTGGGCGGTCCGGGCCAGCCAACCCCAGCGCAGGACCCACTAACAAACCCGATCGAGCCTGTTTGGATGATGCCACAAAGCGCTTCATATAAACTGCGCTCCAAAGCATGGTTGGATTTCCAGAACGACGTGAAGGTTTCAGACGTTCAGCTAGCCGCGCGCGAGGGCTTTGAAAGCGTTGAGCATGCCAAGCGTTACACCACGCTGGGTATGGCCACGGACCAAGGCAAGCTCAGCAATATCAACGGCCTGGCTGTTCTCGCCAACCAGCTTGGCACCGATATTCCAAGCGTTGGTACAACAACCTTCCGCCCACCCTACACGCCGATCTCAATGGCTGCGATTGCGGGCGAGGCACGCGGAGAAATCTTCCAGCCCATTCGGAAAACGCCGATGCATGATTGGCACGCGCAGAACGGGGCTCATTGGGAACCTGTAGGACATTGGCGCCGAGCCTATACATATCTGCGCGGTGAGGAAACGATAAGCGAGGCTGTGCAACGCGAGGTTAAGAACACCCGTGAAGCGCTTGGCCTGTTGGATGCATCGACGCTGGGCAAGATCATCGTCAAGGGTCCGGATGCGGGCAAATTCCTTGATATGATGTACACTAATATGATGTCGAACCTGAAGGTTGGGCGCTGTCGGTACGGGCTGATGTGCTCGGAGAACGGTTTTCTCAGCGATGACGGCGTGGTTGCGCGGATCGATGAAGATACGTGGCTGTGCCACACCACCACCGGCGGCGCGGATCGTATCCACGGGCATATGGAAGAGTGGCTGCAAACGGAATGGTGGGATTGGAAGGTCTACACCGCCAACGTAACCGAGCAGTATGCTCAGGTCGCAGTGGTCGGGCCGAACGCTCGCAAAGTGCTTGAGAAACTGGGCGGAATGGATGTGAGTGCCGAGGCTCTGACATTCATGGGCTGGGCCGATGGGACGCTTGGCGGGTTTGAAGTTCGCGCCTACCGGATCTCTTTTTCGGGTGAGTTGTCATACGAGATCGCTGTACCTGCTGCACAGGGCCGTGCCTTTTGGGACGCTCTTATGGAAGCGGGCGAAGAATTCGGTGTGATGCCCTACGGCACGGAATGCCTGCACATCATGCGAGCCGAAAAGGGCTTTATCATGATTGGGGATGAGTCTGATGGGACAGTCATTCCGCAAGATCTGGGTTTGAGCTGGGCGATATCTAAGAAAAAGGAAGACTTCATTGGGAAGCGCGCGCAGCTGCGCTCGCATATGACGGATCCAAATCGTTGGAAGCTGGTCGGGCTTGAGACGGTTGATGGATCGGTCTTACCAGACGGAGCCTATGCAGTCGCCGAAGGCGCAAACGCAAACGGGCAGCGCAATACGCAGGGGCGTGTAACATCCACTTATCATTCCCCAACCCTTGATCGCGGCATCGCAATGGGTCTTGTCCTGCATGGGCCCGATAGGATGGGCGAGACGTTAGATTTCCCGCGCGTCGACGGCACTGTCGTTAAGGCGCGGATTGTGGACCCTGTGTTCTTTGATCCCGAAGGGGAGAAGCAAAATGTCTAACCTGAGAAGCTTTGAAGGACTGGTCACAGTTCGCGAGATGCCGCTGCGCGGGATGATCACCTTGCGTGGTGACACTGAAGTCATGACGGCTGCGCTCAAATCCGTCGGGTTTGAATTGCCGGAGCGTGGAATGTGCAACGGCGCGGTGGTTTGGATGTCTCCAGATGAGGTGTTGGTGCAATGCCCGCATGAAAGCGTTGGGCAAACCCTTGCGGCTTTGCAGAGTGCAACTCAATCCATGCATGCGCTTGCGCTGGACGTCTCGGACACACGCACGGTTTTTGAAATAACTGGCGCGGCCACGCGCGAGGTTCTGGCCAAGCTTGCGCCTATTGACTTGCGAAGTGCACAGTTCCCGGTTGGTAAAGTGCGGCGGACACGGCTGGCCCAAATCCCATGTGCTGTATGGCTGCGAGAAGAGAGTGCAGCCGAGGCGATCATATTCCGATCCGTGGCTGAGTATGCTCTTGGTGTTTTGCAATCCGCTGCACATCCGCAAGCCGCAGTCGGCTATTTTGCATCGAACAAGATGTAGCATGATCTGAAAATTGGATGCTTGCTGTTTGCGCGGTAGTCATTTGCCGGATGATCTCACAACAAAGTACATGGAAGGGCGATGAGCAAAGACGCTCTTACGCCCTTCTTTTTTAGGTACGCGAATACGAAAGGCTTAGCTGGTAAGCTGAATTTCCGCGGCGGGTTTGCAAGCGCTAACCCATTTGAGCGATGTTTCGTATTTTAACTGTTTGAGGGCATTGCCATATTCTGCGGCGTATTCCTCGGCGATCTCAGCCGGCAGGTTTGTGACCCACTGTGTAGGTTTGCCCGAACCGATATGTGCCGAAGGGACCGCTACAGTCTTGGGATCGGTCAGGCCGCCGAACAATGCCAAATCCCAATAGGTCTTTACAGCAGCCTCAATATCCAGGCCAGCGATGTCCATTTTTGTCAATGCCTTGCGGAAAACCTGGCAATCTTCGTCTTCCATCATGTCTTCATAGTTTAGCTCAACGGAGTGCGGATGGCGGTAGTTCCATGCCAACATTTGCGTCAAAGTTTCATGATGCCTGTTGTGCATTTCAAAGCGCAAGCGCTCGGAATCATTCGGCAACGCATTCAGGTGTTCTTGATAGTTCAGACCGCCTAAGTCTTCGCGCGGTTCGCGCAAAGCCTTCTCATTCCTCAGACCGGCGATCCGATGGTAGCGCATCCCAGAGAGCAAAACGTCGCGTGGATCGCGGATAACATGCAAAAAGCGCGCCTCTGGGTGATCCATAAGCTGCTGCGGAAAGGCGGAATTCCAATTCACAAGAATGCACGGCCCTTTTTCGGGGATCGCGGCCATTTTGCGGGGCCGATAGATCGGCATAAAAGGGATGTTTTGCTCAGCGGCTATATGTTGCCACACTTTGCGCATCCACACGGTTCCGGTCTTGTGATGTGTGCCGATGCAGATCAGACGGCCACCGGAGGCCATTTTTTTCGCCGCGTGGCGGGGACGGGTGGTTCCAACAGGCTTATTCATGCTGCCTCCTGTTTCTTGCGACGCTTTCGTTTGCCTTTGTCTGGAGCGGGCAATTGCCCGGTTTCAAGAAAGGCTTGAATGTCATCCATGCGCGATTGAAGCGCAATTGTCCGACGTGCGCTATCAACAGACGCGCGCTGAAGTGCTGCAAGATCCGCATCTTTCATCAACTCATCAAGTTTGGCGCGGATGCCGCTTGTGTCGATTGTATCATCAGGCACAGCATTCAGATCGTATTTTGTCCAATACCCAGAATTGATGCGGTCTTTGTTATTGCCAGCGTTGGCCGTGCCGCGCAGGCGTTTAAGGATGAAATCCTCGCGGCTCTTGATGGCATAGTGGTTCACTTGTGCCAATGCATAGCCATAACTCTCACCGTTGTGGCGCCAGCCTTTCTGGTAGAAGCGGTCACCCATGTCGACGCCTGAACCGTTGAACCATTTGATTTCACCGGCTTCTGGCAGCGGTTTTTGTTTGAGGAAACGGGGGCGGTGGACGCCCATGTAGTCAAACTTGTCCGTGCGGAACAATGTCTTAAAACCCCAAACAAGCCCGTTTTCCGGCTTGTCGTCCGTTGAGCCAGCTTTGAAGCGCTCGGTTACAAGCTGGTCCGGCGCAAACTGGACCTGGTCGCCGGATCCGAACATCTTCCAGCATGGCGAGATCGCATCGGCACCCGGGCAGGCATCGATCAGCGCTTGCACGCTGTGATCACCTGCTTTGACGTTCAGGAACTCATCCGCATCTATGACCAACGCCCAATCGGCTTCCTGATAGGCCGGGTGCTTTCTAATCTTGATATAGGCGGATCTCTGCGGGTCCATATTGGGGCCCTGAGGGTTTTCGATATGTACGATCACACCCATCGCTTCGAGCCTGTTGAGAAGCAGGTTCGTGCCATCTGTGCAATCGTTTGAGCAAATCATGAACCCATCAAAACCAATGCTTTGGTGATAAGCGATCCATTCAAGTAGGTACGGCCCCTCGTTTTTCATAGTGCAACAGACGATTTTGGACCAAGCCATAGTCTATCCTGCCTTTACCGCATCGACATCGACGTCATGTTTGTTGGCTTCGGCTTTCTTTTCCTCGGTTTCGGCGCGGGTGTTTGAAACATCCACGGTCTGATCAGATCCTGACGCTTCCAGCGCTTTGGCCATTGCTTCGCGACGGTCCGCTTTGCGGGCCAATTTGGAGCCTGACACAACCTTGGCAATCTCCTTGTTCGGGATGCCAGCGGCCTGCATTTCCTTGATCTTTTCTTGCCATGCTTTTGGCAAGTGGTGGGTAAAGAGGACCTCATCAAGTTGGTCAACGGTGTGTTTGCCCGCTTCACGCAACTCCTTGACCCACTCGTCATATTCACCCGTGTCGCGCAGCACTTGTACACGGCCCGCTTGATATTCGATCGCCTTTTGCTCGAGCGCATAAAGCTTGTCATCTTCGCGCAGCTTCGCCATGGCAGCTTTCGTACGCTCGGCCATGTTGTGCACATTCAATTCGGGCTGTTCATTGCGGTCAAAGATCGCAAAATACTCGCCGTTATATTTGCCGACTTTGTTGTTCACATTGCCGCGGATCCGGCGCAGCAAATACGCCTCATAGGATTTCACAGCGTAGTGGTTCAACTCAACAAGATCGCGGCCAATGGTGGGCCGCGTTGAGCGCCAACCCGAAAGGTTGAATTCCTTGGGCATTTCCTTGCCTGAGCCATTCACCCATTTGCGATTCAGCATTGCTGAGATGCCCTCTGGGTTGCTGTCGCCGCCCTTCACTTTGGGCCGGTGAATGCCAAATTTGATATCTTCGCCCGGGCGGAACATAGTTTTAACGCCCCAGCCTTTGCGGAACGCAGGCGGCGCTGACATCGTGTAGGCTTCAGTCACAATGCCCGGATCCCAATCCAAAAGGTCACTGGAGCCGAAGAACAGCCATGTCATAGCAACAGCCCAAGCATCCTTGGGCAGCTCAGCCATGAGCGCATCCATTGTGTTATCGCCGCATTTGATCGACACGAATTCGTCCGCGTCCATGATCATGATCCATTCGCTGTCTTGAATCTCGGGGTTTTTGAACCCAAGTTTCAGCGCGTTTGGCTGCGGTTTCCCGCCCTCGGGCACATTGTTTTCGAAATGCTGAACATACCCCATCTCTTGCAACCGGATCAGCATCTCATCGGTGCCGTCATTACAGTTATTGGTATAAACGCAGATATTATCGAACCCGATCATGTGGTGGTAAGCCACCCATTCGATCAGGTTGTGTCCCTCGTCCTTCATCATTGAGAACAGAGTATACTTATGCTTCGGGGCCATTGTGCCTCACACTTGCGCTAAGCGCTTTACTGCCAAATCCCCATGTCGGGGCTCACTCACTAAGGTTTGCTGCAAATTCGTGAATCTGAGGTGTCCTCAGGTTAAGTTTCGCAGCGTCCAAAGTTATTCCTTCTTGTCCTCAACATAGTTAGTCCGGCCTAAAATGTCGAGAATTGATGCTTATTGGGGCTGCTTTCCACGATGGCCCTTGACGATGTCGGCCCCGCGTCAACATAGAAGGGCAGTCCCGAACGACCAAAACGATGAATAGGAGCGAACACATGGCCTTTGAGCTTCCCGATCTTCCCTATGCGCATGATGCACTGGCTGCACATGGCATGTCCGCTGAAACGCTGGAATTCCACCACGATCTTCACCACAACGCATATGTGACCAATGGCAACAAAGCGATTGAAGGCACAGAGTGGGCTGACAAATCCATGGAAGACATCATTACGGGCACGTATGATGCATCATCCGTTGCGCAGAACGGTATCTTCAACAACATCAGTCAGCTTTGGAATCACAACCAATTCTGGGAAATGATGGGCCCTGGCGAGAGCAAAATGCCGGGTGAGCTTGAGGCCGCATTGGTCGAAAGCTTTGGCTCTGTTGACGATTTCAAATCGCAATTTTCTGCCGCTGGTGCGGGTCAATTTGGCTCTGGCTGGTGCTGGCTTGTCAAGAATGCCGATGGCTCTCTTGCGGTGACAAAGACGGAAAATGGCGTGAACCCGTTGTGCTTTAATCAAACGGCACTGCTTGGATGTGATGTGTGGGAACACTCCTATTACATCGACTTCCGCAACAAGCGCCCCGTGTACCTGAGCAACTTCCTTGATAACTTGGTGAACTGGGAAAACGTCGCTTCGCGCATGTGATCTACCAAGACCAATGAACAAAATAAGGGCGCTCTTCTTTCGGAGCGCCCTTTTTGTTGGCGCATTTTTTGTCAGGAATGCGCTGTTTGAACTGCCAGCGATGCCGTGAGGTGGGGTAGAACTTGGAACGTTATCTTGCGCGGTCGAGGGCTATGATGGCGAGATTTGTTCCAAGGCGGTTTTCACGTCCGGTGCGGTTGTGAGCAGCTTTTTCATGCTTTCGGACGCAAAGCCTTGCGCAATCACATGCTCTATAAGCGCCAAAAGCGGGTCCCAGTACCCTGCGATGTTGATCAGGACGATGGGTTTTTTGTGCAGCGCAAGCTGCGCCCATGTCAGCACTTCAAAGAACTCATCCAGCGAACCCGCGCCACCTGGCAGAACAGCTATCACGTCTGCATTCATGAACATGACCTTTTTGCGCTCATGCATTGTCTCGGTGACCACGTAGCTGGTGAGATCCGTCTTTCCGACCTCCATATCCACAAGGTGCTGCGGGATAACACCAAAGGTGGATGCGCCGGCCGAGTTAGCCGCGCGGGCCACTTCGCCCATAAGCCCAACGTCACCAGCGCCATAAACCAAGCGCCAACCAGATGTGCCAATTGCAGCGCCCAATTCAATGGCTGCGGCTGTGTAAGAAGGATCAGTTCCGGGCCGAGAGCCGCAGAAAACGCACACAGAATGGGGCGTTTGCGTGACAAGTACCGTCATAAGTGGGACCTCGCGGACACGTTAGGGGAAAGAAGGTGTCCTACCTTTGACCCAAGGTAACCGAAGGTCTAGTCTATGCTCAACCGGTGAAGCGCTTTGCGTGCACGATTGTGTAGGTGATTTGCCCTCACACCGGCACCTTGGGGAGGGTCGGATGGCCGGATTTACATTTGGTAAAGGCGCGCGTTTGACCACCGCCGCAGTGATCGTTTTACTGGGCGGCGTTGCGGGCGCATCTTGGGTGCTGAACCGCGAAGCGCCTGTGCCGGAAGGGCCGCCCGCGCCCGTTGCCGCAAGTGTGCAGGCGCTAGAAACTGCCGCGGAAGTGGCCGCAGTGGCTGAGCCAATTGCCCCTCCAGAACCTAACGCCGAGCTAATCGAAACAGCTGAGCCCGCGCCGGAAGCCAGCGAAGACGCGGTACCAGATCAAACCGAGGCAACAGATCCTGAGCCGCCCGAAGCTGACGCTGAAACCGAAACCCAAACCGTTGACGCGACACCGCCGGGTCTTACTGCGCCCAGCTTTGATGTTGTACGTGTGGATGCAGAGGGTCAGGCGTTGATCGCAGGGGCAGGGCCAGCGGATGCGCTTTTGGAAGTGTTGCTTGACGGAAACGCAATCACATCGGCGGCCATAGGAGGCGATGGTCGGTTTGCGGCCTTTGCAACGATTGAACCGTCGGCGGACCCGCGTGTTTTGTCATTGCGGGCCTCAAAGCAAGGCGCTGAGGCGGTTACCTCTTTGGAGACTGTGCTTATTGCGCCATTTGGTCCACCGACCATTGCTGTTGCTGAAGCTCAAGTGCCGCAAAGCCCCAGTCCATTGACAGCGCCTGGGCCTGCACCCGAGCCAACCCCAGAGCCTGCGCCTGAGCCGACCCCCGAGCGCGCGCCTGAACCAGCCCCCGAGCCAGCGCCAACTCTTAACGTACGTCCCGAGCCAAATCCTGAACCGGTTTCAGAGGCTACACCGGACCCGGTGACCGAACCTGTGAGTGATCCGCTGCCAGAACCTGCTCCAGCTGCGCCTGCGGAGGACCCGGCGGGTGCAGATGAAAACGCCGTGCAAACCGCGAACGCGCAAGAGGTGCAACCTGTTCCGGTGCCAGCACCAAGCCCTGAGCCGGCACCGAGCCTTGAGTCGGCACCGGAGCCTAAGCCAGTACCAGAAGCAATAGCGGCGCCAGAGCCCGCGTTGGATGCACCAGAACCCGCACCGCAATCGGAACCTGTGCAAGATCCCGCGCCGGAGCCGGAACCAGCACAAGAACCTGCACCTGCGCCAAAGCCGGAACCAGAGCCCGCCCCGCAACCCGAACCGGCCCCGCAGCAAGACCCGGCTCCCGAGCTAGGGGCAGATGTGCAAATTGCAGCGGCTGAGGCTCCGGCCCCGCCAGCGCCCGCAGCCCAACCCGCGCCCGAAGCGCCTGTTGCGCGCCCTCCCCAGCTTGTTCTTGCGGACGAAACGGGATTGCGCGTGCTGCAAAGCCCCGAAGCCATGACCAATGTCGCGCTCGATACGATCACCTATGCGCCTGATGGCGATGTCAGTTTGGGTGGCCGCGCGCCGGGCGAGGGCTTTGTGCGGATCTATTTGGACGACACCCCGATCACCAGCTCACGGATCGCATCGGATGGGACCTGGCGCTCGGATCTGCCGACCGTCGATACGGGGATTTATACACTGCGTGTTGATGAGGTCAGTGCAGAAGGTGAAGTGACATCACGCATCGAAACACCCTTTAAACGCGAAGAACCTGAGGTTGTTGCTGCCGCACAGCAACAGCCAACCGGCCCGATCGAAACGGCCGTCATGACCGTGCAACCGGGGGCAACCCTTTGGGCTATCGCGCGTGAGGAATACGGCGCAGGCGCGCTTTACGTAAAGCTGTTCGAAGCAAACCGTGACCGCATCCGCGATCCAGACTTGATCTATCCCGGTCAGGTTTTTGATATCCCCGAAAACTAAGCGCCACAAAAGTGAAATCGCTCGGATCGCCTGAAGACGGTAATAAAGCACAAACACAGGCGGAGCTTTCAGTTGTGCGCCGTGTCTTGCCATATCTGTGGCCCAAGGACGAACCGGCGCTCAAACTGCGGGTTGTGCTTGTTGTTGTATCGCTGATTGCAGCCAAGCTGATTTCAGTGACGCAACCGATGCTGCTGGCAAACGCAGTGGATAGCTTGGCGGGGGAGCGCCCGGACCCGGCTGGGTGGCTTATGGCGGGGGCGCTTGGGCTCACGTTGGCCTATGGCGCATTCAGGCTTTTAAATATAGGGTTTCAGGAGCTTCGTGGCGCACTATTTGCGCCTGTGTCCCAGCGGGCTCTGCGCAAGCTCGGCCTCAAGACGTTTCGCCACATCCATGCCCTTTCACTGCGCTATCACATCAGCCGCAAAACAGGCGGGTTAAGCCGTGTGATGGAGCGCGGTGTTAAAGGTGTTTCGTTTCTCTTGCGCTTCTTTCTGGTTTCAATCGGGCCACTTTTTCTGGAGCTATTGCTGATCTCTATCGTCCTGTGGGCGTTCTTTGATATCCGTTATTTGCTCGTCATGCTTGCGACGATCGTGACCTATGTGGTGTTCACCACACAAGTGACAGAGTGGCGGGTCAAGATCCGTCGCGAGATGAACCAGCAGGATACTGAAGCCAACCAAAAGGCGATTGATAGCCTGCTGAACTTTGAGACAGTTAAGTATTTCGGCGCGGAAGACCGCGAGGCCGGGCGCTATGATGCCGCGATGGCGGGCTATGAAGACGCAGCGGTGCGTACCTCCTACTCCTTGTCACTTCTGAATTTCGGCCAAGCCTTAATCATCAACGGGGCGCTGGTGATCGTGCTTGTCATGGCGATCTTCGAAGTGCGGGACGGCACCATGACCGTGGGCGATTTTGTTCTGGTGAACAGTTATATGATGCAAATTATGATGCCCTTGAACATGCTGGGATTTGTGTACCGTGAGATCCGTCAAAGCCTTGTTGATATGGGGGAGATGTTCATGCTTCTGGACGAGCAACCCGAGGTGACGGACAAGCCGGACGCACCTGAGATCCAGATGGCCGGAGGGCGGATTGAGTTGGACGGCGTGCAGTTTGCTTATGATCCAGCCCGCCCCATCCTCAAAGGCGTTAGCTTGATTGCTGAACCGGGTGAGACCGTGGCGGTTGTTGGGCCGACCGGCTCTGGCAAAAGCACAATCGGACGGCTTTTGTTTCGCTTCTATGATGTGGGTGCGGGTGCGCTCCGCATCGATGGACAAGACGTACGCGACGTGACCCAAGAAAGCCTGCACCGACAGATCGGGGTTGTTCCGCAGGACACCGTCCTTTTCAACGATACGATCCGCTACAATATCGCCTATGGCCGCGAGGGGGCCACGGACACCGAGATCGAAGGCGTTGCTCGGGCTGCACAGATCCATGATTTTGTAATGTCCCTGCCAAATGGTTATGAGACCACGGTGGGAGAGCGTGGGCTTAAGCTGTCAGGCGGCGAAAAGCAGCGTGTGGGCATCGCACGGACATTGCTCAAGGACCCGCCGATCCTGCTTTTGGACGAAGCGACCAGCGCTTTGGACACCGAAACCGAACATGAGATCCAAGCCGAGCTTGAGGCGATGGGCAATGGCCGCACCGTGATCACTATCGCGCACCGTTTGTCGACTGTGGTGAACGCAGATCGCATTGTGGTGCTGGAAGATGGGATTGTGGTTGAGAGCGGCACCCATGATGCGCTTTTGGCGCGCGACGGGCGCTATGCGCATCTGTGGCATTTGCAGCTGAGCGAAGACGTGGCGTAACCGGTTCTGCGCTGATAGGGATATCCCGGCACAGCTCCCACCCATATATCGCGCAGCACCTTTGGCATGTCTTGCGCGCACCCACCCCGCCGTGCCGGGATATCCGTCTCCCACGCTCAAACGAAAAGAGCCGCCTTGGAGAGGCGGCTCTTATCTGATGATCACTCGGCGGCTTTTAAGGGCGTCACTCCGGGCGATGCCGGTTCAAGCAAGGGCTCGTCATCCCAAAGGATCTCAGGGGCCTGAATACGGCGTGCCTCGCGCTTCAACGCCCAATCTCGTGCAGCCCGTGACGAACGACCCAGCGAGATGCGCGCGAGTAGGGTGGCCAACCATTTGACGTAAGTGGTGGCCCAGACCCGCAGCGCTAGCATGGAGGGTGTAAATACCAAGGTTAGCATTGTGGCCACGCCAAGACCCCAAACGACCGCCGTCGCCAATTGAATCCACCACAGCGCGGTTGGGCTTTCGATCGTGTAGCCACCGCCGATGAAATCAAGGCTTAAGCCAAACATCATCGGTGCAAGCCCAGCCATCGTTGTGATGGTGGTCAAAAGCACGGGGCGTATGCGATCCTCGGCGGTGCGCACAATGGCCTCAATCCGGGGCATATAGCGGCTGTATTCTTGGTAAGTATCGATCAGAACAATATTGTTGTTCACCACGATCCCCGCCAAGGCCACGATGCCGGTGCCGGTCATGATGATCGAGAACGGTTGATCCATCACAAGCATACCAATCAACACGCCCGTTGTGGACAAAACCACGGCTAAGAGAACAAGTGCAGCGTTGTAAAAGCTGTTAAACTGAGCCAGCAGGATGATGAACATCAACCCAAGAGCCCCTGCAAACGCCTGAGACAAGAACGCGCCGGATTCGGCTTGCTCTTCCTGATCGCCGGTCCATTCAAACGTTATCCCCGGCGGCAGGGGTTTGGTCTCAAGCCACTCTGTCAGCGCCTCAATCCGTTCGGACGGCGTCACGGCGATAACCTGAAGACCGTCTTCGCGGGCTTTTGTGGCCACATCGCCTTCGCCGGGTTCAAAGCCCAGAACCGTGCCGTCTTCATCCAGGATCTTAACCAGATCCGACGCAACATCTGCCTTCACGTCAAAATAGCGGGTTTGGTCCTGCCGGTTAATTTGACCAAGCCGGGCGACAGGCTCACGCGTGATGAAATTTGACAGCGGAACAAGCCCATTTGCCGTCCGCACTTTGAGCGTGTCCAGAGTAGACAAAACCCGGTCCTGCTCAGGCAAGCGGACACGAATATCGATTTCTTCATCGGAGGTTTCGACCCGCATGGTATCCAACAGGATCCCCCGCGTCACAAGCTGCACCATGCCGCCAACCGTGGCCACATCCGCACCAAAGCGACCCGCTTTTTCGACATCAACATTGATCTGCCAGTCGATGCCGGGCAGCGGAAGGTTATCTTCTATATCAATCAAGCCGGTGGTCTGGCTGAATTCACCGCGCGCTATTTCAATTGCCGCGGTAAGATTTTCCCAATCGTCGCCCCTGAGACGCAAATGCACCGGCTTACCGGAAGCAGGACCCTGTGCGAGGTTGAGCACCTCAACATAGATACCGGGCAGCGTGGCGAGTTGTGCTTCGAGCTCATCCATCACTGTGTTGCCGTCAAAGGCTGGATCGACCTCGCTTGTTGTGAACGGGATAAGGCCCAAGATCCGGGTTTTGGTCTCAATCGTGGGGCGCTCTTCCCATGGGATCAGTTCAAGCTGTGCCTGCGCGATTGTGTCATTGGGGCCAGACGCGCCCCCGGTGTTGGAATTCAGCCCGCCCGCACCCGCAAAGGCAAAGGTGGATTGCACGCCGGGATGCGAAATGATGATGTGTTCAGCCTGCGCAAGCAGATCATCTTTTTCTTCTAGGCTTAGGTTGCCGCGCGCACGAACATAAACGATCGCTTGTTCCGGTTCACTTTCCACAAAGAACTCAACGCCGTTATTATTGGCGCCAAAATAAGAGAACACCGTCATCACGATGCCAATCACGGCAGCTAGAGTGACCACAGGCATGATCGGGTTGCCGGCAATAAACTTGATTATGTACCCAAATACCGTGCGTGAGCGGCCAGACCGCACACGCCGTTCGCGGCGGCGCAACTCAGCCGCGCCCAACGTGATTGATGTCGTTACAGCTCCGATAAGAAAGATCACAACCCCTGCGAAGGTGCCCGCCATGCCGGCTTCAGGGCCCATCAGATAGGCGGGATTAAGCAGCTGCATCGCGCCAGCAAAGGCGATCATCATGGTCACAGGCACCAAGGCCGCACGCACAAGCCACGGCAGATTGGCCCGCATCGCGTCAGAGATGCCAACAACAGCACGAGAAAAGCGCCCCGTGACCCCACCCAACACAGGTAGATAAATCAGCGCCACAACCAGCGAGGCCGACAAGACAAAGATCAGCGTGACCGGCAGCATCCCCATGAACTCCCCCGGCACACCGGGCCAGAAGAGCATGGGCAGAAAGGCGCAGAGCGTCGTCGCGGTCGAAGATATGATCGGCCAGAACATGCGTTTGGCAGCTTCGACATAGGCCTGCATCGGCCCGACG
>CALKJA010000109.1 GCA_937995865.1 uncultured Paracoccaceae bacterium | reverse complement strand
TGATGTCCTCGGTTTCAACGTCGAGCATCCAATGTGTGTTCCGCGACATTTCCATGCACGCGGTGCTTTGACCGATCAAGATAAGGCGAGCATCAAAACTATTTGTTCCACCAGTCCAACTTGGACCCGCTCCCTGCATGGTTAGTGGTAGTATCGTTTCAGAGTAAAGTCCGCCGGGCGATACACCGCGAGAACCAGGCGCTGGATCGGTCGCGAGCCAAGAGAATTTTTCGGGCGCATCAGCGATCAGGGTTACAGAGGGAAGTTCTGATTGTTTGGAAGCAAGGGTTAGAGTTACACCGTCAGGGCCAACCAATATCGTGCTGTTATGCCACTCGTCGATTGGCGCGATGCCGAAGATACAATCTTCACCGCAATCAGTGTAATGGATCTCAACCACACCATCTGATCTAAGTCGCTCCAATTCAGAAAAGTCCCAGTCTGACAACACATCCGAGCGTTCATAGCGTCCGCCGGGGTCAGCGCAGCATGCACAGGCCAGAGCCGTACTGGCTTGGGTGGATGTCATTGCAAGAATAGCAATCATGCGGACTATTTTCTTGATCACAATACTTCCGTCCCTTTTCCAAATTCGTCGGTTTTATACTGTTCGACAGTAGTTCGGTTTCGCAAGTACAAAGTTGACATCAAAGCAGCCGCAGCGAACGCTCATATGGTCCCGCTTTACGATCGACCAAAGTATCCCGATAGTGGTAGCTCCCGCGATCACAAGGCCGACGAACACCAAGACTGGCTGCATCATACTTGTAAGTGTTTATGCTTAGTCATTTCCTGCCGCTCGATCATGGCTTGGCGAACAATCTGAAAGGCTGATGAAAGGAACAATCCGGCCATGACTGTCGCGACGATCAGGTCAGGCCAACCAGTCGCCGTACCCCAAACACCAAGCGCTGCAAAAATCACTGCCACATTGCCAATGGCGTCATTCCGGGAACACAGCCACACCGAGCGGACATTGGCATCACCATCCTTGTAACGGACCAAAAGCAAGACGCTTGCCAGATTGGTGAGCAACGCAAGAAAGCCCACAACACCCATGATCTCTGCGGTGGGGACGCCAGCATAAAAGACGCGATAAACAGTCGATCCAAAGACCCAAAGCCCCATCAGCAGTAGGCTGACCCCTTTGAACAGTGCCGCGTTGGTTCGTGCGCGTAGCGAAGCCCCAATGACCGCCAGGGATATCCCGTAAGTCAGCGCATCACCCGCAAAATCGAGAGCATCGGCCTGCAACGCCTGAGACTTGGCCAAATGCCCTGCGGTTATCTCGACAAAGAACATCGTCGCATTGAGCGCGATTACGATCCACAGTCGTCTTTTGTAATCATCTGAAACGCCGTCAAACTTAGCGTCGTGTCCGCAGCAACCTGCCATGAGAATCCTCTTCCATCTTTGATTGCTCATAGTGTAATGTCTCTAGTGACTAGAGGTTCAAGAGGTTTCTTCATGTTTTCCATCGGCGAGCTTTCAAAGCGCACAAAGGTCAAGGTTCCGACGATCCGGTATTACGAGGAATTGGGTTTGTTGGCCGAAGCTGAACGGACGTCCGGGAATCAACGGCGATACGACAATACTGGATTGGAGCGGCTTAGCTTTATCCGACACGCGCGCGACCTTGGGTTCTCGATTGAAGCGATTTCTTCGCTTATTGAATTGCAGGAGCATCCAGATCGATCGTGCGAAACCGCGACGGACATTGCTGCATCTCAACTTGAAGAGGTCCGCGCGAAAATTAAGCGTCTCAGAACGCTTGAAAAGGAACTCAGCCGAATATCGAAAGGTTGTGACGGCGAAGGCGTGTCAGAAGACTGCTACGTGTTGGCGTCATTGGCCGACCACAACTTGTGCAGCCGTGAACACTAAAGTCGGCATGCGGACATTGACCTGATGTAGTCGAAAGGTATGTTTGTCCCGCATCTCCGGCCTTGGCGCGATCCGGGCCCGAAGTTCGCTTAGGTGGCCTCAGCGCGACATCAAGCAACAAGATTGCGACATTCGACATTCGACACTCGCAGGCGCGAGGTAGGTGCGGTCATCACGTTCACTCAACATTGCATTGTATCGTGTTTGCACGACCTTGAGGTTCATTTTGCTACGAGGGACGGCGTCAAGTTGGCTGCGCGGGGTGCCGATCAGGAGCAGGTCAATCAGACGTAACAAGTGATTTTGTTTTTTGCGACTAATGTGAACGTCATTGATGTGCGTCGTTGTCTGATTGCCAATCCAAACACCTTCGACCAGTTGGGCGTGGACGACGGAACTGCGGCGCTTTGGTATCGTCTTGATGGGCGCATGGGGTGTATTGCGTTCGACCCAGCGTTCGCGTGATTGTTGCAGGCGCTTGTCTTTCGTGCGCCGTTTATCCTTGCCGTTGTATACTGGCTTGCGGCGACCTTCGAGCATAGCGATCACGTGTGCGCGAATGATGTCAGGATCAACGCCCACGGCTTGGCACAAGGTCTCACGGCTTTCGCGCCAATCACCGTGCGTATCTGTACAGAATGATATGGCTTGCTCCCAATCACGATCATTGCCGAACGTCGCGACACCATAGATCGCGTCTTCGACGGCTTGCGTGATGATTGCTGCGTACAGGTTGCCAGTCGGAACGTCGCCTTTGGCGTGTTCGAACACCTTCGACGTATCAACCAACATCGACCCAGCCTTCACCGACCACGTAGGTTTGTTGTACGGTGCCGTCCTTGTTCAGGATGTTGAGGGGTTGTTCGACGGTCTGTCGTTGTTCGAGATACTTCTTCAGCGGGACATGCCACAGCTTTGTGATGGGCTGCGCCACGTGCTCAGCTATGAGAATCTCAGCGTTGCCAAACTCACCGCGCCAGGCGATTGCGATGGAGCCGGGGATGTGTTCGTCGCCATCGATGTATCGCTGATCAATCGTTGTCACGGCGTACACGTTCAAGCCACGTTCACGCATGGCTTGAGCTAGTTTCGGGAGGTCATGTTCTTCATGCATGACTTACGTCTCGAGGTGCTTCGCGACCGTTGCGAGCCAGCGCCATGGGATATCGATGTGACCTTTGTCATTGGTGACACGCGCGCCTGTAGGTGTAGACAGCAAGCGATATGACACCTTGTCGACGTCGGGTGTCGATGGGGCAGCGATCAGCGCGTTGATCTCAGCTGCGAGGTTGTCTGCGTCAGAGACGCGCAGGCTTGCTGTGTTGTTGTCGTGATATTCAAATAGGTCGACGACATTACCTTCGCGGGTTGCCTTATATTGCATGTGGGTGATCCTTTAGATGTGTGACGCACACCCCTAGCCACGCCGACCAGATGTGCGTCGACGGTGGTCGGCGCTGATGATTGGATAGCGCCTAGCTTTCATCAGGTGTTGTGCAGAAGAAGGTCCTACCGCAAATGACCATAAAACTGCTTTATGATTGCGGGGGAGGACCCAGTTGAAACTAAGTCGCAACTGGGTTTGACCCGGTGTTGACCCTAGTTGCGACCAAGTATTAACTGGCGGTCGGGACGCGCAAATTTGAGCGTAAATCGTAGCGTAAACCGTGGAAAAACATGGAATGCTCTACTTTGGCCAAGCGGTTACCGGGGGCGAACAAACTGATAAAATATCAGTCGGTTATGGTTTTCGGCGCAACCACAGCTGCGACGTGAGAGAAGTACGTCAGCCTTGTTGACGGATATTTGGCGAAGGGCGTGGCCGACGTCGATATGCGATCAACCGTCGTCGTGGCCGCAAACCACGCAAAAACCAACTTTCCATATTCCCCTAGCGCGAAAATAATGGATGGATGGAACAGCCATATCCATCCATCTGCTCATTGCAACAAGGATGAACACTCGCTCCAATTATGCTTAAACGTTCACAACGGTTTGGACTGGACGTTCAGCAATTTCATGAAACACCCAAGGTAGCTTTGGCCAGAAGCGCGTAGACCTCAAATATCGCAGCGTTTCTGGCCAAAGCGGGTTACGTGCATGCTTTGCCTTGAAATTTCGCGGCTACGTATTCGATATGGCTATTCGATTGAGAAAACCTAGTGATCGGCTTTAGTTGCTCGTTGACGCCCGAGTGTCCACCACGCCCAAGGATGCT
>CALKJA010000108.1 GCA_937995865.1 uncultured Paracoccaceae bacterium | reverse complement strand
GATCAACTTTTCCGTATCCTTGATCGGCTACGGGACGAGGGTAAGACGATCATCCTGATCACCCACAAACTACGCGAGATTATGGACACCACAAACACCGTAAGCGTAATGCGGCGCGGTGAAATGACGGCGACAGTCAAGACAGCCGAAACAAGCCCGACCGAGTTGGCTGAGCTTATGGTTGGCCGCAAAGTTCTGTTGCGCGTAGACAAAACGCCCGCACAACCGCGCGAACCTGTTTTGCAGGTCAAGGATCTGCGCGTGACGGATGACAAAGGCGTTGAGCGCGTCAAAGGGATCAATTTTGAAGTCCGCGCGGGCGAAATTCTTGGCCTTGCCGGTGTCGCTGGCAATGGTCAGTCTGAATTGCTCGAAGTTTTGGGCGGCTATCAGGACGGCACTGGCTCAATCCTCGTGAACGGACAAGAGATTGATCTGACCGGCGCTCATTCAGACGGCCAATCACGCCGCGCGCGCGGCATCGCCCATGTGCCCGAAGATCGCCAGCGTGAAGGTCTGATCATGGATTTCATGGCATGGGAAAATACCGCGTTCGGCTATCACAAGGACAAGCGGTATACCAAAGGCCCGCTGACCAATAACTCTGGCATTCGCGAAGACACTGCCGAAAAGATGGAGCGCTTTGATGTCCGCCCGCCAAATCCGAAACTGGCGGCCAAGAACTTCTCGGGTGGCAATCAACAAAAGATCGTTTTGGCCCGCGAGATTGAGCGCAACCCTGACCTGTTGTTGATCGGTCAGCCCACGCGCGGGGTTGATATTGGTGCGATTGAATTCATCCACCAGCAGATTGTTGCTTTGCGCGACCAAGGCAAAGCGATCTTGCTGGTCTCGGTCGAATTGGACGAGATCCTGAGTCTGTCAGATCGCATCGCCGTTATGTTTGACGGGCACATCATGGGCGAACGGCTGCCCGAAGAGACGGACGAAAAAGAGCTTGGTTTGCTCATGGCGGGCGTCAACCCGGACGACCAGACAGGGAGTGCTGACTGATGGATAAAATGCCAGGCTGGGCCGATGTGCTCCTTGTTCCTCTCATTTCTTTGCTGCTTGCCGCGATCATCTCGGCGCTTGTGATTCTTGCCATTGGCGAAAGCCCGATGGAGGCACTGAGTTATATGGTCGAAGGCGCGCTGGGCTCCACCTATGGTTGGGGTTACACGCTATATTACGCGACCAATTTTATGTTCACCGGCCTTGCGGTGGCCATCGCATTTCACGCGTCGTTGTTTAATATCGGCGGTGAAGGGCAAGCGACATTGGGCGGGCTTGGCGTGGCGCTTGTGTGTCTTGCTGTGCCGTGGCCGCATTGGGCGCTTGCGTTGCCCGCCGCTATTGTAGGTGGTGCCCTGTTTGGGGCGGCTTGGGCGTTTCTTCCTGCTTATCTGCAAGCCAAGCGTGGCAGTCACATCGTGATCACAACGATCATGTTCAACTATATCGCTTTTGCTCTGATCATCTATTTGCTGAACAATGGGCTTAAACCGATCGGTCAAATGGAAAGCTCCTCGGCGCGTTTCCCCGAAGGTACAAACCTGCCTACGCTGCACGAGATCCTTGCTGTGGTCGGCATTCCGTTCTCCAAAGCACCGCCTGTGAATATCTCTCTCTTCTTGGCCCTTGGGGCGGCCTATGGCGTGTGGCTGCTGCTGTGGCGCACGCCCCTTGGCTATGAGATCCGCGCGTTTGGTAAATCGGAACCGGCTGGCAAATATGCGGGCATCTCCTCAACACGGATTATTCTGATCACAATGGTCATCTCGGGCGGTCTTGCCGGCCTTTTGGCGATCAACACCGTGATGGGCGAGGCGGAACGGCTGGTGAATAACTCTGTCCAAAACGCCGGCTTTATCGGGATTGCTGTGGCGCTGATGGGGCGCTCGCACCCGATTGGCATCGTTATTGCGGCACTGCTTTTCGGCTTCTTGGTCCAAGGCGGGGCGGAATTGGCCTTTTGGACCTCGATCCCCACAGAACTCATCATCGTGATACAAGCGCTTGTGATCCTGTTCACGGGTGCGCTTGATAACATGGTGCGTATGCCGTTTGAGGCGTTCTTTACGCGCCGCCGCTTGGCAAAGGCAGCGCGCGCGCAATCTGCTGCGCGCACGCCGGGGGAATGACGGATGTTTGCTGAATTCCTTCCTGGAATGATTGCTGGCTTTGCGATCCTGTTTGTTGCGGCGCTTAGCCCCGGACCTTCGGTGGCGTTGTTGCTTGGCGTTGGCGCAGCGCAGGGCCGTGCGGCCGCTCTCTGGACTACCTTCGGAATCGCGAGCGGCTCTGTGCTGCTGAATGGGCTGACCCTTTTGGGCGTGGGTCTTTTGCTTGAGCAAGCGGCCTGGGCCTTTACGGCGCTGCGGTTTGTCGGGGCGGCCTATCTTTCATATCTCGCCTATGGCGCGCTTCGCAAAGCGGTGCAGGGCGGTACGGTCCAACCTGCGGCGGTAAAGCCGCGCACGCCTCTGCACAGCTATGCCGCGGGCTTTGTGTTGCAAGCAACAAACCCTAAGGCGATCTTCTTTTGGGTTGCGATCCACGCGGTTTCGGGCGTTGCCGTGGCACCGGTGGCCATCATAGCGGCCTTTTTCCTTGGAGCATTTGCGATCTCGTTTGCTTGCCACGGAGCATGGGGTCTGCTGTTCTCTGCTGCGCAGTTCCGCGCGCTTTATGCCAAGGGGCGCCGCTATATCGAAGCGGCCCTTGGGACTTTCCTCGCCTTCATGGCCTTTCGGCTGGTAACGGAGCGCTGACGACACATGGATTATGCAACCCTTATTCAAGTTCTAGATTCAACGATCCGACTTGCCACGCCGCTGCTGTTGGCCTGTCTTGCGGGATTGTATTCAGAGCGCGCAGGCATCTTTGATATCGGGCTTGAGGGCAAAATGCTCGCGGCGGCGTTTCTGTCTGCGGCTATTGCTTATGTATCCGGGTCGGTTTGGTTGGGCTTGCTGGCGGGGATCGCTGCATCGATGTTTTTGTCTCTCATTCACGGGCTCGCATCGATCACTTTTAGGGGCAATCAACTTATCTCAGGCGTTGCGATCAACTTTCTGGCGTCTGGCCTGACCGTCCTTGTGGCGCAAAGCTGGTTCTCGCAGGGCGGGCGCACGCCTTCTTTGACCGGGGAAGGGCGCTTTACCCCTTGGGAATGGCCCTTTGCTGAGGCGATCTTGCCCGTGCCTGTGGCGGGCCCGCTTTATAGTGATCTGATTTCCGGCCACACGGCGATTGTTTATCTTGCGCTCGCGTTGGTGCCTATCAGTTGGTACGTCCTGTTCCGCACACGGTTTGGCCTGCGGCTGCGCGCTGTAGGCGAGAACCCCGCGGCGGTGGACACGGCGGGTGTGAGCGTTGTGGGGCTTCGGTTTGCCGCTGTTGCGATCTGCGGCGTGCTTTGCGGGGTCGCGGGCGCATATCTTGCCACCTCTCTTCAGGCGGGTTTCGTCAAAGAGATGACAGCGGGCCGGGGCTACATCGCGCTTGCAGCTTTGATTTTCGCAAAATGGCGCCCTTGGTATGCGCTCTACGCCTGTCTGCTGTTTGGTCTGCTCCAAGCCCTCGCGCTGCGGTTTCAGTCGATGGATGCCGTCCTTGCGTCGGATCTGCTGTTCTCCTTTGGGATCATGTTGGCGGCCATCGTGGCGCTGATCGCGGCGTTCATGTTTGCCAAGGGGCGGGGCCTGTCACCGCTAAAGGTCATGGCGCAGACGGTTGCGGGTCTTCTGATTGCATCGCTGGCGTTGCGCGGACTGGCGGCAATTGGGCTTGGATTCACTATCCCTGTCGAGTTTATGGATGCGCTTCCCTATATCCTCACCGTTGTGATCCTTGCTGGCTTTGTGGGCAAAGCCATTCCGCCGCGCGCGGGCGGAGAACCCTATGTAAAAGAGCGTTAGGCGGCTCAGGGCCAAAACAACCAGCAACGATCCGATTTGTCGCGGGACTGGCCCTATCGCCTAGGCTGTGTATTTTGTAACCCAAGGTGGCTGGGACTGGACTGTCCATCCCTCCAGCCCGAAAGACGCCAATGCAAATTTATCTGCCCATCGCCGAGGTTTCGGTTAACGCGTTTCTCCTGTTGGGGTTGGGCGGCATGGTGGGCGTGCTGAGTGGCATGTTTGGCGTGGGTGGTGGATTTCTTATGACGCCGCTTTTGTTCTTTATTGGCATCCCGCCCGCTGTTGCGGTTGCGACTGAAGCGAACCAAATCGTCGCCTCTTCGTTTTCGGGGGTTCTGGCGCATGTCCGGCGAAAATCAGTTGATTTCCGAATGGGCACTGTTTTGCTGATTGGCGGGCTTGTTGGGGCCGCCCTTGGCGTGGTCTTGTTCAATTATCTGAAATCGATGGGCCAAGTCGATCTGCTGGTAAAGCTTTGCTACGTTGTGTTCTTGGGTGTCGTTGGTGGGCTGATGTTCATCGAAAGCCTCAACGCAATTCGCAAATCCCGCAAAGCGGCGGTCAAACCTGTGCGCCGTAAGCACGGGCTGGTGCATGCGTTGCCGTTCAAGATGCGGTTCCGGGTGTCTGGGCTTTATATCTCGGTTATTCCGCCTCTGCTGGTTGGGCTGGCGGTGGGTATCTTGGCCGCGATCATGGGCGTGGGTGGTGGGTTCATCATGGTGCCCGCGATGATTTATTTGTTGGGGATGCCAACCAAAGTTGTTGTGGGGACGTCTTTGTTCCAGATCATCTTTGTGACCGCATTTACGACGATGCTGCACGCGACAACGAACTTTACCGTCGATGTTGTGCTTGCGGTTCTGTTGCTTGTTGGTGGTGTGATCGGCGCGCAGATTGGAACGCAGATCGGTGCGCGTATGAAAGCCGAACAGCTCCGCATTTTGCTTGCCGCTATGGTGCTTTTGGTGTGCGGTAAGCTTGCCTTTGATCTTCTTGTGATGCCTTCCGAGCTTTTCTCGCTTGGCGCGGCAGGGGGGCACTGACATGCGTTGGCTTTGGTTGATCCTCCTTTGGGCGCTGCCCGCTCAGGCACAGGAAAGCATCGTGGCTGACCTGTCGCAAAGCCGTGTGGCCATCACGACAACGTTTACCGGTTCAGAGATCCTGATCTTTGGGGCCGTGAAGCGCGACGCGCCAGTCATAAGCCCTGATCCACTTGAGGCCGTCATTACGGTGGCGGGGCCATCTGCGCCAGTAACTGTGCGCAAGAAGGCCCGTGTTGCTGGGATTTGGATCAATACGGCTGAGGTCGAAGTCGACGCGGCTCCGTCTTTCTACGCGGTAAAATCTACTGGCCCTCTTTATGATGTGATCAGCTACACCGAAGATCTGCGCCACGGCATTTCCAAGGATCAGGCAATCAGGCTTGTCGGTTTTGGATCTGCGATCGCTGACCCTGTCGAATTCCGGGAGGCTTTGGTGCGTATTCGCGAAGCAGAAGGCAGCTATTTGCGGTTGGAAAGTGGTGTTTCGCTAACCGAAGAAGCGCTCTTTCGTGCCAGCGTCGGACTGCCTGCCAATCTGGTCGAGGGCGAATATACGGTGCGCATTTTCCTGACTCGTGGCCGCGAGGTCGTGAGCACTTTTGAAACTGGGATTGAGGTTCACAAAGTTGGGCTTGAGCGCTTTCTTTATAACCTGGCCCATAATCAGCCCTTTATTTATGGCCTTATGTCGCTGGCGATTGCTATTGCGGCCGGTTGGTTGGCATCGGCAGCTTTCCGGCTTTTACGCCGGTAGCGGGAAAAACTCTTTTCAAGAGTTTTCTCCCCCGCGTGCTCAACCGCGCCCGATATAGGGCATCTTTGTTGCCATTACCGTCATGAACTGCACGTTTGCACTAAGCGGTAGCTCCGCCATTTGCAAAACAGCGCGCGCCGCATCGGCGACATCCATCGTCTCAATCGGAGGAAGCCCATCCGCCGCGCGGCGTTCCTCCAACGCGCGCACCATGTCCGTGCGGGCATTGCCGATATCGATTTGCCCGCAGGCAATATCAAAGGGCCGCCCATCAAGCGACAGGGTCTTAGTCATCCCGGTAATCGCGCTTTTGGTGCTGCTATAAGCAACAGAGCCATCGCGCGGGGTGTGCGCGGATATGGAGCCGTTGTTGATAATCCGCCCGCCCTGAGGGGATTGCGCGCGCATCTGGCGAAACGCCGCGCGCGCCGCAAGGAACATGCCATTGAGGTTCAAATCCACAACCTGCCGCCATTCGGCATAGCTAACTTGATCAATGGTGATTTGTGGGCCGAACATGCCGGCATTGTTAAACAGCGCATCGATGCGGCCTGTTTCGCTCGCAAGTTTTGCAAAAGCCGCATCCACCGCGGCTTCATCGGTCACATCTGCGGGCAGAACCGTGGCCGCCCGTCCTTTGGCTAGCTGCTCAAGCGGTTCAGAGCGCCGGGCCAAAAGCCCCACATGCCAACCGGCATCCAAGAATTGCTGCGCGGCCTCCGCGCCGATGCCTTGGCTTGCTCCAGTGATCAGGATGGTTTTCATGGGTCTGGCTCCTCGGACGTTAAGGTTAGGGGCACGCTTTCAGGTGTGAGATCATCAGTGATCAGTGTTCCCGAAGGTCGTGCAAGACGGTTGCGGGTCACCCAGATCAACCGCTCAGAGGCGCGCGTGATCGCAACATAGGCAAGCCGTTTCCACAGCGCGATCCCAGCTTCCATTCGGCCCATGCGGGCGGCAACAAAGATATCAGGCGCAAAGACTTGCACCGTGTCCCATTGCGAACCTTGCGCCTTGTGGATCGTCACAGCTGCGCCGTGCAGGAAGGTAGCACCCATCCGTGCGGCAAAAGGGATAAAGGGCTCTTCCTCATCCGGCTTTTCGATTTTCACGATTGAGGCGGCGTTCACGCGCGGATCTTCGGCACCCATGACGTGAAGCCGTGAAAAGCCCGGCTTTCGCCCCGGCCCAAGATACACCACCTGCGCGCCTTTGATCAGGCCACGCGCCTCAAGATCAAGCCGTTTCTTGCGGTGCTTCATTGGCAGTTCGATCCCGTCACAGATCAAAGGCTCACCGGGCAGTAGATCGTCTTCGGGTGCGCCGTATGCGCCGCGAAAGGCCTGAATAAGCCGGATGCGTGTGGCATTGCGCCAGACCAAAACCGGGGAGCGGGCCATAAGATCTGCCTCAACCCGTTGGCCCAGCACCACGCGATCATCGCGGGCAGCGGCATCTGTGACCATCTGCTCAAATTGGTGAAATTCCAGATCCGGATCGGCAAGCGCATGGGCAAGATCAAGGATCGGGTTATCTGCTTCCTGCCGGTGCACCCGCGATAGGGTGAGCTTGCGCGGGGCGGGCAGGGTTTCGAAAATCATCGCTCCAGATTGATTCACCGGCGCCAACTGTGCGGGATCGCCAAACATGAGCAGGGTTGGGAAAATTTCGCCCAAATCATTGAATTGCTTTTCATCAAGCATGGAGGCTTCGTCGACAAAGCCGATATCCAGCGGATCTTCGCGCCGTTTCCAGCCCGTAATGAAATCCGACCCGCGCAGCCCCGCCGCAGCCAATGCCGCAAAAAGCGATTTGGAGCTTTCAAATTGCAAACGCGCCCGCTCCAGCGCGGTTTCGGTAAGACCTTCGATCTCCGGCTGCTCGGCATTGCCGTTAAGCCACTCAGCGATCTTTTCATATTCGGGATCATAGACCGGTGTGTAAAGTATGCGGTGGATTGTCGTTGCTGGAACGCCCCGGTTGCGCAAAACCGATGCGGCTTTGTTGGTTGGTGCCAAAATGGCCAGCGTCCGGCGATCCTTTTTTTTGCGGCTCTCGAAATCGCCGCTGACCACATCAACCCCCGCGGCCTCCAAGGCTTTGTACAACTCAGCCAAAAGAAGAGTCTTGCCGGATCCCGCTTTGCCTACCACGGCCATAACGCTGCTTTTGCCTTCTCGTGGAGGCTGCAGGAGACCATCGGCAAGGTTTACGCCTGCCTCGGACAACACCTCAGAGATGGTATCGAAAGCGTGCGCCTGGTCGTCAGAGAAGGTGAGTGCGGGAAGTGCCATTGCGCGACCATAGGGCCGCGCAGAGACAGGTTCTAGGGGCGATTATTGATGGTCAGGCTGCTACGTCACGGCTGATCGCGTGCCCAAAGGCCCGGTCGAACCAGCGGCGCGCAATGTTGGGCGATAGTCCTGCGGCCCGCGCCACGCGGAGTTGGACGGTTTTGTCAAATTCCCACAGGCCCACCGCGATCTTTTCACGGCCCTTACCTTGGCTGCCAAGCACATCGGGCGAGGCACCAATGCGGCCGTAAATTCGCACCATACGCGCATCGAAGACACCGACATAAGACATCAGCCCAAAACCTTGGAGCACCTCACCGCCAGCCAGCATCAGCGCTGCAGCTGTGTTGGGAGACGCATCGGGCGCGAGGCAAAACCGTGTGCATTCCCAGATCATGGGGCTTTTGATCTCAACCCCATCCGTCAGATGCGTGAAATGGTCATTGACCATGGTGGGCCCCGTCGTGGGCAAAAGCCGCATCGATCCGCCATGTGCGCCGTCCGGCTTTTCCCAAATGACGTAGAGCGGGTTTAGCGCATCATATTCATCGCGCTCCCAGCCATTGTCATCAACTGACACATCCCAACCCAAACGCGTTTTAAATTGCCATGCGCGGTCTTCGTGCATGCTGCGTTGAAGTTTGGGAAAAATGTTCAGCTGGTCGCCATAAATGAAGCGGATCATGGGATGTCTCCAAGCGTTGTGTCCTCGCTGGAAATGGGTAGGGCCGAATGGTTAGCGATTGATTGTGGACACCGTGCGGTGCTTTGCAAATTGGACAGTCAGCTCAAGATTGCTAAGGTGAATCTCACAAAAAACAACGGGGTAGCTTATAAAACAGGTGGTGTTGCACAAGGCGGCGCAGATTGAATCGATGATGGGGCCTGAGGCGTATTTCTCAGGGGCGGTCACGATGGAGCGTTTGTCGAATCACGCCGCGATCGAATTGACGCAGTTGCGTGTGACCTTTGCACCGGGCGCGCGGACGGCATGGCACACGCATGCTGAGGGGCAAGTGCTGTATGTGACTTCGGGCAACGGGCTTTTTGGCACGCGGGACAGCAGTTTTGCGATCACGGTCGGGGATGTCGTGGATATTCCGGCGGGTCTTGAACACTGGCACGGTGCTGCCCCCAACACACCAATGCAGCATATCGCAACCCAACCCAGCGGTGAGGCTGAGTGGTTGGAGCAAGTGAGTGACGCAGATTTTCTATCTGCCGCGGATCTCTGAAGCTTTGCTTTAAAAAAAAGACGGGCCGATCGGGCCTTAGGTCACAGCCTCTAGCCGCTCTTTGGACATATCACCGGGCACGATTGTAATCGGGATCGGCAAAGATCCTGCATTTTTAGTGAGCTGAGTCACCAACGGGCCGGGGCCGCCTTTGTCCGTACCCGCTCCAAGCACAAGCACCCCAATTTCAGGATCGTCCAACACCTGCGCCATAATCTCTGGCACAGGCTCTCCCTCGCGGATCACCAGCTCGGGGTCGACACCTTGCTTGTCGCGCATCCATTTTGCGAACACCTGAAAATGAGCCTCAATGCGTTCGCGCGCTTCTTCGCGCATGATATTGCCAACGCCAATCCAGTGATTGAATTCCTCTGGCTCAATAACAGCCAGAACCTCAACCCCGCCACCTGTGTGCGCCGCTCGCATCGAGGCAAAGCGGATCGCATTCAAGCATTCGCGGCTATCATCAAGCACGACAAGGAACTTACGCATCAGAGTCTTCCTGCTGTTTAGCGGCTCCACTCTGACCGCAGCAGAGATTTCACGCAAGAGTGAATGGCACGTGCATGAATTGCACCTCCGCCACAGCAGGCGAAGGTGCCGACGTCATGCAAAATGCAAGTTCGTCCATTTGTCGCGGGCTGTGAGGCATGAAAATGCGTGCTTCACTTTGGGACATAGCGCCCGCTAGGACCGGGGAAGGACCGTAGCGTTTGGATAGTTGAAACATGCGACAGTTTGATGACGCCGTGAGGCTTTTTAAGCGAAAGCCTCAGGATGTACTGGTGCGGATATAAAACACAGGAGCCCATGCTGCCCGATCATCTGCGCTTCTTGAATGGGTTTGTGTGGTTGTTCGTGCTGAAACCGCGGAGTAAGATAGATGCGGCTGGCAGGGCCAAGGCGTCGCTGGTTCCAACTGGAACACGCTAAACCTGTCAAACTGACCTCGGCAAACGCCCCCTTCTTTCATGAAAGGCGCGCATATGTCGTTAAGACAGCGACCGACGATGAAGGCACGCGCGCCCAATAATGGGAGTGACGCCATGATACGGCCCCCTTTGACCCTGCATGCGCAGGATTTGTCGAGTTATGCCCGCAGCTTGTCCAAACAGATGGGTGCTGCGGCCCCACGGCATTTAACGCTGATGAATATGCTCGCCCGCGCGGCGGGATATCAGAACGTTCAGCATATGCGCGCCGTCCAGGCAGCCCAGCGGCGGGCACAAACCGCGCGCCCAACGCAAGAAGCGGTTCAGTTGGATCACCGGCTTTTGGCGTGCGCGCTGGCGCAGTTTGATAAAGCCGCGCGCCTACGCCAATGGCCCGCGCGGCGTTCCGTACAAGGATTGGCCCTTTGGGCGCTTTGGGCGTCCCTTCCCGCCGCCCAACCATTGGGCGAACGGGCGCTAAATAGCATGCTTTCCAAACTGCACTGTTTTGGTGACCCAGCTACTCTGCGCCGTACAATGATCGCAAACGGGTTGCTCAAACGCAGCCCCGATTGCAGCGATTATATGCGGATTGAGCAGCAGCCTCCGGCCGAGGCGCTTGCGTTAATCGCTGCGCTGAAAGACCGTATCGCGTCTTAGCGCACCATCCCAATGATCTCAAAAGTTTGCTCAAGCACGGGTGCCGCGATTTCGCGGGCCCGTTCAGCGCCGCGCGCAAGGATGCGATCAATTTCTGCTTGATCTTGCATCAAACGGCTCATTTCGCTGCCGATCGGGCCCAGTTTGTCCACGGCCAAATCAACCAGCGCGGGTTTGAATGTGCCGAACTGTTGGCCCGCGAATTGGTCCATAACGGACTGCGCAGGGATTTCAGCCAGAGCCGCATAGATATTCACCAGATTGCGAGCTTCGGGGCGCTCAGTCAGGCCATCGAGCGCTTCGGGCAAAGGTTCCGGGTCTGTTTTGGCTTTGCGAATCTTCTTGGCGATATCATCTGCGGTATCGGTCATATTGATCCGGCTCATGTCAGAGGGATCGGATTTCGACATTTTCTTGGACCCGTCGCGCAGAGACATCACGCGAGTGGCCACGCCTTCGATCACCGGTTCGGTAATGGGAAAGAAATCAACGCCATAGTCATGGTTGAACTTGGCCGCGATATCGCGCGTCAGCTCAAGATGCTGTTTTTGATCCTCGCCTACGGGCACATGCGTGGCATGATAGATCAGGATATCTGCCGCCATTAATGCGGGATACGCAAAGAGCCCAAGAGACGCGTTTTGTGCGTTCTTGCCAGCCTTGTCTTTCCATTGGGTCATGCGTTGCATCCAGCCCATGCGCGCCACGCAATTAAATATCCAACCAAGCTGTGCGTGTTCGGGCACCTGACTTTGATTGAAAAGAATAGATTTCTCAGGATCGATGCCGCTTGCTATGAAAGCCGCGCAGAGCTCTCGGGTGCGACTGCGCAGTTTGTCGGGGGCTGCCAACTCTGCCGTGATCGCGTGGAGATCGACCATACAATAGACGGTTTCGTGGGTGCCTGCGTCCTGCATTTGCACAAACCGCTTCATCGCACCAAGGTAGTTGCCCAATGTAAGCCCGCCTGACGGCTGAATCCCAGAGAACACGCGGGGGGTAAAATCGGCCATGAAGATGGGCTCCGTTCTGGAAGGTTTGCGGCATATCGCTTAAGGCGCTGGTGATCCACCGTCAAGGAAGCCTCATGTCTGACCCCCGAAATACACCGCCAGCACCTGAAGCTGCAGTGAACCCGATCCCGCCTGCCGTTTTGGCTTTGGTCGCTGTCTTGATGGGAATTGAGCTGATCCTATGGGCCGGGGAGCGCGGGATCGTGGGGGGTGCGGCTGCTGCAGGCTGGCGCGGAAATGCGTGGCAAGATTTTGGGTTCGCACCGCGCCTCTGGGCATTCATGTGGCAGACCGGAGACTGGACGCTGAATGGGTTGTTCCGTTTGCTTAGCTACGCGTTTGTGAGCATTGGGTTTGTGCAAACGGTGTTCGCCTGCGTCTTTGTGCTCGCGTTTGGCAAATTCGTTGGCGATGTGATGGGGGGCGCTCGGGCTGTCATCATTTACTTGGCGGCCACGGTGGGGGCTGCGGTTGCTTATGGCTCGATCTTTCCAGAGCAGGTTTTATTAATTGGAGCGTTCCCGGGGGCTTACGGGCTTTTGGGCGGCTATACTTATATTCTGTTGGTTGCCGCTGAAGCGACAAACCAAAACCGGCTTCAATCATTCAAGCTGATCGGCATGCTGGCAGCGCTTCAACTTGTGTTTGGGGTGATTTTTGGCGGACCGCCCTATTGGCTGGCCGATCTGTCCGGAGCCGTGATTGGATTCATCGCGGCGATGGCGATGGGGCCGGGGGGCCTTTTGCGTTACATCCGGCGGCGCTAAGCGGCGTTCCTGCGGCGTAGCTGGGATTTTAACTCGCTCAGCGAAAACGCGCCAGTGAGCTGTCCAGCGGCAACATAGCTTATCATTCCCAACCCGATGAGTGCGGTAAGTGCCGCGTACCGCCAAAACGGAGTGGTAAGGGCATCGCCCAGCATCCACGCGGCGCCCAAAAGAACGATACCCATTACTGCACTGGCCAGCAAAATTCGGGGCGCGCGGGTGCGGAAACGTGCATCAAGTTGTGCCGCTTGGCCCATGCCGCGCGCACCGCGCCACAAAAGCCACGTCATCCCCCAGCCTGCCAGCGTTGCCCCAATCGCTGCCGATACATAGCCCACATAAGGTGCGAGCCCGATGGCCACTGCTGCATTGATCACAAGGGCGACCAGTGCATACCGGAATGGGCTGCGGGTATCCTCACGTGCGAAGTAAAGCGGTTGCAACACTTTTTGCAAAACAAAGGCGGGTAGGCCCGCACCATAGATCGCCGTGGCAAACGCCGTTGGCACGGCATCCGCCATCGTGAATGCCCCGCGCGCGAAAAGCACCGAAACCAGCGGCAGTGGGATCACGATCAACGCAACGGCGGCAGGCACTGTTAAAGCAAGTGAGATTTCGGCGGCACGCGATACGGCTTGTTGCCCACCCAATGTGTCGCGCGCCTGCAATCGGCGTGAGAGATCGGGCAACAGCACAACGCCAATCGCAATTCCAACCACCCCCAAAGGTAGCTGATACAGCCGGTCTGCATAGTAGAGCCACGCAGCCGCCCCCTCAAAATAACTGGCGACTTGCCGCCCAACCAACAGGTTCACCTGCACCACACCACCAGCAAGCGCCGCAGGTGCTGCAATAATGGCAAGCCGTTTGAGCTCAGGGGTCAGTCGCGGCATGCGCGGGGTCAGCGTAAAACCTGCCCGTCTTGCGGCGATCCAAACAAGTGCAAGCTGCGCGATGCCGGCCAATGGCACCGCCCATGACAGGGTCAGGCCGGGATCCCATCCCTGCCAGTTGCCCAGCACAAGTGCCGCGATAAACAGAATGTTAAGCAGCACAGGGGCCGCCGCCGCCGCAACAAAATGTCGGTTCGCGTTCAGCACCCCAGATGCAAGTGCAGCCAGTGAGATGAACAGGATGTATGGGAACGCAATCCTCCCATAAAGCACCGTGAGATCAAATCGGCCATCGCTGGCAAAACCTGAGGCCATTGCCAGAACAAGCCAAGGCATCAATACCATCGCCATGACTGTGAACACGATCAGCACCACGCCTAGCCCTGTGAGGGCATCACGGGCAAAGCCTTCTGGCTCGTCCCCGCTTTCCAGCTTTTTGGAAAACATCGGAATGAACGCCATGTTGAACGCGCCTTCCGCAAAGAAGCGGCGAAAGAGATTGGGCAAAGAAAACGCAATCACAAAGGCTTCGGCTGCGGGGCCTGCCCCAAGAAATGCCGCGATCATGATGTCGCGTACAAAGCCAAGAACGCGGCTGAGCATCGTCCAAAGCCCAACAGTGGCAAAGGCGCGCATCATTGCACAGCCTGCCTGTGTTTGGCTCTAAATAGAGTGGCGTTGGCGGCTAGTGTGGGCGCCTCTGGCCAGCCGTCTGTAAGGGCGTAAATCACGCGCGTGCACGGGCCGCGCCCGAAGCGATCGCCTCGCGCAGCTTTCTTTCAAGCGTTTTCTGGCGGCTTTCTGAATAGAGTTTCAGCCCGAACATGTCCTTGACGTAAAACGCATCCACAACTTGCTCCCCATATGTCGCGATAACGGCATTCGCGATATAAATGTTCGATCCCGCAAGAGCTCGAGTGAGATCGTGCAGAAGTCCGGGACGGTCGCGGGTATCCACTTCGATGATTGTGTAGATGTCCGAGCCATCATTATCAAAGGTGATATGGGTCGGTACACGGAAGGGGCGCTCGCGTTTCTTGAGCTTGTCGCGATCCTTAAGCGCCTCTTGGGCAACAACTTCACCAGCAAGCGTCTTGTGGATCATCGTTTGCAGCCGTTTAAGCTTGGATGGCTCAAATGGTGCGCCAGTGGCGTCTTGGACCCAGAACGCCGCAACAACATAGCCGTCTTTGCTGACAAAAGTACGTGCGTCCACAACATTTGCGCCAACCAACGCCAGCGCGCCTGTCATGCGGCTAAAGATGCCGGGGTGATCGGCCATCGTAATACAAATGCGGGTGGCGTCACGCGCATCATCGGGCTGCAGATCGATGCCAACCTCATTGTCAGATAACCCGCGCAGCAATTCGGCAAAAACCACATGGGCTGTGACGTGCAGGTTTTGCCAATATGGTGGGTAGTGGCGGCCTTTTTCGCGCCGCAAATCTTTAGGCGGCCAATCGGGGAGAGCCTCTGCGAGCAACTTCTTCGCTTCGTTCCCGCGGTTTTCGCGGTTCAAAGCTTCCATACCATCTTCGAGCCCGCGCCGTGTTTGGCGGTAAAGCGCGCGAATAAGGGCCGCTTTCCAGTTGTTCCAAGTGGCGGGTGACACGCCCCGGATATCGCAAACAGTCAGGACAGTGAGCAGGTCCAGCCGCTTGACCGTTTGGACGGCTTTCGCAAAGTCGCGCACGGTGCGGGGGTCCGCGATATCGCGCTTTTGCGCGGTGTCGGACATCAAAAGATGATAGCGCACCAGCCATTCAACGGTTTCAACTTCTTTCTTTTTTAACCCAAGTCGTGTTGCCACCGTGCGGGCGATCCGCGCACCAAGGATCGAATGATCTTCGGGCCGTCCTTTGCCGATATCGTGGCACAAGAGCGCAACATAAAGAACTTTGCGGTCCACCCCGTCTTTGAGGATCGAAGACGCCACGGGAAGGTCTTCCTCCAGCTCCCCACGCTCAATTTGAGCAAGGATGGAGATGGTTTGGATCGTATGCTCATCCACCGTAAAGCTGTGATACATGTTGAACTGCATCATTGCGACGATGGGTTCAAACTCTGGAATGAACGCGCTGAGGGCACCCAATTCGTTCATGCGCCGCAATCCGCGCTCTGGGTTCCCATGTTTTAGGAGAAGCCCAAGAAAAAGCTGCGCGGCCTCGGGGGACTTGCGCATGCCATCATCGATGAGGTTCAAATTTGCAGATACCAGCCGCATCGCATCCGGGTGGATCAGCGTGCCGGTGCGCAGCCCTTCTTCGAAAAGGCGCAACAGGTTCAGCTTGTCTGCCAGAAAGGCCTCGGTATCGCCGATGGTCAATCTGTTCTGTTTGATCGCATACGGTGGGTTGGCCTTTTTCTGGCGGCGGAAGAACCGAACAAGAGCGGGCTCAGTTTTCACATGCGCATCTTCCAGGGCAGTCAGGAAAATGCGGGTCAGCTCGCCTGTTTTGGTGGCGTGGCGAAAATAGTCTTGCATGAAATGCTCGACAGCACGGCGGCCTTTTCCGTCTGCATATCCCATCCGCTCAGCTACATCGACCTGTAGATCAAAGGTCAATTGGTCAGCCGCACGGCCGGTCGCAAGATGCAGGTGGCAGCGCACAGACCAAAGGAAATTGGCGGCAGCGGCAAAGGTTTTGTATTCTTCGGGGCGGAACAAGCCAACTTCTACAAGATCCGCTGCATGCTGCACGCCATGAATGTACTTTGCGATCCAATAGAGCGATTGCAGGTCTCGCAACCCGCCTTTGCCTTCTTTGACGTTGGGTTCCACAACATAGCGTTGTCCGCCTTGTTTGCTGTGGCGCTCGGCGCGTTCTTGAAGCTTGGCTTCGATGAAATCTGCCGCTGAGGATTGAAACAGTTCTGTACGAAGACGGTTTCTGAGGCCTGTGAAAACCGGCTCGGCACCGATCAATAACCGCATTTCCACCAGTGTCGTGCGGATTGTATAGTCTTCGCGGGCGAGTTTGAGGCAGTCCTTAGGGGATCGCGTCGCATGCCCGACCTTCAGCTTTAGGTCCCACAGCAAATAAAGCATTGCCTCAGCAAGCTGTTCGGCTCCTTGCGGGTTTGATGAAGGTGTCAGAAACAGCAAATCGACGTCAGACTGTGGTGCCATTTCACCCCGACCGTAGCCGCCTACAGCGACAACGGCCATGCCCTGAGCGGCTTTGCCGTCTGCATCAACCAGGTCCGATGCGCAAAGCTGATAGGCAATGCGCACAATGACATCGGTAACATATGCATAGGCGGCTGTTGCGCCGGCGGCTTCCATCGGCTGATCGCCAAGCGCTGCAGCGATCTGATCGCGGGCTGCCGCATAGGCCGGTGCCAAGACACTAACAATCGCTTTTCGGCGTTCGACGGCCGGGCCGCCAGATGCAGCAACCGCCTGCGAGGCGGATGCTGCGTTTTGGGTGAGCGTTACTGCATCGATCAGATCGTCGGCAGGGCATATAAGCTCTGCAGGCAGCTTAGGCGCAGCTTGCTTTGTTGGCGAAAAGCGGTTCATTGCTGCTTGTGTTAGCTCTTTTGTGGATGGGCGTTTCAGAAGCCTGCGCCACCAAAGCTGTTTGGTGCCGCGTCAATGGTCACAAGTTGGCCGTTCTGGATCGATCCGATGGCAAGCCCACGCTGGTTTGTTCCATCGGCGCGGAACCGCAGGATGCCGTTAGATCCCTGAAAACCTTGACCCCGAGTGATCGCAGACGTGGCAAGCGGGTTCGCGCCGCCTTGCGCCCATAGTGCCCCAATTGCGGCCATGCCATCATAGGCTGTGAAGGCCAGTGGGTGAGGAGAGGCCCCAACAGCTCCGCTATACCGGCCTTGGAAGGCCGCACTGCGCGAGCGGTCAGGCATTGCGAACCACCCCCCTTGTACGCCCTTCAAGCTGAACAACCGTGGGTCCAGATCCCAACGGCTCAGACCAAGATACTGGATCTTATCGGGGCTCAGTCCAGCCTCTGGCAGCAACTCTGCAAAGATCGGCAGGGCACCTGCTGTGTTAGAGGTCAAAAACAGAGCGTCTGCGCCGCTGGATGACGCGGCTGAGCGTACGGCTGGAGCGGCCGCTGTGACGTCTTGCAACGACAGATTGTAGGACGTGGTGCCAGCAAGGGTCAGGCCAGCCTGAGCCAGAGCGCGTGCCACAGCAACGCGTCCAGCTTCACCTGCGACGTCGCGGGCATGGATCACAACCACGCGCGATTTCCCCTGACTACGCGCATACCGCGCCAGCCGGCTTGCGCTGTCACTAAAGGTTTGACCAAGGAGGAAAACATTGCCGCCCGCGATGGCGGTGTTGTTGGAAAAGGCGAGCACATTCGTACCTGTTCCTGCCACAGCAACGCCCACGGCTGCTGCCGCTTCGCCGTCCAATGGGCCAAGGATCACATCCGCGCCAGCGGCAACGGCCTGCGTTGCGGCCGAAACAGCAACACCTGTGTTGCGCTGCGTGTTGTAGACGGTGAGATCAACCTCGACACCTTCCATGTCTGAGATTGCCAGCCGCGCTGAGTTTTCCAAACTGCGCGCTATACGGTCCAGTTCAGCAGATCCAGAGCCCCCAGGCACCAACAAGGCAACCTTTACAGGACCATCCGTAGAGCCGCCTCCGCCCGGTGTTATCGGACCAGGTATCATTGATGGGTCACACGCGGCCAACGCCATCATGCCCCCCGCCAATGCAACCGACTTCACTACGTTGCGCACACGCTTAAAAAACGTCACCATACTACACTCCCTCGTGTTCAGCTGACCAAAAAAACGGACAGCTTAGTTGAAGGGCATAATAAGGATGTCCCAAGGGGGGTCGAGTCATGAATTACCGTAAATCGCCGCTAACGGCGGGGCTTTACCTTGTGTCAACGCCTATCGGGTCCGCGCGCGATATTACTTTGCGCGCATTAGATGTGCTTGCCTCTGCTGATATGCTGGTTGCCGAAGACACCCGAACCCTGCGTAAGCTCATGGAATTGCACGGAGTTCCTCTCGAAGGGCGCCGGGTGATGGCGTATCATGACCATTCTGGTGAAGCGGCTCGGGTCCGGGTGGCTGAGGCGATTCTCTCCGGGCAATCCGTTGCCTATGCCTCCGAAGCTGGAACGCCGCTTATTGCAGATCCCGGATTTGCGCTCGCGCGCGAAGTGCAGGCCAAAGGCGGGGCCGTAACGGCGGCTCCGGGCCCGTGTGCCGCCATTGCAGCATTAAGCATTGCTGGACTGGCAACAGATCAATTTCACTTTGCGGGTTTTCTCCCGAACGCCACAACGGCGCGCAAATCCATCCTCAGCAATTTGCGCGCGATCCCGGCAACTTTGGTCTTTTATGAAGCACCGGGGCGCGTTGGGGCCATGCTTACAGACGCAAAAGAGGTGCTAGGCAGTGCAAGAGATGCCGCGCTATGCCGTGAACTCACCAAACGGTTCGAAGAAACACGGCGCGGCACACTCTCGGAATTGGTGGAAAGTGTGACGGAACACCCGCCAAAAGGCGAGTGCGTGGTCCTGATTGCCCGCGCGACCGAGGTTGGCGTGACGGATGAAGAAATTGATGCAGCGCTTAACGAAGCCTTATCAAATATGCGGGTAAAAGATGCAGCAACTACGGTGGCAGGGAGTTTCAACCTCCCGCGGCGTGATGTGTATCAAAGGGCATTGGCCCTTCAAAAATCATCCAAGGGTGGCACATGAGCGGACTGGTTTCACATCTCAAAGGCTTGGCTGCTGAAGATGCTGTAGCACGCTACTATGAGGCCAAGGGCGCCCGCGTGCTGGCCCGCCGATGGCGTGGAAAAGGCGCCGAAGTTGATCTCGTTTTCGGCGATGATCAGGGTGTGGTTTTTGTTGAAGTCAAAACATCAAAGACTATTGCTCAGGCACAGAAAAGCCTTGGCCAACGTCAGATCGAGCGTCTTTTGGCTGCTGGCGCTGAATTTCTTGGAACGCTACCGCGTGGTGAGATGACGCCCGCCCGCTTTGATGTCGCTGCAATGGACGGCAGTGGTCGGATCGAAGTGGTCGAGAATGCTCTTATGGCCTAACGTTCATCCGCCCTGCGCAATTCAACGGCGTGTGTGCTTTGCCTCGGCATTGCGTCCGTAGGTTCGCTGGTCCATGTATCTTGCAACAAATGCAGGATGTGACATGCTCAAAGTAGCCTTTCAAATGGACCCGATCGAAGACGTTGATATCGATGCAGATAGCAGCTTCCGGCTCGCTGAAGAGGCTCAGGCCCGCGGCCATTCGATTTTTGTGTATACCCCTGATCAATTGGTTTTCGACAGTGGCACGCTCAGCGTGCATGGGCGTTCGGCCACATTGCGCCGCAGGCGCGATGATCATGTGACCTTTGGCGATTGGGAAACGCGAGATCTAGGGTCGTTTGATGTTGTCTGGCTCCGCCAAGACCCGCCGTTTGATATGGGCTACATCACAAACACGCACCTCCTTCAGATGGTGCACCCTAAAACTCTGGTGGTGAACGATCCGTTTTGGGTCCGCAATTTCCCGGAAAAACTGCTTGTTCTGCGTTTCCAAGATCTCACACCGCCAACAATGATTGCGCGTTCGCTTGAGGCCTTGCGAAGCTTTCGAGAGGTGCACAAGGATATTATCGTGAAACCGCTCTACGGCAATGGCGGTGCAGGTGTATTTCGTCTGCGTCCTGAGGATGGTAATCTCGCCTCGCTCCATGAACTTTTCTCCGGAATTAACCGTGAGCCCTTGATCGCGCAGAAATTTTTGCCGGATGTGAGCGCTGGCGACAAACGAATTATTCTTGTCGATGGAGAGCCGGTGGGCGCGATCAATCGTGTCCCCGCAAAAGGCGAGACGCGCTCCAATATGCATGTCGGTGGGCGCCCCGAAAAGATCGGCCTCACCGTGCGCGAGCTGGAAATATGCAAAGCGATCGGCCCAACTCTGCGCGACAATGGTCAGGTTTTTGTAGGAATTGACGTCATTGGCGGCTGGTTGACTGAAATCAATGTGACTTCACCAACAGGCATTCAAGAGCTCGAACGCTTTGACGGCATCAATGTCGCCGGCAAGGTTTGGGACGCGATCGAAGCGCGCCGCTAGCGCGCGCGCGCCGCAAGGCGCGCGCCCCCTTGGGTCACAGCCCGGTACGGGCGAAGAGGGAGGGGGGCGGGCCCGTCATCTGCAAAATCCGCAAGGCGTCAATTTTTGGCGAATGTCAGCCGAAAGCTCACAGCTTCCGCAATATGTGGGGCCTCGACTTTCTCTGAGCCGTCCAAATCGGCAATCGTCCGCGAAACCCGCATCACCCGGTGATACCCGCGTGCGGTCAAACCAAACCGCTCCGCCGCCTGCAGCAAAAGCGCTTTGCCCTCAGGACTTGGCGTTGCAACCTCTTCAAGACGTGCGCCTTCGATATCCGCATTAACAGGGGTGCCGTCCATACTGTCATAGCGTGCGGTCTGAACACTGCGGGCGGCCGCCACCCGCGCGCGGATCGTCTCGGAGCGCTCCCCGGTTGCAGGCAGATCAAGATCTGCAAATTGCACAGGCGGCACCTCTACTCGCAGATCAAAGCGGTCCATCAGGGGGCCGGAAATTTTCCCCATATACTCTTCCCCACAGATCGGCACACGCGCGCAGGCCCGTGCTGGATCTGGCAAGTATCCGCAACGGCATGGGTTCGCAGCGGCAACGAGCAAAAATTTCGATGGGTAGCGCACATGCGCATTGGCTCGAGCAACCATCACAGACCCAGTTTCAATGGGCTGGCGCAGGGTTTCCAAGACGCCTCTGGGAAACTCCGGAAACTCATCCATGAAAAGCACGCCATTATGCGCCAGTGAAATTTCACCGGGTTTGGCGCCACGCCCACCGCCGACAATCGCTACCATAGACGCGGTATGATGCGGTTCGCGGAACGGGCGAACCCGGCTGATTCCGCCGCTATCCAACAGCCCCGATAGAGAATGGATCATGGAAGTTTCAAGAGCCTCAACGGGACTGAGCGGAGGTAGAATGCTGGGCAAACGTGCAGCCAGCATGGACTTGCCTGAGCCAGGTGTCCCCACAAACAGCACGTGGTGGCGCCCAGCTGCCGCAATTTCCAAGGCGCGTTTGGCCCGTTCTTGGCCCTTTACGTCGGCCATATCACGGCCCAAAGGCGCGGCGGTGACTTCCCCGGGTGAAGCGGGCGGCAGCGGCGATTGGCCGGTGAAATGCCGCAAGACCCCCGCCAGCGTTTCGGCGGCGATAACTTCGGCCGTGCCGACCCATGCGGCCTCGGCGCCGCTGTCTTTAGGGCACATGAGTTGCCGGCCATCGGCAGCGGCGGCCATTGCCGCTGGAAGCGCACCAATGACTGCGACAAGATCGCCATTCAAAGACAGCTCCCCCAGTGCCACCGTTTGCTCCACCGCATCCCGCGGGATCATTTCAAGTGCCGCCATCAGCGCGATCGCAATAGGCAAATCAAAATGAGACCCGACCTTTGGCAGATCCGCAGGTGCGAGGTTCACAGTGATTTTCTTCGACGGCAGGGCAATCGACAGTGTATTCAGCGCGGCGCGCACCCGTTCGCGGGCCTCGCTCACGGCCTTATCGGGCAGCCCAACGATGGAAAAACTTGGCAAGCCGGGTGTTACCGCGCATTGGACCTCCACCAATCGCGCCTCTATCCCTTCAAACGCAACTGTATGGGCCGTTGCGGCCATGCCTCACCCCCTCCGCCATGCAGGCGTTTACATTTGTTAACATTAAGGGGAGCTTGGTTTACGGAAGGTTAATTCGCGGCGTTCACCAGTGCCATAAAGGCCGGCCACGCGGCGGGATCTGCGGCTGTCTTGTCCCGGCAAAACGCATTGCAAAAGCCGAAAACACGCCCGTCAATGCGCAAAAAGTCTGTGACGGGATCCCCGGAATAGGGGCACGCAGCGTTCTCAGATGGCCCAGTATCAATCTTTTCAGCGGTCAAAGGTGCCGGCCCGGGCCAGCTTACCGCCGGGTAGTCGCGGCGATACCAAGGCAAATCCGCTCCGTGGACCAATCCCATGGCACGCCAACGCCGGAACGGCCCATGATTGAGATGCGCGTCAACATAGGCCTGTGCGACCGGACCAACCTTCAGACCATACCCCGCGATCCGGGCTGCGACGGGTGCATAAAATGCATCGGCAATAGAGTATGTGCCACACAACCAATCGCCCTCACCGCCACATTCCGCGCGGGCATAGCCCCATATGGCCTCAAGCCGTGCAACATCTTTGAGAACGGCCTCAGGTGCGCCGCAATCCGAATAGGCGACCCGCAGATTCATTGGGCAGTGGTCACGTAGCGCCATAAAGCCAGCATGCATTTCCGAGGTCAGCGACCGCGCGATGGCGCGGGCTTTGGGATCAATGGGCCATAACCCCGCATCTGGAAAGCGGGTTGCAAGCTCCTCGGACAGAGCAAGGCTTTCGCTGATAACAGCGCCGTCTGGCGTCTTTAGCGTGGGCACTGTCCGCGCAGGCGCGACATCCTTAAGCTGTGCGGCAACATCCTGACCGAGGAAGTCTACATAGACAGTCTTAAGGGGCAGGTCGGCCACTTCGCGCAAAAGCCATGCGCGCAGGGACCATGAAGAATAGGCGCGATCGCCAAGATAAAGTGAATATGTCATCGCCATAGCTTGCCGCAGTGCGCAGGCTGCGTCCAATGCAGATTGGTGACGCATGCCGTCACATGTTTTGATTTGTGCTGCGGCTTTGATTAGGGAAGATAGTTGATTACATCGGGCGCGGACCCCGCTTGGATTCGTGTGACACTGAGATTGTCGATCCGTTGGGCCAAAGCCTTATACGCCGTGATTCCGGCTGCTGCCCGCACTTGGCTTAGGATTGCCCCAAAATGGGACACGACGATGATATGCTCTGCGCCAAGCGTCAGGAGCCTTTCGCGCGCCGCGCTGACGCGCGCCTCGGCAGTGTTCCAGCTTTCTCCACCTGGCGCGCAGACATCGCCGGGATTTTCCCAATAGCGGCGCGACAGCGTTGGATGCGTTTCCGCGATCTCTGAAAAATGTTTTCCGTCCCAATCCCCGAAATCGAATTCGCGTAAGTCAGGGTCATGAGGCAGGCGCTCGCGCGCGCTCTGGATGGCATCCGCCGTCGCCACGGCACGGGACAAATCCGAAGAGATAACATGGGCTGTTGCCGGCAGATACGCCTCGAGACGCTTGATCGCGGCAGTATCGCTTAGATCCGCCGGGGCATCGCGCCAGCCGCACATTGTCTTTTGATGTGTGGGTCCATGGCGCACCCACCATAGCACCGTCATGGCATTGTGCCTTTTAGAACTTGCGGCAGGCCTGCGATCACAAAAACGGCCAGCTGCGCGCGCGCGGCCAATGCCTGATTGAGCTGCCCTTGGGCGTCGCGGAACCGGCGGCCCAGCTGGTATTCTGGCACGATCCCATGACCGACCTCATTGGATACAACGACAACTGGCGCTGCGCAGGCATCAAGCGCGTGCAGAAATTCATCTTGAGCGGCTGTCAAATCCCGTTCTGCAAGCAGCTGGTTCGATAACCAAAGCGTTGCGCAATCTAAAAGAACAACGTCCTCTTTCAAAGGGCGGACAAGGGCAGCTCCGATGTCATCTGGGGCTTCGTGGGTGATCCAATCGCTGCCCCGTTGCGTCTTGTGAGCGGATATTTTCGCTTCCATTTCAGCGCCATAGGGTTGCGCCGTGGCGATATAATGCCGCGTCCGCCCTGTTGCGCTCACAGTAGTTTCTGCCCAACGCGACTTTCCCGAACTAGCGCCGCCAAGCACGAGGGACAGGGGAGGTAAGGAATTTTTCATGGTTTTTGTGATCCATCCCGCTTGGTCCCCCGTAACTATATCAAACACCAAAAACGGGCCGGTCACTGGCCCACTGAACAGCGAATTGAACCGAACATGGGGGTTTGGATACATGGCACTGGATAACGTCTACGATCAATCCCTTTCGCGGCGTGCGATGAAAGCGGAGCTGCTGGATGCGGAAACTGAGCTGCGATTGGCCTATGCATGGCGCGATGAACGCTGCGAGAAAAGCCTGCACCGGTTAATCACGGCCTATATGAGGTTGGCGATTTCGATGGCTGCCAAGTTTAAGCGTTATGGCGCGCCTATGAATGACCTCATTCAGGAAGCAGGCTTGGGCTTGATGAAAGCAGCCGAGAAATTTGACCCAGATCGCGGCGTTCGTTTTTCGACTTACGCAGTGTGGTGGATCAAAGCGTCCATTCAGGACTATGTGATGCGCAACTGGTCGATGGTGCGAACCGGCTCGACGTCCTCACAGAAATCCTTGTTTTTCAATATGCGCCGGGTTCAGGCGCGACTAGAGCGCGAAGCGGCTGCTGCAGGCGAGGGTCTTGACCGTCACCAACTTCGTCAAATGATTGCAACCGAAGTCGGGGTGCCTTTGCACGATGTTGAGATGATGGAAGGGCGGCTTTCGGGCTCTGACTTTTCTCTCAACGCGACACAATCGACCGAGGATGAAGGCCGCGAGTGGATTGATGCGCTTGAAGACGAAGCCGATCAGGCGGCTGAAACCGTCGCTCATGATCATGATGTGGCCGCACTGCGCGGGTGGTTGGTGTCGGCGCTGAGCGCTTTGAACGAGCGCGAGCAATTCATCGTGCGGGAGCGCAAAATGCGCGACACACCTCGGACGCTTGAAAGTTTGGGCAATGAACTTGGCCTCTCAAAAGAGCGCGTTCGGCAGCTTGAAGCCGCAGCCTTTGGTAAAATGCGCAAAAGCCTTGAGGCGCAAAGCCAAGAAGTTCACGAGTTCTTTGGCTGATATTGCACCTGCGGGGCGCGGCTCTATGGTGGCGCCCATGCTAGCAAACAAACGTATCCTACTTATCATTTCGGGCGGCATCGCCGCCTTCAAAGCGCTTGATCTTATTCGGCGCCTCAAAGAGCGCGGGGCAATTGTGACCCCAGTGCTCACCCGTGGAGCCGAGGAGTTTGTGACTCCGCTTAGCGTATCTGCTTTGGCAGGCTCCAAAGTCTTTCGCGACTTGTTCGATCTCACGGATGAAGCTGAAATGGGTCATATTGAGCTGTCGCGCTCTGCGGACCTAATCGTCGTCGCGCCGGCCACCGCTGATTTGATGGCCAAAATGGCCCAAGGTCTTGCAGGGGATCTGGCGACAACGCTTCTTTTGGCGACAGATACACCGGTGCTGGTCGCCCCCGCGATGAATGTGCGCATGTGGAATCACGCGGCCACGCAGCGAAATCTGGCCACGCTGCAGAGCGATGGAATCGCTATCATTGGCCCCAATGAGGGGGATATGGCGTGTGGCGAATATGGGCCGGGCCGGATGTCTGAGCCTTTGGAAATAGTTGCCGCGATCGAGGCGCATTTCGCGGACGGACCGTTGCAGGGCAAGCATGTTCTGATCACCTCTGGTCCTACGCATGAGCCGATTGACCCGGTTCGCTACATTGCGAACCGCAGCAGCGGCGCACAAGGTACAGCCCTTGCTACAGCCTGCCGCGACATGGGCGCGCGCGTAACCTTTGTCACCGGCCCAGCCAGTGTTGCGCCGCCCGAAGGCGTGGAAGTGGTGGCCGTGGAAACGGCACAACAGATGCTTGAGGCTGTACAATCGGCTATACCAGCGGACGCAGCTATTTTCGCGGCGGCCGTGGCGGATTGGCGCGTAGAAGGCGCATCCGAGCAAAAGATGAAAAAGACAAAAGGCGGTTTTCCGACGCTGAGTTTTGCAGAAAACCCTGATATTTTGGCGACCGTATCCCAAGGTTCTGACCGGCCTGCGCTGGTCGTGGGGTTCGCGGCAGAGACTGAGACAGTTGTTGAACACGCGACGGCCAAGCGCTTGCGCAAGGGTTGCGATTGGATTGTTGCAAATGATGTAAGCCCAGCGACCGGGATCATGGGCGGGTCTGAAAATGACGTGACCCTGATCACCGAAGAAGGTGCGGAAAACTGGCCGCGCATGGGCAAAGACGCGGTTGCTGAAAAGCTGGCCGCACGGATTGCTGCGGCTTTGGAGGCATAAAAATGCGGTTGGCCATCCTACGAGACAACGGCGCGGATGAGGATATTCCGCTGCCCAGCTATGAAAGCGCACACGCCGCGGGCGCCGATATCCGCGCCAATCTTGCGGCGGCGGATAGAGCTTTGGGTGTGACCCTTGCTCCGGGGGCGCGGGCATTGATCCCAACGGGCCTTCGAATGGCGGTCCCGGAAGGGCACGAGATGCAGATCCGGCCGCGCTCGGGCCTTGCTTTGAAACATGGGATCGGGCTTGTGAACGCGCCGGGCACCATTGATGCCGATTACCGGGGGCCGGTTGGAGTGATTTTAATCAACCACGGATCCAATGACTTTATCGTCGCGCATGGCGATCGCATTGCTCAGATGGTTCTTGCCCCCGTGATCCAAGCATTGTTTCACGAAACGGCAGAGCTGGACGTCACCGCGCGCGGTGACGCGGGTTTCGGCTCAACCGGCCAAGGGTAAGCGGACATGATCGTTGTCTTTTCCATGGCGGCAACGTTGTGGCTGATCGGTGTGGCGATGAAATCGCCAATTCAAGCCCGTTGGATCATGATCGGGCTGCTTTTTGTTGGCGTTTTGATCATCCATATCACGTTGCCTGATGGCCATCCCCTGCGCGAAGGAACCGGCGGTTCGGCGGCACTTTGGCTATTGATTGCAGGGTTTGTGGCGCTTGGCGTTCTGTATTCAAAGGGTTTGCGGTGGCTGCGCGCACGGACCCGGCCGGAAGCGCGGCCCGAAGCGGAACGTGTGGCTCAAGCGCTCACTCCTCAGAAATTGAATGACGTGGAGCTTGAACGTTACGCACGCCACATTGTTCTGCGTGAGATTGGCGGGGCTGGTCAGACAAAGCTAAAACGCGCGCGCGTGTTAGTTGTGGGGGCCGGAGGCTTAGGCGCTCCGGTGTTGCAATACTTGGCGGCTGCTGGCGTGGGCACCTTGGGGATCGTCGATGATGACACTGTAGATCACACAAATCTGCAACGGCAGGTGATCCACCGTGATGACATGACGGGCCGAACCAAAACCCAAAGCGCGGAAGCGGCAATCCATACGCTCAATCCATATGTGACTGTGAAGCCCTATACCCGGCGGCTCACGGACGAAATCGCAGCAGAGCTATTCGAAGACTATGACCTGATCGTTGATGGTGTGGACAACTTCGCCACGCGGCGGGTCATCAATGCCGCAGCCGCTAAGCTGGGATTGCCGGTGGTTTCAGGGGCGCTCACCCAATGGGAGGGGCAGGTGGCGATCTGGGACACGGCCTTTGACGGTCCGTGTTATGACTGCATCTTTCCTAACGATCCCGATCCCGCATTGGCGCCCTCCTGCGCTGAAGCTGGCGTATTAGGGCCATTGCCCGGCGTGATCGGGTCACTGATGGCGGTGGAAGTTGTGAAACGGTTGACCGGTGCTGGCACACCGTTGTTGGGCCACATGCTGATCTATGATGCGCTGGACGCTGAAACGCGAAAAATTAAGTTGGGCAAACGCCCTGACTGCCCCGTATGCGGGCGAAAGGATAGACCATGAGCTCACCCCTTATCGATACATGGGACGGCCCGTTTGGCCTGCCGCGCTATGAGCTGATCAATGACGCCCAATTTGCCCCCAGCCTTGAGGCCGGACTGAAAGCTGCGCGTGCTGAGATCGCGGCGATTGCTGACAATGCGGATGCGCCCACTTTGGAAAACACGATCCACGCGCTTGAACTGGCGGGACAGCCCCTTCGGCAGGTGTTGAGCGTCTTTTTCAACATGGTGTCCACGGACAGCACGCCCGAGCGACAAGCGTTGCAAAAGGCATTTGTGACTGAGTTGAGCGCTTATAACTCTGAGGTGATCTCAAACCCCACGCTCTTTGCGCGCATCCGGACGCTTTATGAGGCGCGCGACGCGTTCGATGGTCAAGACCGCCGGGTGATCGAGCTCTATCATCAGGATTTCACCCGCGCAGGGGCGGCGCTGGAAGGCGCGGACAAAGAGCGTATGACCGAACTCAAAGCGCGTCTTGCGATGCTGGGGACGGATTTTACACAGAACCTATTGGCCGATGAGGGCGAGTGGTTCATGGAACTGGGCCAAAATGACTTGGCCGGTTTGCCCGAGTTTCTTGTCTCTGCTGCGAAATCTGCTGGTGAGGCAAAGGGCGTCGAGGGTTGGGCGATCACCACATCGCGGTCTCTCATGACGCCATTTCTTCAGTTTTGCCCGGATCGTACGCTGCGCGAGCGCGCGCAAAAGGCATGGTCTTTGCGAGGGGCCAATGGAGGCAAGTCGGACAACCGCGCCATCGCCGCCGAGATTTTGCAACTGCGTGAAGAGCGCGCCAAGTTGCTGGGGTATGAGAGCTTTGCAGCCTACAAGCTTGAGCCCGAAATGGCCAAAACGCCCGAAAACGTGCGTGCGCTTTTGATGGATGTGTGGGCACCGGCCAAAGCGCAGGCCGATGCGGATGCCGCTATTTTGACGCAGATGATGCATGCGGATGGGTTCAACGAAAACCTCGCACCATGGGATTGGCGCTATTATTCCGAGAAACGGCGTGTGGCAGAGCATGATTTGGATGAAGCTGAGCTAAAGCCTTATTTCCAGCTCGATAAGATGATTGAGGCCGCCTTTGACGTGTCCTCACGCCTGTTTGGCCTGTCCTTTAAGCCGATTGATGCGGCTTTGCCAAATACGGATGCCCGCGCTTGGGAAGTCACCCGCGATGGCAAGCATCTGGCGGTTTTCATTGGTGATTACTTTGCACGTTCGGGCAAGCGATCCGGCGCATGGTGCACAGGGCTGCGTTCTGGCCACACGCTGGCGGGTGAGGTTCGACCGATCACGATCAACGTGTGCAATTTCGCCAAACCCCCGGCAGGTGCCCCGGCATTGCTAAGCTTTGATGACGCAAGGACCCTCTTTCATGAGTTTGGTCATGCGCTCCATCATATGCTGACGAACGTGCGTTATCCGATGATCTCGGGCACGTCGGTTGCGCGCGATTTTGTTGAATTGCCCAGCCAGCTTTATGAGCATTGGTTAGAAGTGCCGGAAGTTTTGGAGAAATACGCTGTGCATGCTCAGACCGGCGCGCCGATGCCACGCGACTTGCTAGAGCGGGTGTTGGCGGCGTCTACCTATGACATGGGATTTGGCACGGTCGAGTATGTCGCCTCAGCGCTAGTGGATCTTGCCTTCCATGAAGGGGCTGCCCCAAGTGATCCGATGGCGGCGCAGGCTGAAGTTCTTGCGAAACTCGGGATGCCTGCCGCGATTGAGATGCGCCATGCCACGCCCCATTTCGCGCATGTGTTTGCCGGGGATGGCTACTCAAGCGGGTATTACAGTTACATGTGGTCGGAGGTGATGGACGCAGATGCGTTTGCCGCGTTCGAAGAAGCAGGCGGTGCGTTTGATGCGCAGACAGCGCAAAAGCTTGAAACACACATCCTCTCGGCAGGTGGGAGCCAGCCGCCTGAGGCTTTGTATACCGCGTTTCGCGGGCGGATGCCGGGAGTGGAGGCTTTGCTCAAGGGGCGGGGGCTTGCGGCCTCGTGAAAGGGTGCCGCTTCTGTTTGCAAAACGGGCTGCTGGCCGATGCCCCGCTTTTTGAGACACACGCGCTTTATATGCTTGGTCAGATCCCGCGTGATCGTCGTCACGGGGTAATGATTATCCCCAAGCGTCATGTGGAGGCGCCTTTTGAGCTGAATGCAGCGGAATGGTCTGAAATGCCGGATGCACTTCAGTTTGCAAAAGAACAGCTCAGCGCTCTTGCGCCAGAGGGATTTACGGTGGGTTGGAATGTTGGCGCTGTCGCAGGTCAGACCGTGGCTCACGCACATTGCCACGTTATGGCGCGTTTCAAAGGCGATGCTGCAGACGGCACTGGCCTTTGGGGGTTTACCGAAGGGGTGGGCGTGAAGGCGCCCACCACCTTGCGATAAACGGAGAGCTTAGATCATCGCCTTGTCGCGAATGCGATCCCAAACGGTCTCGGCAAAGTCCCAACGCTGCGGCTCAACACAGTGGTCAGACAGGAACCAATAGAGATATTTTTCATATGGGAAGTCGTTAAACTGCGGCAGGCCGCTACGCAGCATTTCACGAAGCTCTTGCTCACTCCGCGCTGTCGCCGTGGCGTGATGGTAATCTGAACGCGCGCAGGTGATGACTTTTTTCTTGTGCAGGAGCGCTTCAAAGCCCGCTGCCGAGTTTTGGGTGATCACGACGTCTGAGGCATCGATGAGGTCGTGAACCGAGGCATCTGTGAGAATGATATTCGGATCGCCATTTGCCTGCTCTTCAATCTTTTCGAGCGTTTCCGCGCGTTGGTACGGATGCGGTTTCACATAGACGGTTCCGCCTTGCGCGGCGCGACCTGCGTTGCGGATCATCTCTTCGGTGGTGAGGAAATGCTCGCGCGGCCAACGGTCGTCGATATCTTGGCAGAATACGACAGATTGTGCGGGGTTCAGCGGGCTGGTCACGCGCTCGGGCTGTTCGAACCGGCTCATGTTTTCCGCGATCATGTGGTTTGCGACGCCGTTATAGAACCATTCCGCATGGCCCCAGTCCACGCCATCCGGACGGAAATGACGCATCCGCATGGTTGAGTTGATATTGATCCCGACTTCGTCGAGGTACCAAAAACCCCAAACATAAGAAGGTGAAACATGCATCAGCTTTTCGCCATATCGCGGCCTGTTGCCGAAAATAATGTGCAGATGGTTCTGCTCCAAAAGAGCGTCTGACATTGTCGTATCGAGCGTTGCGACAACAGTAGCAACACCTGCCGCGCGCAGAGTTGGTGCAAGCCGAGTGAAGAAATCGTATTGCCCTTCGCGGACACCTTCGACCCAACCATCTTCGGCGTGAACAACAAGGAGGCGCTGACCTTCTGCAGTATAGTCTGCTAGGTCCTGTGGGAGAGTGACGTGTTTCATGATCTTACCTTACCGTATTTCATTTTTTTCAACGCCCCATATTGAGGTTTTTGGGACCCACCCGCGATATCCGCCGGCCGAGACCCTGCACCAATTTGGTTCGCACTTTCCTAACTCTGCAATAACCCCAAGTTCAAGTCTTGCGACCACCTGGCCGTCCGCAGAGGCGCGGGGAAATAACCCCAGCATATCTTCTTCAACAATTACTGTTCGTGAGCCCGAAATGAGCGAATAATGAATCCAGCCGCCCAGCCCGTCACGATCCTGAACCCGGCGCCAATGGCCGTGCTCGGCTGTGACCTGCAAAGGCATGTCGCGGCGGGTAAAAACCCAGTCAATCCTGTGCGAAAGTGATGGCCCTCGCCGAACATTAGCCTCAATAGCCTTCATTGACACATAGCGAGGGATCGGGAAATTTGTGACCTGCCCACGCTCTTGGGCGGCCTCTGCCCAAACGGCAGCGCAGGTCATGCAAAGAAATAAGACTGCGAAGTAGCACGCCCGTAACACTGTTTGCCTCATCTGAATTTCTGTAGGTTCTTGTGCCCACTCTTTATGGCAGGCACTGTATCAGAAAGCCCATTTCGGAAAAAGGGAGGAACCAGTCCAGATGCCATCCAAAAGGTTGAGTGTTGTCGTGACGCGACGGTTGCCCGAAGTCGTCGAAACCAGAATGTCAGAGCTTTTCGACGTACATCTGCGCGAAACCGACACTCCGATGACCCGTGCGCAGCTAACAGAGGCGCTGAAATTTGCGGATGTTCTGGTGCCAACTGTCACTGACGATATCGATGGCACATTGCTGGGGCAGGCGGGCGATAATCTTAAACTCATCGCCAATTACGGCGCTGGCGTTGATCATATTGACGTGCAGACCGCTCGGCAACGCGGGGTGCTGGTTTCGAACACACCGGGTGTCGTGACGGATGATACTGCCGATATGACAATGGCGCTGATGCTGGCGGTGACGCGGCGTATCCCTGAAGGTCTTGCGCTGATGCAATCGGGCGATTGGGAAGGCTGGTCCCCGACGGCAATGCTGGGTGGCCGCTTAGGCGGGCGGCGTCTGGGCATCCTTGGGATGGGGCGTATTGGTCAGGCTGTTGCGCGGCGCGCGGCAGTTTTTGGAATGCAAGTGCATTATCACAACCGAAAGCGCCTGCGCCCAGAAATCGAAGAGGATCTGGCCGCTACCTATTGGGAGAGTCTAGACCAGATGGTCAGCCGGATGGATGTAATTTCGATCAATTGCCCTCATACGCCGTCCACGTTTCACCTGATGAATGCGCGGCGGATCAAGCTCATGAAGCCCACGGCGGTCATCGTAAATACATCTCGCGGCCAAGTGATCGATGAAAATGCTTTAACGCGTGCGCTGCGCAGTCAGGACATCGCAGGCGCGGGATTGGACGTCTATGAAAAGACCCAAACCATCAATCCGCGTTTGCGCGAGCTGCCCAATGTCGTGCTCTTACCACACATGGGATCGTCCACGGTTGAAGGCCGCGATGAAATGGGTGAAAAAGTCATCATTAACATCAAGACATTCGATGACGGGCACCGCCCTCCTGATCTTGTTGTACCGTCGATGGTCTGAAACGCTCAGATCCGCGCGTCGCTTCAGGCCATCGTTTGCGGAGCTAGCGATACACTTGTGCTTCGCCGGGGAATTTGCGCGCGCGCACCTCATCGGCATATGCTTTGACGCTTGCTTCGATCTGTGCGCCTAAATCGCCGTAAACTTTGACAAATTTGGGTGCCCGTGGGCTGAGCCCCAGCATGTCTTCTAGCACAAGAATTTGTCCGTCGCAGTCTGCTGATGCTCCGATCCCGATTGTAGGGATTTCGATTTGCGCGGTGATCTTGGCTGCCAGCGGCTCCACCATGCCTTCAAGCACAATGGCAAACGCCCCGGCATCTGTCACATCACGCGCATCGGCCTCATGGATGGCCCAGCTGTCTTCATCCCGCCCTTGAGTTTTGAAACCGCCCATGACATGCGAGGATTGCGGGGTCAGACCGATATGGGCCATCACAGGAATGCCACGCTCGACCAAGAACTTGATCGTTGGGGCCATGCGCGATCCGCCTTCCAGCTTAACCGCCCCGCATCCTGTTTCTTTAAGGATCTTGGACGCGTTGCGGAACGCGATCTCCGGAGATTCTTCATAGGTGCCAAAGGGCATGTCTACCACGATCAAAGCCTGCGCCGTGCCGCGCACCACGGCCTTACCGTGCATGATCATCAGATCAAGGGGCACACCCACAGTTGTCTCCATCCCGTGCATCACCATGCCAAGGCTATCACCCACAAGGATAAAATCCGCATGTCCGTCTACAATCGCGGCTGTATGTGCGTGATAAGAGGTCAGCGATACAATCGGATCGCCGCCCTTCATGGCTGCTATCTGGGGGCAGGTCTTGCGGCGGATCGGTTTCTGGGTGCTCATAGGCTGTCCTTTCCGGGGCCGATAATTCGGTTGTCGATCAAAAGGATATCCCCAAACCGAACCGAGAGTAAAATGACGGCCGCACGGTCCAAAGGCCCGTAGAACGGCGTAAGGGTGGTGGCATCACGAATATCGATGCCGCGAATATCGGCGCGAGGTTCTTTGCCAATGGTCTCGCGGACCAAACTGCGTAGGGTTTCGGTGCTCAGATCGCGGGCGTCCTGCACTTCGGCACGGTCCAGCGCAGCGTTAAGCACTTTGGCGGCAATCCGGTCTTCCGGCGTGAGACGGACGTTGCGCGATGACATCGCCAACCCATCTTCTTCACGCACCGTAGGCAACCCAATCACGCGGATAGGCATGGCCAGATCCCGAACCATTTGTCTAATGATCGCAAGCTGTTGGTAGTCTTTTTGGCCGAACACGGTCACGTCGGGTTGCAGGATGTTAAAGAGCTTGGTCACGACGGTTGAAACGCCTGTGAAATGCCCCGGCCGAATTTTGCCTTGAAGGATGCCGCTCAACCCCGGAACGTCCACCATTGTATCTGCGCCCTCTGGGTACATTTCAGCCGGAGTAGGCAGGAATACCGCATTGACACCTTCTGCCTTAAGTTGGGTCAAATCGCCTTTAATATCAGTGGGATAAGCATCGAGATCGTCTTTTTCACCGAACTGTGTTGGGTTCACAAAAATGGATACACACACCTCATCCACATGCCGCGCGCATTCGCGAATCAAGGCCATATGGCCAGCGTGGAGGAACCCCATCGTAAGCACACACCCAACGGATTTCCCGTTGCGTTTCAATGCCATGACGTGATCGCGCATGGCAGTTTTGGTGTCATAGGTCTTCATCCCACCGCTATCGCCCAAGCCGCGCAAAGGCGCAACCGTTAGGACAACGCAGCAGGAGAGAAGAGAACGCCAAACTGTTCGCACCAGATCACAACAGAGCCAAAGGATGCGGGATCTAACTCGCTAGGCAATAAATAGGTTTGATTGCCCACATTGCCCTTTAGCGCACCCAGTGAAACCCACTCCGCATCGGTCACGTCTGCGGCGGTGATTGGCCCGGGATGTACCGACAAATAAACCTTAAGGTCGGGCCCGTTTGTAACTGTAAAATCAGTCAGTTGAAGTTCAACCGCGCCGTCCGGTTGCCGCACAAGTGACGCGGTTCCAGCCCCCTGATGGACCCGGTCTGCATCTATAAATGTGCCACTCGAAAGGACCTCTGATTCAGCAGAAACCACAATGCGTTCATTGACCACTTGGTCAATGAACAACGGCGAAAAAAGATACCATCCTGCGCCCCCAACAAGGACACCAATCAGGAATGAAGGAAGGGCGATTTTGAGAGCTCTAAACATGGTCTGTCCTGTATTTGGCGTGTTGGATCTATAGCTGACACGCCGCACGCCAAGTGCAAGCGTTTCCTAGCGGCGGCGCGGGGTCGTTACCGGGGTCTCACTACATCGCGCGCGGTGTTCACGATCCTCTGTGGGCCGCAATCGGTCAAGTTTTGGGTGCAGCACATATGATACACAACCCATACACAACCGATACATACGTGATTGGCGCACATGAGGGTCGAAAAAATCGTTAACCTGTGCGCGAGGGTCCAAAGGTTATTATCGGCGCCGCCACGTCACCACCAACGCCACCAGCAAGCCAAGCCCACCGCCTAAATAGCTTGCGTCATGCATTGCCGCCGCAGTGAGAAAGCCCGGCGCATAGATGTTTTCAACACGAAGGTTTGACGCGATCCATGGCTCACCCAGCCAAAGCGCCAGCCCAAGACCGCCTGTTGCGCACAGCGCGGCGATGCAAAGGGTGACAAAAATCCCGGTGCAAAAGACCCGCAGCATCGCGCGATGGCGCAATGCTGCTGCGGCCATAGGCGTGCCCAATATCAGGCCCATCCACCAGCTTGCCTTCCAGCCCACCTGCGCCGCGCCCCAACGATCTGGCGTGCTAGCCGGGATGCGGAATTGCGCGAATTTCAGATCATGAAAATACGCTGGCCCGGCTGTGAACGAAACCTGATTGTGCAGTGCCCCAAAGAGTCCCGCTGTAAAGCAGGCCAGCCCCAGGCAGACCGGGATCAAGCCAACCTTGCGCAACATGCGCCGCTATCTGAGCCGCGGGTGCACAAGACCCAAAGTGCACTTCTGATCCGCACTCATCCAATCGGATATTCCGCCCCGATGTTTGTTGGAATCGTTGTGATAGGCGATATTTCGAATTTTGCCGGCACGGGTGTAAAAGATGCTCATCCGAATGATGCGCTCTGGGTTCGGTGCGATCTTGTAGCTTGCAGCTTCGATCTTGCCGCCATTGTGGTTCCATCCGTGGGCAAAGCCATAGGTTTCAACGATGGTTTTCATCGACATCCCAGAGTTCAGCGCCGTGCGACAGATGCCCTCCATCTGGCTAAGGCTCAGCGGGGTCGGGTTCTCAATTCTTCCGGCCCGTTGGCGATCATTGATGAACGCGTCCCAGCTGGTGGCGGCCCCAGTTGGTGCTTTTGCTGCTGCGGCGACGGGCGCTGGTGCAGGGGATGCGGGCGCGGCGGCCGGTTGAGCTTGAGGCGCTGGTTGCGTGGACATTTTTTGGGCGGGCTGGGGTTCCATGCATCCACTCAGCAGCAGGGCGGCGAGTGTGAGGTAGGCAAGTTTCATGATATATGGTCCTTTGGGGGTTTAGTCAGCTAATCACTCTACGTGTGCTTGTGTAAAGCAAAGGTCGCAAACGGACCTCATTGGGTCGGCTTGATTTTGCGGTTGCGGCGCAGTTACTGCATTCTGCGCAACAACACACGATCACAGGCCCTCAGGGAGAGTGCAGCATGAAAACGCAGGTCAAAGCGCTGGTTATCGGAGGCGGGGCAGTCGGTACATCGATTGCCTATCATCTGGGTAAGGCCGGTTGGGACACGATGCAGGTAGAGCGGGACGCGCTAACGGCCGGTTCAACATGGCATGCGGCGGGCCTTCTGCCCTATTTCAACATGAGCTATGCCACGACGCATATCCATGATTACTCGATCAAGTTCTACAAGTCGCTCAAGGAAGAAACCGGGCAGGATCCGGGGTTCTATGTGGTTGGCAACTTGCGGATGGCTCAAACCCAAGAGCGCATGGACGAATATATGCTCTATGCCTCAACGGCGGAGACATGCGGTGTTCCTTATGAGTGGTTGTCGCCTGCGCAGATCAAAGAACGGTATCCGCTGGTGCGGACCGAGGATCTTAAGGGGGCCATCCTTCACCCCACGGACGGTTACATCAACCCAGCGGACGTCACCAATGCAATGGCCGCAGGCGCCCGCCAGCTTGGCGTGACGATTGAGCAGCGCTGGCAGGCAGATGGGTTTGAATGGACCGGGGACGCTTGGAATGTGACGCTGACCAAGATGGTCGAAAAAGGCGGCAATCTTGTGCCCTCCGAAGAACAGGTTGTGGTCACGGCAGAGCACGTGGTGACCGCGTCAGGCAACCACGCGCAGCGCACGGCGGGGCTGCTTGGCCTTAAGATCCCGGCGATCCCGGTTGAGCACCAATATATCGTCACGGAGCCTGATCCGGCGTTGGTTGCATGGCGCGAAGCGGGCAATCCAGAGCATCCGGTTCTGCGCGATGCGGATGCAAAATGGTATGTCCGCGAAGAGCGCGGTGGGTGGATCCTTGGCCCCTATGAGAAAAACGCACCAGCGCGGTTTGAGTATGGAGTGCCGGATAGTTTCCGCGCGGACCTGTTCCCGTTGGATCTCGAACGGATCGAAGAAGAATACATGTCGATGATCCACCGGATCCCGACATCCGAAACCGTGGGCCTTAAGGATGACTACAACGGCCCGATTTGCTACACGCCTGACGGCAACCCGCTTCTTGGGCCAGCGCCCGGCCTGCGCAATATGTGGCTCGCGGAAGGGTTCTCCTTTGGGATCACGGCGGCGGGTGGCACGGGCCACTACCTTGCGCAGCTGATGGTCGAAGGTGAGGCCGAGATTGATATGGCCTCGCTTGATCCCAAGCGTTTTGGGCCGTGGATGACAACCGAATACGCGGCGCGCAAGAACGAAGAATGCTATGATCACGTCTATGTTCTGCACCACGCAGACGAAGAGCGTCCCGCGTGCCGACCGCTGCGGACGACGCCTGTCTATGACGCGCAAAAGGCGCTGGGCGCGCAGTTTGGCTGTGTGAACGGGTGGGAGCGGCCCAATTATTACGGCCCCGTTGATGCGCCCGAGACGTTTGACCATGACGCGCGGTCTTTCCGGCGCGGTGGCTGGTGGGACCATGCTAAGGCCGAGGCTCATGCGATCCGCGAAGGTGTTGGGCTGATCGATGCCACGGCCTTTACCAAACACCGGATCAGCGGCCCCGGTGCGACGGCGTTTCTGGATTGGTTCACCACCAACAAGCTCCCACGCGTGGGCCGGATCAACCTGACCTATGCGCTGACGGCGGCAGGCACCACGCGCACGGAATATACGATCGTGCGGTTGGCTGAGGATGACTATTACCTTGTCTCTGCCGGGGCATGGACCGCCTATGATCAGGATTACCTGTACAAAGCGATCATGGACCAAGAGGATCGTTTTGGCCGGATTAACGAACAAGAGGTCACGACCCAATGGGGCGTCTTTGCCATAGCCGGGCCGAAATCGCGGGACGTTCTGCGCGAGATCATCAAGGATGCGGATCCAGAGACTGCGCTGTCCAACAAGCGGTTCCCGTGGCTGTCGGCCCGGCAAATTGAGTTGGGCATGTGCCCCGTCAATGCGATCCGCGTCGCATATACGGGTGAGCTTGGTTATGAGCTGCACTTCCCGATCGAATTCTCACGCTACCTGTGGAACTTGCTGCAAGAGGCCGGCGCAAAGCATGGCATGGTCAATGTTGGCGCGCGTGCGCAAAACTGGTTGCGTCAGGAGAAAAGCTACCGCGCGTTTGGCACGGAGCTTGGCCGCGATGCGACCCCGCTGGAGGCTGGGTTGGACCGTTTTGTGGATCTGTCCAAAGAGTTCCACGGCAAAGAGGCGATGGAGGCCAAGGGCATCCGGTCCATGTGTGTGACGCTCAAAGTGGATGGGCCCGACGATGCCGATCCGTGGGGCCGCGAAGCTCTTTATCATGGGGAGGATCGCGTGGGGCGTCTGACGTCAGGAGGGTATTCCCCGCATTTCGCCGGCTCGATTGCGATGGGATATGTGCGGCCCGCACTTGCGGTGCCGGGGACCAAGCTGAAGGTCAAGATGTTCGATCAGCTCTGGGATGCGACAGTGACCGAAGACAGCCCCTATGATCCGTCCAACGCGGTCATTCGCAAGGACGGTTGATTTGTAGCGCGGGAAAAGTCTTGGAAAGACTTTTAAAATCCTTTTCAAGGATTTTGGCCCTTTCAAGAAAATATGCGGCAGGCTGAGGGAGTCAGCCTGCGGATGTGCGGCGGAAATCTGTGGGGGACTGGCCGGTTTCTTCGCGGAAGGCCCGATTGAACGGTCCAAGCGAGCTGAAGCCCACGTCAAATGCGATCTCCAGCACTGTTTGACCTAGCGCATCAGGATCGGTCAGCCGAGACTTGGCTGCATCCACCCGCGCGCGGTTAATAAAGCTGGCAAAGTTCCGGTAGCCTAGCCCCTGATTGATCGCTTTGCGCACCTGATGCTCTGGCACGCCAACATGGCGGGCAAGCTGACCAACAGTAAGACCCTCAACGCGCCACACGCCTTCGCCCATGGCGGCGTTGATGCGTGCGATGAGCGCGTCTTGGGCCGAATTGCGTTCGGCGCGGGTGGGCTCAGAGGCGGGTGCAGGATCAATCTTGCCGGGCCAGTGATCCAGGTTTGCTTTAAGAGCCCAAATGGCAAAGATGATCTGAATTACCGCGAAGGCCAGTGACTGGGTGAAGGCTGAGCCTACCGTAGCGGCCCCTTGCATCGGGGTTGATGTCAAGGCGTTGCCGACGCCGTAAAGCAACAGGAACGCGGCCATCGCTGGTCGCAGCCGCCGCCGCGCGTCTTGAAGGTCGTCTCGTCCTGAATAGATCACGAGAACCATAAGCGCAAACATGTGAAAGACAACATAGCCGCGCAGATATGGGACAAGGGGCGGGAAGTCTCTGGCCACGAACATCGCAAATGTAATTAACAATCCCGACGTCAAAAATATCCAAGCACGGCGTCTGTCGTCGAGGAATATGGCAACAATGAACCAAGTGAGCGCGAGGCCTGATAAGGCCCCAAACGCGCGCAGCACTGCCGTCAAGCCATCTGCAAATTCGTAACCTGGCGACAAGTTGCCCCAGAGCCTGCAAACCGCCGCGATCGCCAGAACCATGTAGGATATCTGTGCCTCACGCGTAATGCGGCTCATGAGAATGAGGACCGTTAGGACAGCGAGCAATCCGGTAATGCACCCACGCAGAGCGATATCAAATGTGGCGAGGTCCAAAACCGTCTCCGGGCAACTACAACTTGGCGTTTACTTTACGTCATAATTGCGGCGGATGGTCAACGCATTGGAACCTGTTGTTTGCGCAGTCAGGCGGGGCCGCCACGTTTTGCGGCCCCCGCTTGGGGGCCTTAGATCATTGCAGCGCTGGAACCTGTTGGTGCGGGTTGGCCGTGGCGTTGCATGGCGGCATGGATGACAAAGCCCATTTGTGGCTCGATCTTCATGATCAAGGCAGCCAAGCGGCCCGAGATACGTGTGACCCGGCTAAGGCCCAGCGTTTTTCGACACCCTTCGATGCCCATGTGGCACAACGGGGATGCAATAAGATCATCAACGGTAACGTCAAAGGACTGACGGCCCCAAAGCAGGTCCCGCGCGGTTGCTTCGACACTCACCCATTCTTGGCGTACGGCGCGGCGGTGGGCCCAGCATTGTTTGGCGCGTTCCATCGCTTCAAACGGGTCTTCGCATTGGGCGTGATAGCCTTTGCGCTTACCGGGGGTAAAAACCAGCCAGTGGAAATCACCCGTCATTGCAAGTGCGCGATACGCATCGATCGTGCCGCAGTCTGATGTGATCTTGTGACCCAGATCATAATAGAGCGGCACGTAGTCAGACCGATCGAAAACCATATCGGCACTCACGGCAATGACGTCGCTGTCGATATGCGATGTCATTGGGCGATCTTGTGCAAGACGCAGGCAGGCGGCGGGATGTGTCAGATTGGTCATCGGATCAGTCCTTTCGAACGAGGTTGGGAGGGTGCAATGGGGCTCGACACCTGCATCGCCCAAGCCGCCGCTATCCCGCGCGCCTGATTTGAAAATTGACTATGTTTTTTTAGAAAAGGCGGCCTTTTTTCGGAATCGGCGGGTGATTGGAGGCATAAGGTGAGCTGTGCATCGTTAGGCGTGCTGGGCGGCCTTTTGGCTGCCACCCGCCACAAGCCCCGCTGCGCCATCACACATGCCCTTACAACGGCAAACCCCGCGCAACATAAGGCATGTGCGCGGGGTCGTTTTAAGATTCGGAAGAAATGATGGTTGAAAAAGCGCTTAGCCGTTGTCGCCCATCACTGCTTGCATGGCTTGCATGAGGTCGGGCATTTTGGGGTCTGACATCATCTTGTTGGTCATCGCTTCCGCCATGCCGCATTTTTCTTCGATGGCGATCGATTGCTCATCTGTAAGTGGGCTCTCCAACTGATTTCCCGCCGCCCATGCCGCGAAGTCATCGATGGGTTTGGCCAGCTCTGCTTCCATTTTGTCGAGCATCTCATTGACCGCCGCGTCGCCGATCTCGGCGCGCCACTCCGTGACCGAGCATTGCGCGGCTGCGCGGGTTTCATCATTCCAGCTTGGATCTGGCAGGTTGCCTTCTGCTTGTGGGAATTCTTTGACGATATGCGCATACATCTTTTCGGACAGTTGGGTTGTGAGACGTTCGAGCCGCTCAAGCTCAGTTTCGGCTGCCGCCGAAAGCGGGAGGGCAAGAAGGGTAGTAAGTGTCAGAATACGGATCATGTGTGATGTCCTTTGGTGGCGTGATGTGAGGGTCATAATTCAGTCAATAAAGGCTTGCAGGGTCTCTGGATTGCTTATCACCTCAAGAAAGCCAGTTTCAGCCATCAGTTCTTGGCTTATCCCGATGTTATCGCAAGACCGCATACCACCAAAGATCATGTCAGACGGAATTTCGTCGGGGATACCAGCAAGGTCTTCCATATTTTCAAACGGGGCGCTGCCCATCTCTTCGATTGATGAGACATACAACTCGGCCATGTCTTCGCCGCCTTCGTCGCGGATGTGATCGAGCACGCAAACCATCGAGTCACGAGCGCGCTCATCAGCCATGAAGTCAGGCATCAGCGCACCGAGCTCAGGCACGCGAGAGGTATAGAATGCTTCCATCCTGTCTTGGAAGTTTTGTTGGGCAACAAGGAAGCGGTCTTCCAAAGCATCGGCAAAGGCAGGTGCAGACGTGCCTAGTAAGAGAATGGCGGGCAAAGCAAAACGGATCATAAAAACTCCTTTGATGAATGGAAGCAACGTAGCTCTAACCGGCGCAAAACGGCAAGAGCGCAGCCCACAGATCTCAGGAAATAAACCGCGCTGGGTCAAGCTGCGCGCGGGTTTCGGCGTCCAACTCAGAGCTTCGGCCAAGGATCAGATCAGCGCCCAGCCGGCTTGCCGCGGGGGCGGTTTGAATGCCGTAGCCACCTTGGCCAGCCTGCCAAAAGAACATCGGATTGTCGGGTGCGTGGCCGATCACCAGATTGCGGTCCGGCGAAAAAGTCCGCAGGCCCGCCCATGTTGCAAGAGGGCGTGTCACTGGCACAGTGACTGCGGTCTCATAGCGGGCGAGACCCTCGGCCAGCGCCATATCATCGGCCCAAGCGTCCATCGGCTCTGACAGGTCTTCATCGGCGGGAGAAACGATCAGCGCGCCAGCGTCTGGCTTGGCATACCAATCCTCACCGGGGCCAAACATCATTGGCCAGCGAGATACATCATGGTCACTGGGCGCTTTGATCCGGGCCATCGAGCGGCGCAAAGGTGTAAAGCCAAGCGGTGCAACACCAGACATCACCGCGATCTGATCCACCCAAGCGCCCGCAGCGTTGCAAAGCAACCGTGCGCTGAAGGTGCCATTTGCCGTTTCAACGCGCCAGCCGGGATGGATCGCGGTGACTTTTGCACTGGTGATGACCTGCCCTCCATGCTGGCGGATCGTGCGCGCGAAGTGCTGAACAAGACGGTCTGTGTCGATATCCAAAGCCTCGGCGTGATATCCTGCGCGGTGAACTGTGCTGGGGTTCAGGATCGGAACCATCTCTTGCGCTTCGGCAAGAGTGATTGGCTCCATTGCCATAACCCGCATATCCGATTCAAAATGGGCGGGATCACCTGAATCCAGCAGCATCAACCCGCGCGGGCTAAGCACCCCGCCGTCGAGAGTATGGTGATCGTCTTTGGAGGCTTTGTTAAGCGCGATCGTAGAGGGTTGGCCATATGTTTCCTCGTATAGCGCAGCTGAGCGTCCGGAGGCGTGGTAGGCGAGCGCAGTTTCGGCCTCAAGCAGTGTCACTGTGCCGTGGCGGGCCAGCCGCGCCCCAAGGGAGGTGCCTGCGATGCCGCCGCCGATGATGAGGAAATCCGAGATGTCTGTCATGGCGTAGTGTTGGCAGCCAAGGTCAGATTTGAAAAGACCTCACGGCTATGAGGTGGGCAGTTACAGCCGTTAAGACGCACGCGGAGAGCCTTGTAAGAAAACATTGGCCGTCCGGCGGGTTTTGCTGAGGTGGGTGGGCCCGCCCACCCACCCCCATTGGGGGGCT